>JAZOOE010000243.1:0-5192 GCA_045654865.1 Acutalibacteraceae bacterium | reverse complement strand
GACAATTTTTGCGGGAATATTCTATCTTGATGACCGTCAGTATAACATCGTGGCTCTGCTTGTGCTTTTAGAATGTATGTTGCCCTTTGTTCTCATCTTTGAGGGCAGAAAACCAAAAGCAAGAGAGCTTGTAACAATAGCAGTTCTTTGCGCAATAGGAATTGCAGGCAGAAGTCTTTTCTTTATGCTTCCGCAGTTCAAGCCCGTACTTGCTCTTACTATTATTGCAGGTGTAGCCTTTGGCGGTGAAGCAGGCTTTTTAGTAGGTGCAGTAACAATGCTTCTTTCAAATATGCTCTTTTCACAAGGTCCCTGGACACCGTGGCAGATGTTCAGTATGGGAATAATCGGCTTTCTTGCAGGTGTGCTTTTCAAAAAGGGCTTACTTCGAAGAAGCAGAATTTCGCTTGCAGTTTTCGGTGCCTTTACGGCTGTTATAATTTACGGTGGTATAATGAATCCTGCTGCTGCATTTATGGTATCCTCGCAGACTATAACATTTAAATCCATTATGGCTTATTACATAAGCGGGTTGCCTATGGATTTAGTTCACGGCTTCGGCACAGCACTTTTCATAATGCTTGCAGCTGAGCCTATGCTTGAGAAAATGGATAGAATCAAGGTAAAATACGGGCTTGTCGAATAAACTTTTATTTCTCTCAGACTTTTTTATTCAGCAATTCTAAATATTTTATAATTAAAACATTCAATAATTCAAATTTAGCCTAAATGTATTTGTAAATTAATGTCTTCAACAAAAATACAATACAGAGCACACAACAAAATTTAATTTTCAAAACATAAATTAAAGCGCTCCCCTTGCCTTTCACGGCAAAGAGGAGCATTTTTATTAATCAGCGTAATCAAATTTCCGATTAGACAGCAGCAAACATAAGAATTACTGCCTTTGGGCCGTCAGGAAGCGAAACCGTAAAACCTTCGTTCATAAGCTGTTCTCCCGTAAGAGTATAAACAGTTTGTGGATTATCATAATCATAAATTTCATAGACGGTACGGGGATCTAGTCCGTTAAGCACGGCATTGTACTCAGTCGCAGTCACGTTCTGTCTTTTATATATAAGCACCTGTCCCGAACCTGCCTGCGAATCGGTATATTGCATCGCAAGTATTTTTCTATCATCATAGCTTCCGAAATCGAGAGGAAAATATCGTTCCGACATCAATTCTCTTTGCTCCTTATAGAAGCCGAAATCAGAATGAGTATTCGAGAAGAAATCCATCAACATCAAAGGCATAATGTCTGAACGCATAGCATATTCATCCTGCATATACAAAGCTGATCCGCTGATCGGCAACCAAAATGAAATACCGTAGGTATGGGATTGAGTAGCATTAAAAAGATCTGAATGATAAGAGCAATTATAATCACTTCGCCAGAAAGGAATACTGCGATATGTCATTTCAAGATCAAGTCTCTTACCTCCCGAAGCGCAGTTATCAATTATCAGGCCATCTATATTTTCTGTCAGATAATCGAGAAAGCGATAAAGATTTGTTACATAGTGGTTCTCACAGATACCGACTCTGCCGTCATAAAATTCAATATCTGCTTTATGCCAATATTCCAGCGGTGCGAAATTAAAATCCTGTCGATAAACCGTAACACCGTTTTCTGTCAATGAAGCCAAAAGATATTCAGAATAATAAACAAACGCTTCCTCATTTGCGAGATTCCACATTATATTGTCTTCGCCCGTAATAAGCCATTCCTCGTGCTCAGAGCCGATTTTATGAAATTCGGTACCATAGGCCACTCTTTCAGGCTCATACCATAAAACGTGCCCAAGTCCCTTTTCTTTAGCATAATCAGACAACTCAATTATACCATTATCATATCTTGACGTATCGACAATCCAATTGCCTACGCCGTCATGCCAGCCATCAGTATAACGATACCAGCCGGCATCCATCCAGAAGGCATCGGTTCCGTTATATACCGATTCGTCGATTGTATTAAGAATTTCTATTATTTCGTCAGAAGTTCGGGTTGAGAGCGGACCTGCAATCTCCATCACCGTATACTGATTCTTTGTTACATTTTCCGGATAGACACAATCCATAATCCAGCTTCTGAACATATTGAAGCCCTTGAGAGGGTTGGCATTATCATAGAAGCCGACAGAAACAAGAGGAGAACGTATTTCTTCATCGGGAAGAAGATAAGCTTCAAAATGCTCTTGCTTAACCGTAATTTCAGTCTGCTCTTTTTTCAACGTAAAGGTAGCTTTCCACTGCCCCGTCCAACCGATTCCGATAATCAATCCGACATTTTCGCCATTCAAATTAAAATAAGGGAGATAATTTTCGGTTGGTTTACCGTCAACGCCGGAAAAAGATTTTGTAAATGAGGACAGCTTCTTTCTGATGAGGGAAAAGTCACTTGCCGCTGTATTACTGCCCATTGAATAGTAGAGCTCTGCTTTTCCCGTATTTTCAGCGGAATTATATGCATAAAACTCACTGATAACGCCTGAATTGGATGCTCCTGTATTTTTGATAAAAACCATCCACTGGCAAGTTGCATTATTTTCAAAATATGTAAGCTCAATAGTCACCTCAAGCGACGTCTCATCATTCGTCAGAATAATGTATTCGGTCTTGGCTCCGTTATATAATTCATCATCAGCCGTATTGACGATGCACTTTTCCCAATTCAACGAATTAAAGCTTATACCGTCAACCTTGAAAGAAAACGGATAAACACCGTTGTTATCAATGAAATTATCATTATACCATTTTTCAGCAAGATCTTTTTCATTTTCAGTCAATGCAATCTCTTCAGCGGTTATGGTATTGAACTTTATGTTCTTTTTATATTCAAGACCTCTGATATTTTCTGCATTGAAATTATAAAGACAAGCAAGACTCAGCGCAAAGTAAATAAGAGCAAAAAACATATTATATAAACGGTGCTTTGCGGCTTTTAACACAAAGGAAACAAACAGACAGACAAGGGCGATCGAAAAAGTGACGGTGAAGGTTTTTATCAGAACTGCTTCATTATCAGTGCAGGCAATATTAATTTTATTATTAATGCCCCAAATAAGACCTTGAAAAACAGCATTTCCCAAAAACAGAGAAATAATTGCCTTAATCCAACCGCCATTTATTGTAATCGTTCTGATGAAATAATAAACAAACCATCCGATTGACGTACCGCAAAGAACAGTATAGAGATGAACGTCAGAACCACTGTCCGTTCCGCAAAAAATATACCACAGTGAATATGCACCGTATATCAGCAAGCCGAAAAACACTACAGTAAGTGTACCTGAAATAATGTCAAACTTTTTATCTTTAGTCATAATCTCACCTCAATCCTTTAACTTTTTTTCTTGTAGTTAAACGAAACAAAGCCTTATCTAAAAAAAGAAATGCAAAACCAGCAAAAATGAAAACTGCACCGAGCCCCAAGGTCCATAAAAGCACCCCCCCTGCGCCGTAAGTTTCAAGATTAAGAAAAAAATAAGGATATATAAACGGACCTGTTCCGAAATAATTGAGCACGGAAGAATCAAATTTATATATTGCGGCATGTATAAAAATAAATATAGCATAAAGAAGAGGAAATGCAACTGATAATATCGGATATGAAATCTTTACCTTTTTCTTTTCATAAAACAAAATCCAATCCGCAATATACATCAACGGCAAAATAACATGAAAGGTCACACTGTTGACCTTATAATTTAACACAGGATCTCTGCCTGACTCGTTTGCAATTACGAAATTGAAAACAATAAAAGTAAGAAGAATTGACAGAACACCGATAAATTTCAGCAAAGGAAAAGCATCGACAAAGGAATCATCCTTCTTTCTTGCTGTCTGAATCAGCTCAACAAACATTATTGCTATACAAAAATAATTACTAAGATTTGTAAACTGAATATAAAAATCCCATCGCCAGACCATGTCAAAGAATCCTAAGCTTGCAATAACTCCAATCAGACCTATAGCACAAAAAAAGGATTGAAAAATGAGCTGAGCGGTTCTGTTTTTAACCATAATTAGTCTCCATTTACTACTTTTTCATTACAATGAATTCATATTCCAATGATTTCCCTGATTTGTTCAGCTGTTACGTCAGTAAGCTTGCATTTTCTTTGCACGGCTACCGCTGAAGCTACGCCTGCCGCTTCACCGATACCTACACAAATCGGCATAACTCTGAAATTTGAGTGTGCAATATGAGTTCCCGAAATATTTCTTCCGCACAACAATAGATTTTCAATTCTTTCGGGAAGCAGACAACGATACGGTATCGTATATCCTTTTGTCTGCGAAAAATGCTTTTGAACACCCGTTTTATCAAGACCTGAACCGCTGATATTATGAACGTCAAAATTAAAATAGGCATCCTTTACAACGTAATCATCAAAAATTCGGGCTTCAAGAATATCCTGTTCTGTCAAAGTATATTTTCCTTTAAAATGTCTTGTTTCTCTGATACCTATAAGCGAAGCCGAGCTTATAATATAGCAGTTTTCATATCCGGGTACAAAACGTCTCAAATATTTTACTATATCAGTCATTTGTCTGCGGCATACAATAGTGGCTTTAGTCAAATCATCTGCACAAGTTCCGTCAATGTCAATTGCATTTGTCATATTACAGGTTACAACTCCGGGCAGAGTAGATTTATATGTAAGGATATGACCCGCAGGTGCGGGTATATACTTCTTTGCAAGAGCTTGTAACTCACCTTCGGTTGTTTCATAAGTAGATTCAAATGAACCAAGAAAGACTGCTCGTTCATAATCAACTCCGCCAATCTTAAACATAAGTGTAGCAGGCTGCATTTTATTATCACATTCACGCCCTAAAACAAATTCAGCACCGGAGGCGGCGGCAATATCTCCGTCACCTGTCGCATCTATGATAATTTCTGAATAGATATTCGTCCTGCCCGATTTATTAATAACACAAACACCGATCACGGTATCTCCGTCACATATTGCATCAACGGCAAATGTATAAAGCATAATTTTGCATCCGACTTCATCAAGCATTTCAAGATACAAAGTCTTTAATTTTTCAGGATCAATGATACTTGTAATTTTATTCCTGTAGGTACCTTCATTTTCTGATGCGCTTCTTTTTAACAGCTCCTTAAACAAAGGGCTGTCACAGCTTCCGGTCCAATGACTCATAAGGCCGGATGTAGAAATTCC
>JAZOOE010000242.1:0-2456 GCA_045654865.1 Acutalibacteraceae bacterium | reverse complement strand
GAGCAAGGGAGAAGAAGCCCTTGTTTGCAAGAATTATCTGTGCTACCGTATATTCCGCAACGGGTACGGCATTTGCGGCCCATGCGGAAAATACCTTTATTCCGCGGTTAAGGAACGGTCTTGCAAAAAACTGAACCGTTCCCGCCGCATAAAACACACATTTCAGAGATGGAAACAGAGCTGCTGTTTCCTCCTCCGAAAAAACGGGCATTCCCCACGTGGAAAAAACGTATTCCGTATCCGTAAAATTTTCGGGCGAGGATAATACGTCCTCCTTTGAATACACGCTGAGATCAAGCTGAGCGGATTCAACGAGACACGCTCTTACTTCTTCGGAGTATATTCTGTGTGGATTGTTTTTGTCGTTACATAAAAATACAGATTTCATTTTACCGCTCCGTAATTTTTCTCAGGCTTTCCGCTTCTGCTTTCAGCGACGTTATACTGTCGTCAGGCATAAATTCCAGAAGCAAGGTCTGATTTTTATTGAAATGAGACAGGTATTCTTTCCATAAGCCGACGGCATCCTCGAGAGGGAATCTTTCCGTTGCGCTCCAGTTGAAAACGTGTATGACTTTTGTGAAAGAGGAAATAAGTCGGGCATAACGCTTGTTTTCTTCGTTGTCGGTAAACTGATTCGGTTGCCAGTACATACGAAGGGCAGGGGAGCTTATCTGCTGCATAAGCTTAATTGCTCCCTCCTTTGTGTCGGTATATGTGCCGTTATGACATTCCATACAGAGAACGACTCCGTGCTTTTCTGCAACGACTGCGGCTTTTTTGCATTCCTCAAAAAGCTGTCCTTCCTCATCGGAAGTATATTCAGACGAGGCCTTTGTTCCGCACCAGAGTCTCAGAATATCTGTACCGAGTATTTTTGCCGCCTCGATATATTCGGTAAGCTCTTCGGTGCTATCTCTGCCCAGACGGAAATACGTGCCGTATGAGCAGCAGAAAATATTGCTTTGTTTCTGAAGCTCAGCTATTTGTCTGAGCTTTGTGTAATCGTCTCTGGGCGCGTGAACGTCACTGCCCCATTCAATGCAGGAAAGCCCCGCATTTTTTGCTTCCTTGATTATTTCCTCGGGGGACAGATTTCTGAAGGATATTGAAACGAGACCGAGTAAGGACATTTTATCACCTCAGTATATATTTTTGTTTCCTCTGTAGCCTCGCCACACGTTTTCAAAAAAGCCGTCCTCGTCGGGGATGGGACGGGTGTCACGCCAGTCTACGAGAAATTCTCCGTTTTTATAGGAGACCGTCTGAATCTTGTTGCTTAAATCAACCTTATCAGACAGGGTATTTTCGGTAACGAGAACCGAGCTTCCTCTGTCAAGAGAGGTTTTTTCGTAATAGCTCTTCATTGAGGAAAGCACGGCGCCTTGAGTTATAAGCGCATCGTGATATTTATATGCATCGACAATTCCGTCGGTATTTTTTGCAGAAAGATATAAGGGGAAAGCTTTAATATCCCTTTTTCTTCTGTCTGAAAGTCTGCTGATTTCCTCGGGATATCTGACTGCACCTGCATATTCGCTCATCTGATTTCTGATGCCGGAAAGGAGAGTGTTTCCCGTATTTTCATCAGCCTTTATTTTTTCAACGAACGCAGTATGCCGTAAAAGCACGGCTTCCGCCAATTTACCGAAGTCATCTGCGGTGTCGGTTGTCTCCGCTTTTCCCGATATGTATTGCGCGGCTCTCAGAGATCCCACCTGACCTGCATTGAGTGCAGAGCCTCCCGGTCTTGTAATACCGTGTGTGCCGGCACATTCTCCTGCCGCAAAAAGTCCCTTGACGTCAGTCTGCCACCACATATCAACTGCAATACCGCCGTTATTGTGCTGTGCGCAAAGGCTTATTTCAAGATAATCCTTTTCTATATCCGTTCCCTTGCTCTTATAAAGCTCTATTGCGGGAGCGTTCATTTTTCTCAGTCTTTCTATGGGGGTTCCGAAAAGAGCCTTTGCATTTTTAAGGTAGGTGCAGGCTTCCTCGGACAGAGCTTCAAAGTTTATCTCGTCAAGTCCGAATGGATTTTTTGTGAAATCAAGAAATACTCTTCTGTCGTGCTCAACACATTCTCTGTATACTGCAATGTCGATCTGAGACGAGCCGTTTTTTGCTTTTTTTGAATCAAAGGGCCACTGATATCCCTTTAAGAAAACCATAGAAAGAGCTTCGTATGTGTCCTGAAAGTAATCCTTTAGGAACTCATATTCGTTCCCGTTTTCGTCAACGGAAACGAAGCGCGGCAGTACCTGCATATACGTTCCCGAAACGTTCCACTTCGGATTTGTGCTTGCAAGTCCGAACTGCCATTCCGTCATATTCTGCAAAGAGGCTCCCGCCCTGAGAGCAAGTGAGGAAGCTCCCGTGTGTCCGTCGGGATAAACCGTATCGTAATATATTCCCGCAGGACCGCCCGTTGCAAGGATAATATTATTACAGCT
>JAZOOE010000241.1:0-3128 GCA_045654865.1 Acutalibacteraceae bacterium | reverse complement strand
TCTTTTTTTGTTTGACAGTAATTGTTTTTATATGTTAATATCATTATATAATAACGGAAGGATGATATTATTATGATGAATAAAATATATCTTTGGGAAAATGACGTTCCGTATTTTGAGCCCGATTTTGGGCAGGAGCCTCCGTCAATAACTGAGTATTTTCTTGAAAACGGAAAATCAAACGGATGTATTCTTGTAATTCCCGGTGGAGGATACGGTTTTGTGTGCATTGACCATGAGGGCGATGCTATATGCCGTTATCTGAATGACAACGGAATTTCTGCGGCGTATCTTAATTACAGAATTGCACCCTATATGCATCCCGTTATGGAGACAGATGCACGCAGAGCTATCCGTCTTCTCAGATATAATGCTGAAAAATGGGGCTTGAATCCCGATAAGATCGGCACTATGGGATTTTCAGCAGGCGGTCATTTAACTTGTATGACGGCTCTGAGATTTGATTACGGTATTAAAAATTCAGATGAAATCGACGCTGTTTCTTCTCGTCCCGATACCTCGGCTCCCTGTTATGCGGTAGCTTCTCTGGATCCTGAAATTACTCATCGCGGTACTCTTTATAATCTTCTCGGAGAAGCTCCTGACAAGAATATGATTGAAAGCTTGTCTTCCGAAAATATTATAAGAGAAGATATGCCTCCGATTTTCTTGTGGCATACCGCAGAGGATGACGCTGTGAACCCCGAATGCTCACTCCGCTTTGCTTCAAGCCTTATTAAGGTAAAAATTCCTTGTGAATTGCACATTTTTCCTTATGGCGCCCACGGACTCGGACTTGCTGAAAATCAGCCTCTTGCAGATGCCTGGATGCCGCTATATGTGAAATGGCTTAAATATTACGGCTATTAATATGAGATCGACGGAAAGAAGCCGAAGCGCGAGCATATATAAAAGTGTTTTTTTGCATATAATAAAAAACTCCATTTCTGCTTGATTGCAGGAATGGAGTTTTTACTTTTTATATTACATAAGCTCTTTGAGCTTTGAAAGTCTTTCAAGTGCCTCGTAGAGAGTTTCGTCCTTCTTTGCAAAGTGGAAACGTGCAAGATGATTTACATCCTCCTTGAAGAAGCTTGAGCCGGGAACGGCTGCAACACCTACCTTATATGCGAGCTTTTCGCAGAACTCGATATCTGTCATACCTTTCTGGAATTCGGAAATATCAACCATCATAAAGTATGAGCCTTCGGGCTCTGTGAACTTCCAGCCGAGATCACGAAGACCTCCGACAAAGATGTCTCTCATATGAGTGTAGTGATCCTGAAGCTCTTTATAATATGACATAGGTGCCTCAAGACCTGCAACGATTGCCTCCTGAAGAGGAGAGGGAGCACAAACGGTAAGAAAGTCGTGTATCTTCTTGCAGCGGTTCATAAGCTCCTCGCAGGCTACGATATAACCCAGTCTCCAACCTGTGATGGAGTATGTTTTTGAAAGAGATGAGCAGCATATTGTTCTTTCCCACATTCCGGGAAGAGATGCGATATAAGTGTGCTTGTGAGGTTCAAAAATGATATGCTCATAAACCTCGTCAGTGATAACGATAACGTCATATTTGATTGCAAGATCAGCAATAACCTGAAGCTCGTCTCTTGTGAAAACTCGACCTGAGGGATTAGAGGGATTGCAAAGAAGCATAGCCTTGGTCTTGGGATCCTTAAATGCATCCTCGAGCACGTTTGCATCGAATGTAAATGCGGGAGGGTTAAGGGGAACGAAAATGGGTTCCATTGAATTAAAAAGACTCTGTGCGGCATAGTTTTCAAAGTAGGGGGAGAAGATAACGATCTTGTCACCGGGGTTTGAAATTGCCATCATAGTTGCCATCATAGCCTCGGTGCTGCCGATGGTTCCGATAACGTTTTTGTCGGGATCAAGGTCAATTCCCATAAAGGTTCCGACTTTTTTTGCAACAGCGGCTCTGTAATTGTATGCACCCCAAGTGGGAGAATACTGATGAGGGCCCTCTGAGGCGACTCTTGCAAGATTATCCATAATGAATTTGGGGGGATCAAAATCAGGGAAGCCCTGAGAAAGGTTGATTGCTCCGCATTCCATTGAAATTCTTGTCATTCTGCGGATAACGGAATCGGAAAGATGTTCAATTTTTCTGTTTAATTCTTTCATATCTCTTCTCCTTTATGAATTGTATCCCAGCTCAAATGCCTTGAGATTTACTTCAAGGAATTTTTCGGGTACCGTATTTTTTATTGTATCTGTCCATACCTCGTAGGGAATATCCCAATTTTTAGCCATAACACCGATAAGCACAACGTTGACAGCCTTCTGATTCCCTGCCTGCTTTGCAAGTGAAAGGGCATCAACAACGGTTGTATCTGCATTTTTTCTAAGGTCATCTTCAAGATCTGAGGGATATTCGCAAGCACCGATAATTACGGGCATTGGATCGATCTGTTGAGCATTTACGATGATTTTTCCGTCTGCTTTAAGGAACTGAAGTGCTCTTTTTGCTTCTAAAAGCTCAAAGGCTAAAATCATATCTGCGCCGCCCTTGTCGATGATGGGGGAGTTTACCTTTTCACCGTAGCGGACGTATGTCACCACTGAGCCGCCGCGCTGACTCATTCCGTGTACCTCTGATACCTTGACATCATAGCCTTGGCTGATAACTGCATTGCCGAGGATTCGGCTTGCGAGAAGTGTTCCCTGACCGCCGACGCCGACGATCATAATGCTTTTTGTTTCCATTTAAGCCTCCTCCTTTTCTATAGCGTCAAAGGGACAGATGTTGATGCAAAGTCCGCATCCGTTACATTGTGTTGCATCGATTACGGGCTTTTTGTCCTTTACTGTGATTGCAGGACAGCCTGCCTTGAGGCACATTTTGCAATTTTTGCATTTATCAGTGATTTTGCATCTGCCTGAATATTTTACTGTTTTAAGAAGTGCACAAGGGCGCTGAGCAATGATAACTGAGGGCTCGTCTTTTTCTGTTTCTTCTTTTACGATTTTTTCAAAATTCTTAACGTCAAAGGGAGCAGCAATAACAACGTTGTCAATTCCGACTGCCTTGCAGAGAAGCTCAAGGTCAACCTGCTTTGTTGCCTCGCCCCTGATTGTTCCGTCTGTTGTGGGATTTTCCTGAT
>JAZOOE010000240.1:0-8821 GCA_045654865.1 Acutalibacteraceae bacterium | reverse complement strand
AACCTTTATATCAAGATCGGGAATAAGAGAAAAATTATATTCAAGTCTTTCCATAGGACTTATTTTCGTATAGTCCTCAAGGGTATCCGCTTCAACGTAGCGTCCGCTTTCAACAAGGCTGTTATAGATCTCGGCACCCGGAATCAATGCAAGATAGTTAAGATTTATAAGGCTTGTATCAAGAGTCTCTATAAGAGCCACCGTCTGCCTGAGATCATCCTCTGTTTCGTCGGGGAAGCCTGCGATAAATGAGCCGATGGCGGCAATTCCCGCCGACTTGCAGTCACGGAAGGTGTCTGCAATTTTGTCATAACGGATTTTTTTGTTGATCCTCTCAAGCACCGCGGGAGAGCCGCTTTCAATGCCGAAGAATATCCATCTGCAGCCCGAATCATACATATAACGGAAATCCTCCAAGGCGAAGATTCCGATTCTCGTCTGACAGCCCCACACGAAGTCAAGCTCCAAGCCCTTGAGAGCATCGCATATCTCGTGCATCTCGTTTCGGTTACGGCACCACATTTCATCGGCAAAGTACACTCCGTCCATACCGTAGGCTGTCACAAGATGTCGTATCTCATCAAGAAGCATACCAAGAGGCCTCTTTCTGTAGGTGCATCTGTGAAAGTCCTTGTTATAGCAGAAGGTACAGCTGTGAGGACAGCCCTTTGCGGAATAGAGATACAGCATCCGCTTACAGCCGTAGGAGCCCTGAAAATATTTAGGAACGTCAAGAAGCTCCCAATCAAGTGCGGGCAGGGCGGCAAGGTCAACAAACTCTCTGTCTCCCGTATAAACCGTCTTACCCGATTCATCCTTAAAGGCAAGCCCCTTTATTCCGTAAAGAGAGGTCTGCCTAAGGCTGTAATACTCGGCAAGCTCAAGCCAGGTTGCCTCGCCCTCACCGAGAGATACCGCATCTATATAATCATATTTAAGAGTAAGCTCCGTCAGCACCGATGCCAGCGGACCGCCTGCGATAACGGGAATCCCGATTTTCTTTAATCGGGCAGCACAAGCAAGGGTATCATTTACGGATTTATAGGAGATAAGCGATATTCCCGCAAGCTCGGGAGAAAACTCCGTCAGAACGGTGTCTATGTCCGTTTTGTCCACCGTACGGTCGTATATCCTCACCGTATGTCCGTGGTGCTCAAGCAAAGATGCTATTGACAAAAGCCCCAACGGCACCGAAACACTCCTTGCATAGCGTGAGGTCGCGGGATTTATAAATAAAATTCTCATAACAAACCGCTTTCTTGTTTTTCTTATTTATCATTCAGCCTGAGATTGTATTTTTTATACACCGACGGGAAGAAATGCGCCCAGCAGAAAATATCGGTGAATTCATAAGCCGATATAAGTATCAGCTGAACGGCGAATTTAAGATCGTGTCCCTTAAACTGCTTCAGCACGTCCATAATATCCTTTTTTGCGATATCGTACGTTCGTGAGGTAGTGGAAAAATACTTTCTCGAAAAGCCCTTCCACAGGAAATAGGCTCTCACAGCCTTTAAGTCCCTTGAGGGGATCTTTGAAAAATTGGGCTTCGGGGAATAAAAGAATTTAACGTCCGTATACTCCTTAAAGGTTTTAGGCGGAGTATATCTGCCGCTTTCCACAAGCTCGTTGTAAAGCTCACTTCCGGGGCCGGGCATAAAGAAGAAAAACGTTCTCTGGGTTGAGGGAATGTCCATCGCCATATTTATTGTTTCTCTGAACTGCTCCTCGGTCTCATCGGGGAAGCCTATTATGAAATTGGCAAGGGAAACTATATCCACCTCTCGGCAGAATTCAAAGGTTTCCTTTATTTTTTCATAGGGAATATTCTTTTTTATGGTTTTCAGCATTGAGGGTGAGCCCGATTCGATTCCGAAATCCACGGCAACACAGCCTGCTTTCTTCATCAGACGGAATTCCTCAATGGTGAAATATCCGGCTCTGGTCTGAGCTATCCACTTAAAGCCCAATCCCGAGTCTATGAATGCATTACATATATAATGAAGCTCCTCCTTGGTTCTGCCGAAGAGCTCGTCAGCAAGATATATACAGTCCACTCCGTGATGCTCCATCAAATATTTCACCTCTGCAAAGAAGGTCTCAAGAGGCTTCATTCTGTGGCAGCGCTTATGGAACTGCGAATTGAAGCAGAAGGTACACTGTCCGTAGCAGCCCTTGGAAACGTAAAGAAGAGCCGTCTTCTTACAGCCGTACATGGGCCCGAGATATTTATCCACGTCAACCAGAGTGAAATCAACGGGAGGCAGAACTGACAGGTCGAGAAATTCTCTTTCGGGGGAAAATACCACACTGCCGTTTTCCTTAAAGGCAAGTCCTGCCACAGTCTTCGGATTTTCTCCCCTTTCAAGAGCCTCAACAAGCTCCAGCCACGTTCCCTCGCCCTCACCTATCGACACAAAATCCACGTCAATATTATTGAAAACGAACTGCGTATCAAGAGAGGCGAATATTCCGCCCCAGACGGTAACGGCGCCCTGCCTTTTTGCCTCAAGGGTTACTTTTTCGGCATCGGAAAAGGACTTGAGAGAATATACGGCAACGCCCACGATATCGGGACGAAAGTCGGCTATCTCCTTTTTTATGTTGGTGGTTTTTATTGTGCGGTCAATGATCTTTACCGTATGCCCGTGTGCCTTCAGATACGTGGCAATCGACATAAGTCCCAGAGGGAAGCTTACCTGACGGGTATATTTTTCCATTGCGGGATTAATGAATAACGCTCTCATTTTTCCTCCTTCATATCAAGCCCGTATTTCTTTACCCTGCGGGGGAAGAAATTTGCATAGAAGAAAATATCAAGGAATTCATAGCCGCTGGCGAAGAACTGAATAACACCCTCTTTGAAGCCGTGGCCTCTCAGGCTCTTGAGCACGTCGATAACGTCCTTTTTGGCAAGGGAATAATTTATTCTGCCGTTTTCAACAAAGCTCTTTTTGGTAAAGCTTCTCCAAAGAATATGAGAGCGGATGACCTTGAGGTCAAGAGTGCTGATTTCGGAAAGATTGGGCTTGGGGGAATAGAGGATGGTTTTGCTTGAAAACTCCTTCATTGTTTTCGGAGCCGTAAGCTTACCCTCCGAAACCAGCTTTTCATACATTTCGGAGCCCGGCAGAGGACTGAAATAGGAACAGACGAACCGCGAATACTTTATCTTGTTTATAAGCTGACAGGTTTCCTTTAATTCCTCCTCGGTTTCTCCGGGGAAACCTACGATAAAGTAGCAAAGAGTGATGATGCCAAGCTCCTTGCAAACAAGAAGATCCTTTTCAACGTCCTCAAGCTTCATACCCTTTTTCATTCTGTTAAGGGTGGTTCTTGCACCGCTTTCAACGCCGAACTCAAGCCAACGGCAGCCTGCCTTATACATAAGCTCGAAGTCCTCGCGGTCGAAAATGCCGATCTTGGTCATAGCGCCCCAGGGAAGATCTATCTTTGCTTCAATCATAGCCTCGCATATCTCACGGATGATCTGCTTGTTACAGCCGAAAAGCTCATCTGCAAAGGCTATTGCAGTTGCACCGTATTTCTCCTTGAGAAGCTTTGCCTCCTCAATAAAGGTCTTTACGTCTCTGCCTCTTCGGCAGGAATTATGGAAGGCGTGATTATAGCAGAAGGTACACTTTCCCGTACAGCCCTTGGAAAGGTACATGCTTGCAATACCGTCGTAATGATAATTTTTATAAAAAGCCTTCTGAACATCAATAAGGGAATAATCAAGAGGAGGAAGCTTTGTAAGATCGAGGAATTCTCTGTCCTCGGTCTTTACGTATTTTCCGTCCTTTATGTATGCAATACCCTTGATATCGTCGAAGCTCTCTCCCTTCTCGGCTCTTTCAAGCATTTCAAGCCATGTGCCCTCTCCCTCACCGAGGGAAAGATAATCAATACAATCAAGCTGTAAAACGATCTCGGGCAGAGATGAAACGAAGGGGCCGCCCCATACGACGGTTATTCCTCTTTTCTTGGCTTCCCCTGAAACGTAGCGACAATCCTTGATTGCCATAGCCGTAAGAAGAGAGCAGCCGATGAAATCGGGCTTGAATTCGTCCAGCTCGGGACGGATGTCACCTGAGCTCAAGGCTCTGTTAAGAATCTTTACCGTGTGACCTGCCGCCTGAACGGCACTTGCAATTGCAAGACAGCCGAGAGGCGCACATCTTGCTCTCGTATAATGCTCGGGGGCGGGATTTATTATAAGAACTCTCATTTTTATTCACTCCGTCAGATCAGAAATTGTGTTTTTTATATTCAAGGCGGTAATCTCTTACCCATTTTGCGCCGTATTTTACGTTGTAAAGGAAAATATGGTCAGTATCCGTAAAATCAAGACTCCACAAACTGTCTGCGGTGCTTTTCAGAAACTGTGTCTGGAAATCCATTCTGTCCTTTTTAATATTGGCAGTCTCCTTGTCACCCACAGCATACGTGTATGAAATGTGGAATTCACCGTTATCCTTGATTTTATTTATACCTGCGTCATCCGTTTCGTTTATGAGGATGGCGTTCTTTTTAAGAGCAAAATTGGAGGGAGTACAGCTGTGTACCAGCTCACGGTTTCTTATGACCTCCTTTGTTGACTCGGTTTCCTCGGGTGTTTCACCGGGATAGCCGAGAAGGAAGGTGCAGTGATTCCAGAGTCCCACCTCCATAGCGTGCGTGAGAAGTGTTTTTCTGTAGGAGCAGTCGATTCCCTTGTTGAGAAGCGTCATGATCCTCTCTGATTCGGCTTCATAGCCCCATGAGAACATTCTGGCGCCTGCCTTATAAAGCTTTTCAAGCACTTCCCTTGTGAAAGCCCTTTCCATTCTTGCAAAGGAATAGAAATATATCTCAAGTCCGCGCCTTATTATCTCGTCGGCAAGCTTTTCGTAGTATCTCGGAGGCACAGCCTCGTCAACGAAAATGAATTTATTAACGCCGTATTTGTCTACAAGAGCCTCAACCTCATTTACGGCGGTTTCCACGGGCTTTATGTCAAAGCACTGCTGCCCCGTGTAGAAATCACAGAAGGTGCATTTTGCCCAATAGCAGCTCTTTGAAAGCTGAACGGGTAAAACTATATCCCCTGAGAAATAAAGGCTGAAATCATAGCCGTCAAAGCAAGGGGGCGCAAGAGCCGACATATCAAGCAGAGGTGCGGTTTCGGTGACTCTGATCTCACCGTCGGCATTTTTATACATAAGAGAGAAAGCCTGCTCAAGGGAGCCGCCGTCTCTTAAAAGCTGTGCGTGTCTTACCGCCGCTATCTCGCCGTCACCAAGCTGTACGCTGTCACAGAAGATATCAAAAAATTCGGGCATGTTTTTAAGGGCATCGCGGATCTTATATATATAGTTTCCGCCGAGGGTTATATGAGCATTTGTTCTCTCCTTGAGCAGCTTTGCAAGGGTAAGCCCGGGGATAACCTGGCTGAGATCGAAGATGCTTATGCCGATAATATCGTAGTCCTCGAAGTCCTCCGCTCTTATCTTGCCGTCAAAGTAGGGTGCAAACATATTAAGGGAGGGATCGTTTACCTGAATTTTAATATCCTCATAATCATAGCTGTAAACGGGATTTGCAATAAAGTTGTCAAGCATTATTCTCGAGGGAGCATAGGGCAGAGAAATTATCTTCAATGCATCCTTGAGAATATCCTTTGCCTTGAAAAGCTGTTCGGGATCATAAAAGCGCTCCTTGTCCTTCAGCACCGCCACGGCATTCTCAACGTTTTCGGCAATATACTCAGCATCGGCCCCGCTTTCAAGAAATTCCGATATTGCAACGAATCTCAGAAGCTTTGTTTTAAGCTCCCTCGAATATTCATTGAAGCGCTCCTGACAATAGCCGTTTTTTTGCACCTCGGGAAGAAAGCCGTCAAAAAATGCCTTGGCGGCATTAAAGCTTTCCCTTACCCTTTCTCTTTTCAGTATGTCATTGAAAAATTCAATATTGAAATCCCGAGCCTCTGCCTCAAGTCCGTGAGCCTGAAACTGACCTATAAGCTGAGCCGCCGAAAGATAGGGATTCATAGGGTACCACTGAGGCGGTATTGTAAAAAGCGTTTTCATTTTGTTCAATCCTTTTTCTTTAAGAGTATGTCTTCCTTTTTCATAAAGCGGATGTGCAGAGCCACTCTCAGATAATCAAGAGTCTGACCTGCGGAATTGCTTGATTTGCCCTCGCTTCTCGAATAGCAGTTGGTGGGTGTTTCCGTAAACCGGTATCCCAGTCTTATGGGCTTTAATACCATTTCAAGCAGAAACGGAAAGCGCGTTTCCTCAAATTTTATAGACTTATAAAGCTGTGCGGGCGCTATCTGAACGGGAATGGTGAAATCCGTCATATTTCTGAAAAACAGCACCGCAAGAAATTTCTGAGCAAAGAAATTTATTATTCTCTTCACTCCGCCGTAGCCGTAGAATTTACAGCCCTTCATCCAGCGAGACACGGAATGAATGACCTCGGGCTCCTTTTTTGCCTTTTCAATAAGAATAGGCACAGTGTCAAGATCCAGCGCCATATCAGACGCCACAAGAAGACAATGAGAGCCCCGCGCGGCATCAATGGTATCGTTGACGCTTGCCATATAAGGTCTTGTCTGCTTCATAACGACTATGGGAACGTCGGTCTCGTTTTCCCTGAGCTCACGGCACACCGCAAGGGACTCAGGGGTGCTTCTGTCCGAATAGCATATTATTATCTCTCTGAGATCCTTATGATCGCAGACAGCAAGAAGAGTGTTGACGGTCTGTCTGAGGGTTTCTACCTCCGTGACGGCACCCATCATTATACTTAAATTCTGAAATTCCATAATTATATGTCAACCACCGTCATACCCTGATTGAAGGTGGAGCCGTTCTTGCCGAACCAGGTGGACTGAATTGCATAATCCTTCCAGTTGTCGGCAATTACCTCGTTGTGAACGCTGACACGGTTGGGCTTCATTTCAAGAGGCACGTAGCCGTCCTCAAGAACAGCGGTAAAATATTCGTGCCAGTTAAAATCGAAGTCCACGGAGAAATCATTTTTAGAGGGGAACTTCAGAGCGGTCTTTTCATATCTTATGATCTCCTCAAGGTGCTGTCCCGTAAGTCCGAAGCCCTCAAGCACGGGAGCTATCTCCTTGTAGAAATCGTCAATTCTGTAAATGGTGTCAAGATGGGCAACGTTCTTGGGAATCCAGGTTATGTCGCCGAAGATCTTGTTTGCATAAAGCTTGATGGGCTTTTCAAGAGAAATTGCCTTGAAGAAGGAATAAAGCTTCTCGTAAACGGAATAGCAGATAGAGCTTTCGTTTTTCTTGGCAAAATCGATTATTGCATTATAAAAGTCCTCGTAGGGAACGCCCATTTCCTTATAGAGGTATATGGAGATGAATTTAAGGATTCCGTAATGATGGTAGGATTCCTCAAAGCAGGTGAACACGTTGCAGGCGATCCAATCCTCAGTGGGAAGAGTGTTTGTGCCTATAACGTATTTCGTGATCTCCTTTATATCCTTATCCGTCTCGGTGTGAGCGGTAAGATATTCAATTGTGGCAGTCTTTATTCCGTATTTTTCCATATACGAAGGCTCTGCCATGGGAGCATTGGGAAGAATCTCGCAGTTATAAACGGTTATCATTCTGTGCTGACCTGCACTGAGAAGCGCACCGATGCCCTTGCAGAAGCTTTCGTAGGTCTCACAGGGAAGTCCCGTTATAAGCTCCGAGTAGGTAGTAACGCCGTCCTTTTTATACATTGAAAGAAGTGATGAGAATTTATCAAGGCTCATATTCTTTCTGCCGATAGCCTCAAGCGTTGCGGGATTAAGGCTCTGGAAGGAAAGGGTTGCACCCTCCTTGCTCAGACCGTATTTCTCAAACTTACGGTTTATCCTGAATACTGCCTCGTGATGCGTCATTGAATAATTGGTTCTGATTCTCTCGGGATAGCCCGTTTTCTCGCGCACGCTTACAAGATAGTCAACAATGTCCATATCTCTTTCATAGGCACCGAAGTTGGCATCTGCGCCCCATATAAACTTGACCTTATGAGCGGCAAGCCAGTCTATCTCCGCAAAAACTCTTTCAATGGGGAAAAGCTTTATTTTCTGAGAGTTACAGCCCCAGTCGCAGTAGGCACAGTCTCTGGGACAGCCTCTTGAGGTCTCAAGAATCGCATCCAGCTGATAATCGGGATATTCCTCGAATATGTAATCGAAATAGCCCTCAAGATAGGGAGAGGGATAATCGGTTTTTGTAAGCACCACGGTAGGATTCTTAACACATAAGCCGTCCTTTCTGTATGAAAGGTTGGCAATTGAGGAAAAGTCGGGATCTTCCTCGCAAAGTGCCAGCAGAAGCTCGCGGAATGCCTCCTCGCCCTCGCTGTGAATAAGAAAATCTATAAAGGGATATTTTTCTAAGAATTCATTGTCGGGAGAAACGTTGTGTCCGCCGAAAAGGATGATGCATCGGGGATATTTTTCCTTTATCTTTCTTGCAAGGGTGAGATTATACTGAGTGTTCCAGATATAGTTTGAGAAGCCGACGAATGCGGGACTTTCCATGCTGTCAACCACACTGTCCGTATCCTCTCTGATGAACACAAATCTCTTGAATTCATATTCACTTTTAATTTTCTCATCGGAAAAGGCATAGGCAACAAGAAGTCCCACGGCATAAGGAAGATATGCCGCCTTAAAGGAATTTCCCGTATAGGTATTTGAAGCCTGCACCATATAAACGTTTTTCATTTTCTGATTCTCCTTAAACTGACAAGTGTGCTCCGAAAAGCCTTAAATTTTTCACACGCCCTCCGGAGCTTCGCCCCCCCTG
>JAZOOE010000239.1:0-2740 GCA_045654865.1 Acutalibacteraceae bacterium | reverse complement strand
TATGCAAACGGTTCTGTAATTTTCACTCAGAGCGGATATTTTGCAAGAGAGTTTGTTCGTCATACTCACGGCGGTATGGTCGGTGTCAACGTTGGTATTCCCGTGCCGATAGGCTTTTTCCCGTTCTCCGGTCATAAGGATTCATTCTTCGGCGATCTTCATTGTCTGGGCAAGGATGCTTATCGCTTCTTTACGGAAAGCAAGTGTGTAACCCAGCGTTGGTTTGATGAAGAAGAAAAGACAAATAAAGCTGTTTCCACTTGGGACGGCACTATATAATCAATAAAAGGAGATATAATTATGCTTACAATCGGTATTATCGGTGCAGGCCGAATCGGTAAGGTTCATCTTGAATCAATTTCTTATCACGTAAAAAATGCAACTGTAAAGGCAATTGCAGATCCCTTTATGAATGATGAAACAAAGGCTTTCTGTGAAGGCTTCGGTGTTAAGGATATCTACACCGATTATAAAAAGATTCTTGAAGACAAGGAAATTGACGCAGTTCTTGTTTGCTCATCAACAGACACACATTCTACTATCTCAATCGAAGCTATTGAGGCAGGTAAGCACGTTTTTTGTGAAAAGCCCGTAGATCATTCAATAGAAAAGATTCAGGCTGTTGCTGATGCGCTTGCAAAGCATCCTGAGATTAAATTCCAGGTTGGTTTCAATCGTCGTTTTGACCATAACTTTGCTGCTATCCGTAAGGCTTATGATGCCGGCAGAATCGGTGATGCTCATATCCTCAAAATTACGTCACGCGATCCCGAGCCTCCCAATCCCAAGTATATTGCAGTATCAGGCGGTATTTTCCTTGATATGACTATTCATGATTTTGATATGGCATGCTTCCTTACCAACAGTGACGTTGAAGAGGTTTATGTGAATTCAGCAGTTCTTGTTGATCCTGCTATCGGTGAGCAGGGTGACGTTGATACAGCTATCATCACTATGAAGATGGCAAACGGTGCTCTTGCTGTTATTGATAATTCACGCCGTGCAGCATACGGATATGATCAGAGAGCTGAGCTTTTCGGCTCTAAGGGTATGGTTGCAACTGCTAACGATACTCTTTCAACAGCTGTTGTTGCTGATGCAAACGGTGTAACAGGAGAGAAGCCCCTCTTCTTCTTCCTTGAAAGATATATGGGCTCCTTTTCAGAGGAAATGCGTCAGTTTGTTGATGCTTGTGAAAACAATACGGAAGTTCCCGTTGGTATTCACGCAGGTATGCAGTCTGTTAAGATCGGACTTGCTGCTAAGAAATCAGTTGCTGAACACAGACCTGTTCTTCTTTCCGAAATCAAGTAAAAAATTTTCCCCGCTGTCCTGTTCGGATAGCGGGGATCGTTTATTTTTCTTTAATGTAAATACAGCTTTGATTTTCTATTCTGAAAATAAGCGAGTCTGTTGTATTTATATGCTCGCCGTTATGCTGTGAGTCAAGAAGATAGATCTCATACTCAGCATTCTTTCCGAAATCAACCTTGATTTCCTTTGCCAATTCATTATCCTTATCGGAGTAGTAAGTGATTATAGCGCTGATTTTCCCGTCAGAGTCAGCACCTGCAAGTGTGTATATGTGATCTGGTGTATGATTTGCTCTGATTTCGTATTCAAGATCGTAAAATGAGCCGTACCAAAGAAAAGGATAATATCCCTTTAACGGTCTGTAAGTGTAGTAATCAAAAACACCATTGAATACAGAAGGCCTGGTGTCGTAGTACATCAATAGGTCTATATCGGCTTTTTGTGCCTCGCTTATTACGGACATAATGAAAGCGGCGCCCTTCATTCCGATGATGCTTTCAATTGAATATACAAATTCCTCACCCCAGCCCTTTACGTAGTTCCATTCATTGAGTATGCTTTCTGTTTGCGTAAAGCCGTATTTTTGCAGCATATCCTTTATTCTTTTCGCTCTTTCGAATATCGGAGCAGGTTCATTTGAATAAATATGCCATGAAAAGAAATCCATAGGAATATTGTTTTTTTGTGCTCTCTTTATAAAGTCCTCTGCCCAATCCTCCCTATAGGCAAGAGCAGGACCGCCGATTCTAATCTCAGGGAAGCTGGTTTTTAGGTGCTTTGCCGTAATTTCGTAAAAATCGAAAAATTCTGCTTTTGTTCCGCCCCAGCAACGCTTGTTTGGACTGTCATCTGAATCAAGGTCGGGCTCGTTCCATATTTCCCAATATTTTATGCCAAGCTTAAATCCGTCAGCCCAACCGTAATTATAATGCTTTATGATATGTTCGCAGATAATTGCCCATTTTTTGAAATCGCGGGGCGGCAAGGTACCATGCTTTTTGATCTGATGCTCAATTGTCTGACCGAGTCTGAAAAAAGTTTCTGTTCCCGCTTCAAGGCAGACGAGGATTGCTTCGTCCGTACATGCAAAATCGTAAGAATCAGGGGAATAAGGATCTGCGTTGAAATCGGGAAATATACAAGTAATATCATGACTGTATGGACCGCCGTAAATTCCGCAAACTGCGGAATCGTGATTGCGTGAGTAGGGGATTCGGGCAGCCTTATAGTCTGCCATATTTGTTCTGTACTGGTCATCTGCGTGCCTTTTATGCCAAGGGCCGCCGTTTGTTGCATTAAGTAACTTAAATTTACCGTAGCTTACAGAAGTATCAAAAATAATATTTTCCATTGTCATTCCTCCCGTTTTCAGTGTAGCATTATAAAATCTCTCAGTCAATAGAGGTAATTAATTCTTGAAAAAAAG
>JAZOOE010000238.1:0-8727 GCA_045654865.1 Acutalibacteraceae bacterium | reverse complement strand
CGGTCTTGACAGACTTGTTATGCAGATGATCGGAGCAGAGAGCCTTCGTGACGTTATCGCATATCCCAAGCTCAAGGATGCAACAGAAGCTATGACGGAGTGTCCCTCAAAGGTTGATGATGATCAGTTGAAGCTCCTCGGCCTTTCAATCAACACGGCAGAATAACAAAAAATCAGAGATGCTTAGGAAAAATCCGAAGCATCTCTTTCTTTATTTACAAAAAAACAAAAGGCAGCAAAGACCACAGCCTTCACTGCCTGCAAAACAAAGCATAACAGATTATCTTCTTACTGCCGAGAAAATATAAGAAGCCTTTTTTGCATAGTATCCAAAAACACCACCGAAGCCTAAAGTAACAATCAAGGTAGACACAGGAACAATAATTTTAGCCATAATTCAATCTCTCCGTTAAAAATCTGATACAACACATATTAACAAAGAGTTATTAATAATAATAGCATACAATTTAACATTTCTGCAATAAATATATTAACAAACTATTAAGTTGGTTATATATTTATCAACCGCTTATCGAATCAGCGAGCTGCTTCATATCCAAAGGCAAAGGAGCCTCAAAATACATTTGCTTTTTAGTTATGGGATGAACAAAGCTCAGAGAGAAGCAATGCAAAGCGGCTCTGCTGATTTCCCTGTCTGAACTGCCATACATATCGTCTCCCGCCAAGGGCGTTCCCTGTGAAGCAAAATGCACGCGTATCTGATGGGTTCTTCCCGTTTCGAGATTGATTTTCATCAGGCTGCGTTTTCCGTCTGTCCCAATTGCTTTCCAATGGGTTACGGCATATTCACCGTCTTCACCCACCCATCTGTAGGTTTTACCCGGATCAGGTCTCACTATCGGCTTATTGATGGTACCTTGTCCCGTATACTCACCTGCTACTATTGCAAGATATTCTTTGTTTACGTTCTCAGACAAAAGATTGGCACAATGAGCATTCAATGCAATAATTACAAGCCCTGACGTGCATTTATCAAGTCTTCCCACGGCTCTGAAAATTACGCTTCTGCCCTTTTGCTGATAATATGCTGAAATCTTATTCGCCAACGTGTCCCCCTGATGATTATGCGTCGGATGCATAGCAATATCACCGGACTTGTTTATGATGAGCATATCATTGTCTTCGTATACTATATCCAACCCCTCGGTATCACTCGGGGGGATTTCGTTTATCTCATCGGGAAGATTAATTGTAATAATATCGCCTGCCGATATTCTGTCGATCGTTCTGATATGTGTACCGTTGCGCAATAAGCCCATAGGATCGTTTTTTAATTTAGGCAACAGCCTTGCGGATATTTTCACAAAGCCCCGCAAGAATACAATTAATTTTTCTCCGTCAAGCTCTGACGGCACAACAAAGGTCAATGTTCTCGACATAATATCTCCTTGAAGACAAAATTATTATCAATCCGCTATATTTTAATAGATATAGCGACAATTATCAAGTCTTACACGAACAAAAAATATCCGCCGAGTTGTCTCCCGGCGGATACTTCTATACATTTAAACAATCCTTTTTCATATCAGCTTTTAATACAGGTGTAAAATTTACGACAAACAAAAGCACCTGAAGCATCGCAAGGGGCACCATTTCCATAATCGCACTTTTTCCGACAAACACAAATATCACTACGAAAGTAAGCAGTATTGCACCAACGCAGATTGCAGGAATTATAAAGTCCTTTCTCTTTTTTATATTAAGCAAAAAGAAAAGAATAACGGACAACACGCAGAAAGCAATAAACATACCCGTTGCGATCCAATGTAACAATCTTTTGGGATTCCAGTCCTCAATACTGTGTCCGAGAGTCAGAGCTACAAAGCACATACTGATAAAAGCAAGAATGCAAAGCGCGTCAAGCAAGCGATTTTTATAGTTGAATTTTCTATACATATACTGTGCATTCACGTTAATACCGCCGCTCATCAATATTCCCCATATCCAGAAATAAATCTTTCTGTCCTCGCAAAGTAATGACAGAGTCCCCGTAGGCTGTGTAGGATCATTTCCCCAGAAAAACGGAAGCGCAAGCCCGTACACAAAGGCACAACAGAGAATTGTCAGACAAACCGGCTTAGAATAAAGTTTTTTAATCATATACCATCAATCCTCTCTAAATATTTATTGCTCTTCAAGATATTTTTTCAGATATTTACCCGTATAGCTTTCTTTACACAAGACAACCTCCTCAGGGGTTCCCTCCACGACTATCTCACCGCCGCCGAAGCCGCCCTCAGGACCGAGATCAATTATATGATCAGCACATTTTATAACGTCAAGATTATGCTCAATAACGATAACGGTATTACCGCCATCAGCAAGCTTCTGCAAAACCTCAATAAGCTTATGAACGTCGGCTGTATGAAGTCCCGTTGTAGGCTCATCAAGAATATAAAGAGTTTTACCGCTCGGTCTCTTTGATAATTCCGTTGAAAGCTTGACTCTCTGTGCTTCACCGCCCGAAAGCTGTGTTGCGGGCTGTCCGATGCTTATATACCCGAGTCCTACGTCAAACAAGGTTTGAAGCTTTCTCCTGATTGCGGGCTGATTTTCAAAGAATTTCAAGCCCTCCTCAACGGTCATATTGAGAACCTCACTTATATTTTTTCCCTTATATTTCACTTCAAGTGTTTCTCTGTTATATCTTGCACCCTTACAAATTTCACAGGGAACATAAACGTCGGCAAGGAAATGCATCTCAATTTTAACAATACCGTCACCACTGCATGCCTCACATCTGCCGCCTGCAACATTGAAGGAGAAACGCCCCGGCGCATAACCCTTGATCTTTGCATCCGTGGTTTCCGAAAACAGCTTTCGGATATCGGTGAAGGCCCCCGTATAGGTTGCGGGATTTGAGCGGGGTGTTCTTCCGATGGGTGACTGATCAATATCTATAACCTTATCAAGATTTTCAATTCCTTTAACCGCTCTGTGTTTTCCGGGGAAGGTTTTTGCTCCGTTCAGTTCATTTGCAAGATGCTTATAAAGTATCTCGTTTATCAGCGAGGATTTACCCGAGCCCGATACACCTGTAACTGCGATGAACTTTCCGAGGGGGAAGCTGACGTCAATGTCTTTAAGATTATTCTGTCCGGCTCCAAGGATTTTGAGATATTTTCCGTTACCCGCACGTCGTCTTTCGGGAATCTCTATTTTTCTTTCACCGCAAAGATACTGTCCGGTTATGGATCTGTGACACTTTTTTATATCCTCAAGGCTACCTGCCGCAACTATCTCGCCGCCGTGTACACCTGCACCGGGACCGATATCAACGATATAATCAGCATTTTTCATAGTATCTTCGTCATGCTCTACGACAATAAGAGTATTTCCCAGATCTCGCAAATTTTTAAGTGTACCGATGAGTTTATCGTTATCTCTCTGATGCAGACCGATGCTTGGCTCGTCAAGCACGTAAAGAACACCCGTAAGAGCAGAGCCTATCTGCGTTGCAAGCCTGATACGCTGACTTTCTCCGCCGGATAACGTTCCCGATGAACGGGCAAGTGTAAGATAATCCAAACCGACCTCCCTGAGAAATTCAAGACGAGCCTTGATCTCTTTGATAATACCGTCGGCTATTATCTTATCTCTTTCGCTCAACCGGAGATTATTCAGAAAGCTGATTTCATCAGCCACAGACATTCTCGTAAATTCATCAATGCTGATACCGCCGACCGTAACCGCAAGAATTTCCTTTTTAAGTCTTGCACCTCCGCATTCAGGACAATCGTGATCGAACATAAACAGCTCTATTTCCCAACGCGCCCACTCGCTGTTTGATTCTCTGTATCTGCGCTCAAGATTATTAACAATACCCTCGAACGGAGCCTCATATTCGGTAGTTCCCGTATGAAAGCTTCTTCTGAGCTTCAGTGTTTCCTCGCCTGTACCGTAAAGAATTGCATCAACCGCTTCCTCGGGAATGTCCTCTATTGCATCATCCATAGAAAAGGCGTATTTTTTCGCAATTCCCTCCATATACATTCGAGCAATCGTGCCGTATTTTTCATTTGTCCAGCCACAGCCCTTTATAGCACCCTCATTTATGGAAAGGCTTTTATCGGGAATAATAAGCTCGGGAGCAACCTTCTTGAATATACCGAGTCCTGCACAAGTGGAACAAGCGCCGTAAGGATTATTAAAGGAAAACAGGCGGGGGCTCAGCTCTCCTATTCCGACATTATGATCCGGACAGGAATAGTTCTGGGAAAAAAGCATTTCCTCGCCGCCGATCACGCTTACAAGAACTAATCTGTCGCTGAGGTTTAATGCTGTCTCAAGCGAATCCGCAACACGGGATTCAATTCCGTCTTTGATAATGAGTCTGTCAACAACTATCTCTATTGAATGCTTATTGGTTTTGCTGAGCTTTATTTCTTCACTCAGCTCATACATTTCACCGTCAATTCTGGCACGGACAAAGCCTGCTTTTCTTGCTTCCTCCAATATCTTGGCGTGTTCGCCCTTGCGTCCTCTGACCACGGGTGCCATAATCATAAATTTTGTGCCATAAGGAAGCTCAAGCACCTTATCCGTTATCATATCAATGCTCTGAGGCTTTATTTCCTTACCGCAGACGGGACAATGAGGTATTCCCGCTCTTGCATATAAAAGTCTCAGATAATCATATATCTCCGTAACTGTTCCGACTGTGGAACGAGGATTTTTTGAAGTTGTTTTCTGATCAATTGATATTGCGGGAGATAAACCCTCAATAAGCTCGACGTTGGGCTTTTCCATTTGTCCGAGGAATTGTCTTGCGTAGGATGATAAGGATTCAACGTATCTTCTCTGCCCCTCGGCATATATCGTATCAAATGCAAGAGTAGATTTTCCCGAGCCCGAAAGTCCCGTGAAAACCACGAATTTATCTCTCGGTATTTCCAGAGAGACGTTTTTCAGATTATGTTCCTTTGCACCTACTATTCTTATTTTTTTCTGTGACATATTTTTCTCCGTTTATTATTTTCAGGATTCCTGAAGCTGTTTTATCTTATCTCTGAGATATGCGGCATTTTCAAAGTCAAGCAACTTCGCAGCCGCCTTCATTTCCTTTGTAAGACTGTTGATAAGCAACTCTTTTTCCTTTTTTGACAGCTTTCTTACACCGTCCTTCTTTGCGGCCTTATGGGTATTTGATATTTCAATAATTTCTCTTATGCCCTTAACAATGGTCTTCGGAACAATTCCGTGCTCTTCATTATATTTTTGCTGTTTTTCTCTTCTTCGGAACGTCTCGGTAATTGCTCTTTCCATTGACGGGGTAACACTTTCGGCATACATAATAACCTTACCGTTGGCATTTCTCGCAGCTCGTCCCACCGTCTGTATCAGTGAGGTTTCCGAACGCAGAAAGCCCTCCTTATCGGCATCAAGTATAACAACCAGCGAAACCTCGGGAATATCAAGACCTTCTCTGAGAAGATTAATTCCCACAAGCACGTCAAACTCTCCCGTTCTGAGATCTCTGATTATCTCCATTCGCTCCATAGTATCAATATCATAATGCATATATCTGACCTTAATACCGTAATCGGTAAGGTAATCTGTAAGGCTTTCTGCCATCGCTTTGGTAAGAGTTGTTACAAGCACTCTTTCCTTTTTTTGCGTTCTGACGTTGATTTCACCAATAAGGTCATCTATCTGTCCGTCCACCGGACGAACCTCAATTTCGGGATCAAGAAGTCCCGTAGGACGAATTATCTGCTCTGCAATATGACTGCTGAGCTTCTTTTCAAGATCTCCCGGTGTTGCACTGACAAATATCTTCTGATTGGTTTTTGAATAAAACTCATCAAACGTCAACGGACGGTTATCGTAAGCAGAGGGCAATCTGAAGCCAAAATCTATAAGCGAATCCTTACGCGATTTATCTCCCCCGAACATACCTCTGGCCTGAGGCAGAGTAACGTGAGACTCATCAACAAACAGCACATAATCCTCGGGAAAGAAATCAAGAAGCGTAAAGGGAGCAGAGCCCGGCTCTCTGTCTGCCATTATTCGGGAATAATTTTCAATTCCCTTGCAGAAGCCGGTTTCAAGCAGCATTTCCATATCATACTGCGTTCGTTCTCTTATTCTCTGAGCTTCAATAAGCTTTCCCTGTGATCTGAACCATTCCTCCCGTTCTTCCATTTCTGCTAATATCGCATCAACGGCAACGCGGATCTTCTCGGGAGCAACTACATAATGAGAAGCGGGATATATTGCTACGTGGGAAAATGTATTTTTTACTTCTCCTGTCAAGGGATTTATTTCACAGATCTTGTCAATCTCATCGCCGAAAAATTCAATCCTTATTGCATTTTCATTATTGTAAACAGGAAAAATATCAACAACGTCGCCCTTTACTCTGAATTTATTTCTGATGAAATTAATATCATTTCTCTCATACTGTATGTCTATGAGCTTTGAAATCAATTCATCACGGCTTTTTTCCATTCCTACACGCAGAGAAATTACCATATTTTTGTAATCTATCGGATTTCCGAGAGAATATATACAAGAAACACTGGCGACTATGATAACGTCACGTCTTTCAGACAAGGCAGATGTTGCGGAATGCCTCAGACGGTCAATTTCATCGTTAATTGCTGAGTCCTTTTCTATATAGGTATCAGTTGAAGCTATATATGCCTCGGGCTGATAGTAATCGTAGTAGGAAACAAAATATTCAACTGCATTTTCGGGAAAAAATTCACGGAATTCCGAGCATAGCTGTGCGGCAAGCGTTTTGTTATGAGCAAGCACAAGCGTAGGACGGTTAAGCTTTTCGATAATATTGGCCATAGTAAAGGTTTTTCCTGAACCCGTGACACCAAGAAGGGTTTGCTCTTTATACCCCTTGTTTATACCGTCAACAAGCTCTTGTATAGCCTGAGGCTGATCACCGGTAGGCTTATATTCAGAAACTAATTTAAAACTATTCATAATTACTCCGCTATCAATAAATTACTTCTATTATAGCAAAAATCTGACGTAAAGTAAATATTATTTATGAACAAATGTTCTTGTTACATAAATTTTTTGTTACAACTTTAATCCGTTATCTTCAATTTTTTAAGGTATGCCTTCTGCTCTGCTGATAATCTGAGACTTTCGACAGACTTTTGAACAGCTTTATTGTGCACGAACTTATCAAGAGATTTACTTTCAAAAATTGAGATAATGCTATCCCATCTTTTTGAAAGCATCGTTGCAAGATACCAGGCAATCATCATTTTTACATAATATTTTTCATTTTTTATTTCTGCGATCCTTTCGGCATCCTCAAAATCAAAATATTCATCTGAAAAATATATCATTAGCATTTCAATTCCGAAGCGTGCAACAAACTCTTCTTCACAAAGCATCCATTTCCTGCAATATTCAATTGCCTTACGAGCATCATTTTTTATTGCCTTCGGTCTCAGGCTGTCACAGGTTGCCCAATTATCTATATACGGAATAAATCTTTCAATCTCATACATCAGCTTATCAAAATCTCTGATTTCGGCGATTATAAAAGCATGAAGATTATCCTCATCATAATAATCGTGCGGCAGTCGGCTTATGAAATCATCCGCTATACCGTTTTTTATCATATCCTTTGCAAGCCTTCTCAGAATGGGAATGCGTACACCGATAATTTTATCTTCAGGCACGTGTGGAATCAGCGCAGACTGAAATTCCTTATATTTATCATCCGCAAGTTCCTTCAACACGTCTATTATATCACCGTTTGAATCAATAATCATATTATCACCGAAATCATTTTATAACAATTCCGCATATCTTTCAACAGATAGTTCACACAAAAAATCAACAGCAGCAATTACTTGCCGCTGTTGACATAATCAGGATATTTTTTTGAGCTTCAACCGAAGCTTATCAGAAATCATAGCGATAAATTCCGAATTTGTAGGTTTTCCTCTCGTATTTTGTATCGTATAGCCGAAATAGGAGCCGAGAATATCAATATCACCTCTGTCCCACGCAACCTCAATGGCGTGCCTTATCGCTCTTTCAACTCTTGATGAAGTTGTATTGAAATGCTTTGCCACGGTAGGATATAAAACCTTGGTAACAGAATTCATCATTTCGGGTGAATTAACGGACAGTATTATTGCATCTCTTAAATACTGATACCCCTTGATATGAGCAGGCACACCAAGCTCATGCATAATCTCCGAAACGGTAATTTCAAGATCAGGCTCAACACCATTCTTCATTTTAATTACGTTAGAGGCTCCACCCTCCCAGCCTGTAAGCTGCACAATTCTTTCCGTAAGAATGTCTACATCAACGGGCTTTATAAAGTAATAATCTGCTCCCATCTGCAGCAGCTGTTGTTCAAGATTTCCGTTATCCGCATTAGAAAGCACCACTACGTATGGCTTTGCTTTAAGATTCATCGTCGGCAAAAGCTTAAGTACGGCAAGAGCATCAAGACGAGCCATAAAGCTCTGGATAATGATAATATCCGGCTGATGCTTTTCAATAGCGCTGATTGTTTCCTCTCCATTTTTCGGAATGCTTATACATTCAAATCCAAAATTTCTGAAGGATGATAATAAATTCTTAAGGAACTCGCCGTTTTCCTCTGCAATTAAAACTTTTTTCTGCTTCATTATACACATTTCCTTTCGTTTTTTAGGAACAATAACCTTTTTTAATTTGTCATTTTTTCCTATTTCTTCCATATATTAGCATATACTA
>JAZOOE010000237.1:0-2696 GCA_045654865.1 Acutalibacteraceae bacterium | reverse complement strand
CGTGATGATGGTGATGATGCTCATGTTCGTGATCATGACACCCACAATCACAGTCCTCATCGTGATGATGATGCTCATGTTCGTGATCATGACACCCGCAATCACAGTCCTCATCGTGATGATGGTGATGATGCTCATGTTCGTGATCATGACACCCGCAATCACAGTCTTCATCGTGATGATGGTGATGATGGTGATGATGTTCATGTTCGTGAGCGTGGCATCCGCAATCACAGTCTTCATCGTGATGATGTTGTTTTTCATTCTTCATACCATTCATCACAGAATCAATTGTATCAACACGTTCAATTGCATTTTTTAACGCATCTGAGCTCAGGTCATTAATCGGAGTTGTAACAATAACTGCATCAGGATTCTTTTCTCTAACGAGATCGACAGCAGTTTTCAATTTATCAGCCTTAACTACGTCAGCATGGCTCATAATAATCGTACCTGCGTGTTCGATCTGATCATTGAAAAATTCACCGAAATTTTTCATATACATCTTACACTTACCGGCATCAACGACAGTTGTGAAAGCATTAAGACACACATTTTCATCTGCGATAGCCTCAACAGCTTTTATAACGTCAGAAAGCTTTCCCACGCCCGACGGCTCAATAAGTATTCTGTCAGGAGAATATTCCTCAATAACTTTAGCAAGTGCAGACCTGAAATCACCGACAAGACTGCAGCAGATACACCCTGAATTCATTTCTGTAATTTCAATACCTGCATCCTGTAAAAATCCGCCGTCAATGCCGATTTCGCCAAATTCATTTTCAATAAGAACAAGACGCTCGCCCTTATAACAATCAGAAATTAATTTCTTGATCAACGTTGTTTTTCCGGCTCCGAGAAAACCGGAATAAATATCAATCTTAGTCATTAAATCAATCCTTTGAGTATTTTTAAATTATATTTTACCACTAATTGCAAATTTTACAAGTATATATTTGTAAAAAAACGGACTATCTGCCGTACAGATAGTCCTGAGTAAAAAGTTAAAGCTTTATTCGTAAAGCTTAGCAAGACCGCCTTCACTTGTTTCTCTGTACCTGTGAGATAAGTCTATGCCCGTTTCATACATGGTTTTTACAATAAGATCGAATGAAATTTTACGAGATCCGGCAAGAAAATTAGCAAGATTTACTGCATTTATTGCCCTCATTGCTGCAACTGCATTTCGCTCAATACAAGGAATTTGTACCAAGCCCTTTACAGGATCACAAGTAAGTCCGAGATGGTGCTCCATTGCAACCTCTGCGGCATATTCAATTTGATCCATATCCATTTCATACAGTTCCGCAAGGGCTGCCGCAGCCATTGAGCAAGCGCTTCCGATTTCAGCCTGACAGCCGGCTTCAGCTCCGCTGATAGACGCGTTTGTTTTTATAATATTACCGATAAGACCGCCAGTTGCAAGAGCTCTGAGAATATCAGAATCAGACAGACGCTTTTTGTCCTGAGTATATTTTAAAACCGCAGGCAACACACCGCTTGCACCGCAGGTGGGAGCGGTAACGATTTTTCCGTTGCAAGAAGGATTCTGTTCACTGACAGCGAATGCATACGCACAAACCAAACGATTTTCCTTTGTCTCGGCAAGCTCATCCATATGCCGATAGCTGTAAAGTTGTTTTGCTTTTCTTTGAACGTTTAATCCGCCGAATATCTCTCCCTCTGCGGCAATTCCGTCCTTTACGGAATTTTTCATACAATCCCATACAGTTTGCAGAAAATCCCATATTTCAAAGCCTTCAACCTGTTCAACATATTGCCACAAGCGAAGATCATTAGCTTTGCAATAATCTGCAATTTCAGAAAACGTGCTGAGCTGATAAGGTCTTTCAGGTGGCTTAATTGCTTCCCCGAGAAATCTTATAGCCCCACCGCCAACACTTAAAACAATGTATTCAGTAATTTTCGAATTATCCTTGAATACTTCAAATTTCATCGTATTCGGATGCTCAAGTTCTACCGTTTGTTCATCAAACTTTATAAGAGTTTTTTCTTCAGAAAGCGTATGCCTGATGATATAATCGGTTCTGTGGCCAACTCCGGTTTTTGCTAATGAGCCATACAGTGTAACAATAAAGCTATCAGCATCAGGGTGCCGTAATGAAATTATCTTGGCCGCTCTTTCAGAGCCCATTGTATGGGAGCTTGACGGTCCGACACCAATCTTATACAACTCCTTTAAAAATTCCATACTTTTAGAATTAAACTTATTTATCATAACTTTCTCCCGAACTTTGATACTAATACTATAGATTATTCGAGTGAATAAATCAAGAAATTTTAAATATTAGGTAAAATTAACATCATATCCTCAGTCAGCACATCATCAGACAGAGAATTATTACATTTAAGCTTTTCAACCGAGGTTCTGTTCTTCTTTGCTATGTCCCAGATATTCTCTCCACGAACAGCAAAATAGAGAATTACACCGTTAACTCTTTTATTCAGCGTGTTTTCTGTTGAATAGCTTGTCAATAACTTTACTTTACAAATATCCTCCTCTATCGCTTCAATTGAAACATCAACTGTTGTTTTAATTTTGCTTGACGATACTTGTAAAGCTGAATTACTTAACACTTTAATTGAATTGATCTTAACCCTTTTTGAAGTATTTATCTTACAAAGGTTAAATGACTTTGAGAAGCTTCTGATACTACAGCTTATATCACCTTCAG
>JAZOOE010000236.1:0-20590 GCA_045654865.1 Acutalibacteraceae bacterium | reverse complement strand
AGTTTGTGTAGCATATTAAGTATATCATATGGTTTGCAACATTTCAATAAAAAATCCCATCCGGTTTTCAGTGTCAAAACTAAAAACGAATGGGGAATGGTTTAATATAAAGAGGGAATACATCGGGGGAGGGAAATCACGGCAACGCCGTGTATATCATCAATTCCGCAAGGAATTGCATATCATCAACGGTGATAACCGTTGTATATCATCATTGCGAAAGCTTTTTGATACACGCTTCGCGTGATGATATGCAGCCTGACGGCTGATGAGATACACCCTTCGGGTGGTGATATACCATTGCTTTCGCAATGGATAAAAAAAAGACAAGCTATTTTCAGTAAACACCCTGTTAAAAATAAAACCACAATCTGTACAAACACCCTGAACGTAGTTATGAGATTCTGTAATTGTTGAAGTTGTTCCATCTCCAATCTTAAACAAAGAATGTCACCATTATATGTATTCTTGGAATGTTCTGTATCGTTGTAATGAACATATGTGGTATTTGTCTGACCACACATGCTTATGTAATCATTAAATCTAAATTTTTATGTCAATTTGACATTCACTCTGTATCGTAATATAATTGAATAGAACATAAAATCAGAGAGGTGTTAATATGGACCTGATCGAACAAGCAAAAATAGAATACGAATATTTCAAGCTTGCAAAACGATTAGAAAACTTTTCGTTTCGCTGCCATTTTCTTGAAGTTGAAATAAACCGCATAATTGCTTTAATCTCTGCCTTTAATAATAAAATTTCAACATTTGAGGATTATCAAAATTTTGAAATACGTATTCCATATGAAATTTATAATGTGGATACAGAACTTCATTGGGAATATTATGTTAAATATAGAAAATTTATTTCAAAGTGCCACTCAAATCCCGAAATTGAATGGATCAATCCTATCTCGATGTCAAATCAAATGGAATCTGATATTACCGATGCTGAACAATCTCTTGAAGGTTTGTCTTTAGCGACCTCTCTTTGTATTTTAAAAGTAATGTTGATGAATTTGATGGATGAAGCGGTAAGTATTGAAGAAGAAGGAACAGCTATGCTAAAAGCTCATAACAACCCGTCCTCTTCCGGGGTAGATGGCTTCTTAAAACCTCTTTCACGCTTTTTGGAAGATAATAATAGAATTTCACTGGAGATGATAAAAGATGCTGAAATTGCCGGAGATAACGAAGAAGCTGCACGTCTGAAAGAATTATTTTTGAAATCTCCTTTTCAAAGAATTTATGAAAGCATCCAAAATGTTCTTATACCTCAAGTGGATGCTATATTATCTTCATTATAACGACATAGTATCATTGTATAAAGTTGCATTCAAAATCCGTAAACTGAATTTTTGTTTTTCTGCTCATAAATAAAACCTCCTGTTATTTGGTAGCTTTATTCTACCTTATAACGGGAGGTTAGTCGAATGTACGAATTTATTTTTGATAGCGGTATCCGAATGACAATAACGCATTTTAAAATTCACTTCTTCACTAATACTTATTACTTGTTACTTTCCAAAAATCTCTGAATGCAATTTTAGTGAAGAGTGAATAGTGAAGAGGTAAAAAGTAAAAATCCCCGTACTTTCGTACGAGGATTTTTGGTGGGAGAAGGTGGATTCGAACCACCGAAGTCGTTGACAACAGATTTACAGTCTGCCCCCTTTGGCCGCTCGGGAATTCTCCCATATTTAATTGGAGCTGGTGGACGGACTCGAACCCCCGACCTGCTGATTACAAATCAGCTGCTCTACCAACTGAGCTACACCAGCGTATTCCGTTTGGAACGCTCATATAATATAGCACAAGTTTTTTAGGATGTCAATAGTTTTTTTATATTTTTTTATAACTTCAGAGAAAGACCTCACCATTTGTCCGATTTTATTGAAAATGCAGATTTTCTCTGATATACTGAAGGCAGATTACAATTGTTTGTTTCTCACCGAAATTTCATTAAGGAGACTGCTTATGTATAAAATCTCTGTTCCCGTGATGAATGAAAATGTCAACCGATACACACCCGAGCGCACGTATCTTCAGATTAAAAATCTTGAGCCCGAGAGAATTTTTCTTGCGCTTGACCGTTATACCCTTGATTCCGTCGCCCGAGAAGAGGCTCTTCGCACTCTCGGTGAGAACTGCCGATATTTCAAAAGCAAGGGCTATGAGGTGGGCGCGTGGATATGCGCATTTATGCTCTCCGATTCCCCCTTTACCTGCATAAGGAGCCTCAAGGGACAGAACTTCCCTGAGAATATGTGCCCTGCCGATGAGGACTTTCTCAGCTTTGCCGCATCGTATACGGAAGATATTGCAAAAACGGGTGTGGATATCATAATGTATGACGATGATCTGCGCTACGGCTTTCTCGGCGAAGCCCCCGGCTGTGTCTGCAAAAAGCATCTGCAAAAGATCTCGGAAATTCTCGGCGAGGAGGTCTCAGAGGAGCTTATAAGAGAGCACGTTTACCACGGCGGCAAAAACAAATACCGCGACGCATACATAAAAGCCAACGGCGATGCTCTGAGAGCCTTTGCAAAAAAAATGCGCGAGGCGGTTGACAGTGTTGACAAAAATATACGTCTTGGAGCCTGCGCCTGCCTTAACTCCTGGGATATTGACGGAGTCTCCGCCGAGGAGCTTTCCCTCATTTTTGCAGGAGACACCAAGCCCTTTTTCCGTCTTATCGGTGCGCCCTACTGGGCGGCTCTGAGAGCCTGGGGAATTTCCTTGCAGGACAGCATTGAGCTTTCAAGAATGGAATGCAGCTGGACGGAGCGCTCAGATATTGAGATCTTTTCCGAGGGTGACGTATATCCGCGTCCGAGAACCCTTGTTCCCGCATCCTTTCTCGAGGGCTTCGACACTGCTATGAGGGCGGCTGACTGCACCGACGGTATTCTCAAATACGGTATGGACTACGTTTCCGCCCCCGAATACGAGACGGGCTATTGGCGCGCTCACCAAAGGAACAAGGCTCTTTATGAGGCTATAGAAAAGAATTTTTCAAATAAGAAGTCCGTGGGCGTAAGAGTTTACGAGACTCCGAAAAAGCTTGCCGATGCCGTTTTCGGGGAGGAATATCCCATAGACAATCTGTTTTTCTCCATGGCGGCACGCACGCTTTCGTATAACTCCATACCTACGGTATATGAGGGAAAGGGTGTATGCGGTGCCGTGTTCGGAGAAAACGCGAGGGCACTGCCCGCAGAAGCCGCCGACAGCGGACTCATTCTTGACGTCACCGCCGCAGAGATTCTCAGCGAAAGAGGAATCGACACGGGAATTTCCGATTTCGGAGAAAAGACCACCTCGGGCACATTCGAAATTTTCACAGATAACAATAACCGCATCAGTGCTATGGGCGCACCCGTCAGAAGCATTACATTGAAGGACGGTGCACGGATACTTTCCTATACCGAAAAACAGGGCAGACAGCTTCCCCTCTCTTATTTCTATAAAAATGCTTCGGGACAGCGTTTTCTTGTGCTCAACGTAATTCCCGACATCAGCAATCCCAACATTCTGAGACATTATGAGCGAAACCGCCAATACCGCAATGCCGTTGAATATCTTTCGGGAAAGCCTCTCCCCGCGGAAACGGGCGGACATCCCGCATTATATATGCAGTGCAAGGAGGATGAGAGCACCCTTGTCACGGGCCTGTGGAATTTCTTTGCCGACACCGTAATTGAGCCCGAGATCACCGTAAACGTTGATTTCTCCGAGGTTGAATTCATTTCCTGCGGCGGCAGACGCCAAGGCTCCCGCCTGATTCTCAGCGATATTCCCCCCTTCGGCTTTGCAGGCTTTGTCATAAAAAAATAAAGGAGGAGCAACGAATGAAACTTGCCACCACAACCGGAGATTTCGGAAGATATAAGCTTTCCTATGAGGAATGTATACAAAACGTATATGAAGCAGGCTTCAGATATCTTGATCTGTCGCTGTATGACGTCAGCGATAATAACCCTCTGTTTTTTGCGGATAACCGCGAAGAAAACACGAAAGCTCTGAAGGCTCTGGCAGACAGCCTCGGCTGCAGCTTCGTGCAGGCACATTCTCCGAACACAAACAATCTCGGGGACAAGGAAAACGCCTACTCCGACGCCCTTTTCAAGACAGTAAGAGCCGTTGAGATATGCGCCGCCCTCGGGATTCCGAGGCTTGTGGTCCACGCAGGCTGGAGCAGCAGAATAAAGGACAAGGAAATCTGGTTTAAGGAGAACAAAAAATTCTACAAGGAGGCTTTGTCTGCGGCAGAAAAATACGGAGTGAACATTCTTTGCGAGAATTCCACCGTAAAGAATATGGGAGATATGTATTATCTCATCAGCGGTAAGGATATGCGGGAATTCTGTGAATACGTAGATCATCCGCTTTTTCACGCCTGCTGGGATACGGGGCACGCAAACTGTGAGGGCAATCAGTATGATGAAATCGTCAGCATGGGCAGGCATCTTATGGCTGTTCACTTCAACGATAACAGAGGCTCGGGCGATGAGCATATAATCCCCTTTATGGGAACCATGAACGTTGACGAGATTATGACCGCCCTTATTGACGTGGGCTTTACGGGGCCGCTGACCTTTGAGTGCGATTCCGCACTGAGACCTTATGACTATTGGCAGGGAGACCGCAGAAGATTTGAAAAAAGCAAGCGGCTTTCAAATCCTCCCCTTGAGCTGGCAAAGGAAATGGAACGCTTTTTGTATAAAACGGGAGAATGTATATTAAAGGCATACGACTGCTTTGAGGGATAAAACAGAGCACTCTGAAAGGAAAATTTCTTTTCAGAGTGCCTTTTTGTTATCGTGGGGAAATTTCCCCGAAAATGCGGGATGATAAAGCTTCACCGAAGGCAATTCCGCTCCCGCCGAGGGACGTCAGATACGAGGCTGCGGAAAAATGGTTTTATATAAAGACAAGAGAAGCAATAATCAGCTTCGTTGTTTTTTCGTGGGACTCAAAGTCAAAGTTTGAGAAGGTGTCAAGCTTTGTGTGAATCTGAGAGGGGGGAGCAAGATCATAATCGGAGCCCGAGGCACCCTCCGCTCTTATCTCTCTCCAGGAAATCGTGACGGCGGGAATGCCCGCCTTTCTGAAGGGCACGATATCGTGCTTGCCTGCGGCTACGGGGGAATAATATTTTTTCTCGCCGATATTTCCCGTCAGCGCCTTTGCCTTATCTATTGCATTGCTGATACCGTTTGCCTTCGCAACGGGCTTATTGCCTCCCGTTACGGGCTCTGTGCTGACGGCAAGCACTCCGTCGGACAGCACGCTTTTGCCCGTCATATCAAGATTATATACGCTTATCCTGCTTTTTTCATCCGCCGAAAGGGTTGAAAGATAATGATATGCACCGTAATAACCCATTTCCTCTGCCGAGAAGAAGGCAATTCTTATTTCCTTATCAAGACTTGCTCCCGTTTCCTTGAGAAGCTTTGCAATATGCAAAAGCGAGGCAACTCCCGAGGCATTGTCGATAGCTCCGTGAGCACCGTCCCAGCAGTCAAAATGTGCGGCAAGAAGCACGATCTCCTTATGATTCTCGTTTTTGTTGAGGGTGGCAATAACGTTTGCCGTTTCGATTCCCGAATAGGTAAAGCTCTGAAGCGTTGCATTATAGCCGTAGGAGGAAAGGCTGTCCTTTATAAAGCGTGCGGCGTCAAGGTTATTGTCAGGGAACACGACGGAGCGAGAGCCGAAGGCGCAGATATCCGTCATAAGACGTCTCAGCTCCTTGCCCGAAACGGCAGACATAAGGCTCTTTGCCTGAGTCTCCTTATTCTGAGAGGCGCCGTCCGTCTTTTCAAGCCCCACGGCAAGTCTGAGAGCCCGTCTAGCATCCGATGCCGTTATATCACCGTCACAGTCCGTATCATATACGGGTCTTAAAAAAATCACGGGAGTGTGAAGCCCTACGGAGGCTCTGAGAATAAGTCTTGCATCCTCAGCCGTAACCTTACCGTCCGCGTCCGCATCTCCGTTCTTTAATAAAAACAAGTCGTATGCATTGACGGGCAGAGCGCTGAGCACCGTCAGCACAAGCACCGTCAGAATCACCATAATCCTTTTCATTTCATTTCACCATAATCCGATATATTTCAGAATTTTAACAAAAATCCTCCGATAAGTCAACAATGCCTGTCCCTCAAAGAGCAAATTTTACAAAAACTTAAATATATTTTCATCTGTTAAAATTTTCCTTTATCTTGATTTTGGATTTTCCCTATGATATACTTTAATTTGTATTAAAATACATAAACGAAAAGAGTGTAGTAAAATGAATACAAATGCTTTTGAAAATTACGAATCAAACGTACGCTCATACTGCCGCAGCTTCCCTACCGTTTTCACCAAGGCAAAGGGCTCTGTTATGACAGACGAGGACGGAAAGGAATATATTGACTTTTTTGCAGGCGCGGGCGCTCTCAATTACGGTCACAATCCCGACTCAATGGTTGAGCAGATCGTTGAATATCTGAAGAATGACGGAATCGTTCATTCAATGGATATGTATACCGCTCCCAAGAGAGATTTTATTGAGTATTTTCAGGAAAACATCCTCATTCCCAGAGGCTTTGATTATAAGATCCAGTTTGCGGGCCCCACAGGCACAAACGCCGTTGAAGCAGCTCTCAAGCTTGCAAGAAAGAACAAGAAGAGAGAAAATATTTTCGCATTTATGGGTGCCTTCCACGGAATGACTCTCGGTGCTCTTTCTCTTACAACCGATGCAGCCTCAAGAGAGGGCGCAGGTCAGCCTCTTGCAAACGTGACACACATTCCCGCTCCCTATATGCTGGGCGGCTTCGATTCCATAAAGTATATGGAGACCATCCTTACGGACGACCATTCGGGTATTGAAAAGCCCGCCGCAGTTATTCTTGAGTGCGTTCAGGCAGACGGCGGTATTTACACCTTCGAGCCCGAATTCCTCAGAGCTCTCAGAGAGCTTTGCACAAAGCACGACATTCTTCTTATTGCCGACGAAATTCAGGTAGGCAATGCAAGAACGGGAACCTTCTTCTCCTTTGAAAAGGCAGGCATCGTTCCCGATATTATAACTCTTTCAAAGTCCATCGGCGGCTGCGGTATGCCCCTCGCCCTCGTTCTTTTCAAGAAGGAGCTTGATATATGGACACCCGGTGAGCATACGGGCACCTTCAGAGGCAACCAGCTTTCACTTATTGCAGGTAAAGAGGGACTTCGCAAGGTTGTTGAGGAAAACGTTGAGGCTGAGGTTCAGAGAAAGGGACAGATAGTTTCAGACTTCCTTGCAAAGGAAATCGTCACAATAGATGAAAGGATCTCCTTCAGAGGCACCGGACTTATCTGGGGTGTTGACTTCTCACAGTTCCCCTGCGATATAACAAAGCCTCTTATTGCAGAGTGCTTCAAAAACGGTCTTATTGTAGAAAGAGTAGGCAGAGACAACAACGTTCTCAAGCTTATGCCTCCCCTTGTAATTGAGGATGAGCTTCTCCTCGCAGGACTTGAGATTCTGAAAAAGAGCCTTAAGGCTGTTCTTCAGTAAGCACACGGAATCCTCACGCAAGCGGCACGTCCGTTCCCCGAAATTTCTCAGGGATTCCGCTATTTTCCGCATAGCAAAAAATCAAAGCTGTCGGGGGAGATCTTCCCTGACAGCTTTTATAAAGAAGAAGGAAACGATATATGAAAAAATTAAGATTCTTTATTGCCCTGTGGGCGGCAAAGCTTGCACGATTTCTTTTGAAAATGCTTGGACGAAACGCCACCTATCTTCCCGGTGAGGTTGCGCTTAAAATATCCAAGGATTTCCTCGGACATCTGACAATGCCCGAAACGGTTATCTGCGTTACGGGAACCAACGGAAAAACCACCGTCAGCAATCTGCTTAACTCCATTCTTATAAAAAACGGCTATTCCGTTACAAATAATTCATTCGGCTCAAACGTTCAGGCAGGCGTTGCGGCGGCTCTTTTGGCAGACAGCACCGTTTTCGGCAAGGCAAAAAAGGATATAGCAATTCTTGAGGTGGACGAACGATCCTCATTACTCGTTCATCCCTATATCAAGCCCGATTTTCTCGTAGTCAACAACATTATGCGTGACTCCATCAAGAGAAACGCTCATACGGGCTTCATAAGCTATATCATTACCTCGGCTCTTCCCGAGAAAACAAAGCTTATCCTCAACGGCGACGATCTTATTACTTCAACTCTTGCGCCTCAGTGTAAAAGCAGAGTATACTTCGGACTTGATGCCGAAAAGCCCGAAATCAGCGAAAAGCCCTTTTTAAGCGACATCGTTTACTGTCCCGAATGCGGCGGCGCTCTCAAAAGCGAATACATCAGATATAACCACATAGGCAGAATGTATTGCTCCTCCTGCTCTCTTCGCTCTCCCGAGAGAGACTACGTTATAACGGATATTGACAAGACAAACGATAAATTCACCATAAGCGTAAAGGGCAGAGAATATACCTACAATCTCATAAACGACAACATTGTAAATGCATATAACTTTGCGGGAGCAATTGCGCTTCTCACCGAGGCGGGACTCACTCCCGAGCAGATCGAAAAGGGCTTCAGCGAATCTGAAATTGTAAAGACACGCTTTGACACGATGACGGCAGGCAAGCTTAACGTTACCTTCCAGATGGCAAAGGGACAAAATCCCATTGCCTGCGCAAGATGCTTCAGCTACGTTGCATCTCTTCCCGTGGATAACAAGCTTCTGCTTATAGACATTGACGATCTTCACGATAACATCGGCGAAAGCGAAAGCACACCCTGGCTTTACGACTGCGATTATTCCTATCTTGCCCACGAGAGCATCGGACAGATCATTTTCACGGGACCTCGTTGCCGCGATCAGCTTTTAAGAGCACTGCTTGCAGGTGTTAAAAAAGAGAAGATCATCCTTTGCGAGGACGTTACAAAGGCAGTGAGCCTTATTGACACAAAGCGTTTTTCCGATATATACGTGCTTTACGAGCTTTACCGTCAGCCCGATGCTGACAATATGAAGCAGCAGATCAAAAAATTAGGGGAGGGAACAAAATAATGACCGTTGAAATTCTCTTTGGTGAGGTAGCAGGACTTTACGGCGATGCACAGAATGCAGAATATCTCAGACAATGCGTGCCCGATGCCCGCTTTATTGAAACCGATCTTCTTTCAAGACCTTATTTTGCCGACCACGATCCCGATATCATTATGATAGGCTCCATGAGCGAGCAGATGCAAAGACGTGTCCTCGGAATTCTCGAGCCCTTAAAGGACAGACTCCGTCAGCTGACGGATAAGGGCACGGTAATTCTTGCAACGGGCAACGCCGCCGAGCTTTTCTGTGAAAAAATCGAGTATATCACCGAAAAAACTCAGGCTGAGGGACTCGGCTTCTTCCCTCTTACTGCAAAAACCGATCTTTTCAAAAGATATAACGGCAAGGTATTGGGCGAATGTGACGGCATAGAGATAGTTGCCTTCCGCTCTCAGTTCAGCTTCATTTACGGCGACAACAGCAATTCTTATTTCCTTAAAATAAACAGAGGCGACGGCATAAATCCCGAAAGCTCCCTTGAGGGTATGAGAAAGAATAATCTGATATGCACCACGTGTCTCGGCCCCATTCTCCCTCTCAATCCCCTTTTCACAGAGCATCTGCTTTCACTTGCAGGTGAAAAGAAAAAGGCGGCGTTCAGAGAAGAGGCTATGTCCGCCTATGAAAAAAGACTTTCTGAATTCAAGGATACAAAGGTGAAGTTTTAATAAACGTCGGGGCTGTAAAAAAACGGTGTTTTTTGCAGTCCCTCAGTTATATCCGTCGGGATGCCGACACGGTGCAAGGCTTCGGCTTTCTTTAGCAGGATATATTCATTCAGAGTAAAACGGAGGACTTATTATGGCTGACTGTATAAATTTTGCACACAGAGGTGCAAGCGAATATCTCCCCGAAAACACGCTTTTAGCCTTTTACACGGGGCTTTATATGGGAGCAGACGGAATAGAGACAGACGTACGCATTACCGCCGACGGTCAGGCTGTTTTATATCACGACGGGGATCTGCTTCGGATGACGGGGGCAAAGGGCGCCGTGGAGGACTATACCCTCGCCGAGCTTCGGGAGCTGAACGTTACGAAAAACGGCTTTTCGGATAAAATAGTCACCTTAGAGGAATTTCTGAGGCTTTTCTCTTTCAGAGACATCCGCTTTGCCATTGAGCTCAAGGGCGAAAATGCCGAAGAGGAAACTGCAAGGCTTCTGAGAAAATATGATATGGCAAGCAAAACGACGGTTACATCCTTTCATAAGAAATATCTTATTAATTTCCGAGAGCTTGCCCCCGAGTTTGACACGGGCTTTCTCACCTTTATTGAGACCGACGAGCTTTTCAGCTCAATGAAGGAAATAGGAATAGGAGAATTCTGTCCCCTTGCGGATATGGTAACAAAGGAAAAGACGGAGCTCTGGCACAGCATGGGATTTTCCGTGAGAGCCTGGGGCGTACACTCCCCCGAGCTTATGCGGCAGGTATATTTTGCAGGAGCCGACGGAATGACGGTCAACTTCCCCGATAAGCTGACCGAGCTGAAAAATCAGCAGTAAGCAATAAAAAAAGGTGCTTCACGGAAAGTTGGGGAATTATATGGGGCACGGGAGTGCCGGAGAAAAGTTTTGCTTGAGCTTTTTCAAAAGCTCATAGGGTTTTTTAAGGGACAAAGTCCCTTGAATCGCTGTCCGCAGACTGCGATTCACCTGATGCTTCAACAGCGCAGGAGGGAAGCAAAACAGTTCAGTGAACTGTTTTGCGTCGGGAACCCTCGCCGGGGGTTCCCCCATGGTATGGGGAAATGTCACGAAGAGACAAAGGGGGACGGGGTTGTCAACCCCGAGTGCGAAGCACAATGTAATTAAGGTTGGAGTTAAATCCCCCAACTTTCCGTGAAGATGCTAAAAAATTGAGAGGTAATGCGGAAAAAGCGTCCGTATTACCTCTTTTTGTATTTTGTTATTCGCAAACGGGAATAATCAGCTGTCCGCCCGCAAAAATGGTATTTTCATTTTCAAGGCCGTTGAGAGCAACCAGAGTGGTGCCTATGGCATCATAGTCGAGACCGTGCTTTGCGCATATATCGGAAAGGGTGTCCCCCTCCTCGACGGTATATATTATAAAGCTGATACCCTTGCCGTCCTTTGAAAGCTCCTCCTTGAAGGCATTAAGCTCTGCTATAACCTTTTCGGCATCGTCAATTTTCAGAGTTCCGTCCTCAATAAGAGCGATTATTCTGTCAACAGCCTCTAAGGAATCCTTCCCCGTCAGCTCATCTCTTATAAGCGACGTCAGCACCTCTGCGGTGAAAGCGCTGTTCTGAGAGGAGGCAACAAGCCCCGACAGAGCATCTATCTCCGTACGGTATTTAAGCATAAGACTTACAGAGGTTATGCTGACACCGAGAAGAACGGTGACGAGAGCCACGAGGAAAGCGCCCATAAAGCGGTCTGATTTTTTGATTTCAGCCCTTTTATTCTCTTTTTTTGCGCTTTTTGCAAGCTGAGGATTTATTTTCTTACCCACCTCGTCATAGACGTAAAAGCCGTCCGCCTTTTCCACCTTTGAATTCTTCCACTGAAAAAAGCCTCTTATCTGCTGCTTGGGATCAATAACGTAAGCCACCTGAAAGGGCAGATCGAAGAAGTTTTCCTGAATGAACATATCGTAATTGGAAAGGAAAATTCCGTAGCCGGGATGAGTGTGCTGCCAGCCCACGATTTTTTTATCGGGGAAGCGCTCCTCCTTTTCCCGATTTACGTAATCCCACGTTTCGTGGGTAAAGGTAAGGGTTGATGCTGATGCATCGGTATATTTTGCTTCTATATAATCCGAGATAATAACGTGCAGACCGCCGTGCTCACGGCACATATCACCGATGAGAATGGTGCCCAGCTCCGTTGACGTGTCGGATGCGGCATATTCTTCAAGAGCGTTAAACACATCTTGTCTTATATATATCCTTACGTCATCGGGGGCAATTTCTCCCAGCGACAAAAAGTTCATAGGCAGCTGTAAGCTGTCAGCCTCTGTGTCTGAAGCTTCTTCAACGTCGGTATCGTCATAAACGTCAATATCGAAATCAAGCTCATCCTTGTTCACAGCAGCTCACCTCCATAAAAATCAAATTACTGCTGATCGTTTTCGTCGGGATCAACGTTTACGGCAGGCATATCCGCAGCCGCCTGAGCAGAAGCATCGGGAGCCGTCGGTGTTCCCTGATAGGGGGCAGCTTGATATGAAGCGGACTGATACTGACCGTTATACTGTCCCTGAGGATACTGTTCGGGATATTGTGTCTGCTGATACTGTCCCTGAGGATACTGTCCCTGGGGATACTGACCGCTATACTGTCCCTGATACTGTCCTTGCGGATATTGTCCGTTATACTGTGTGTTCATCTGCTTTGTCTGATTGTAGGCTGTCTGCAGATTACTGATATTCTGAGATACACCGGAAGCCAGATTTTTAAGTCCGGAACCGAGATTTCCCATAACGCCCTTTATTGCGGTCTTTGCATTTGCCACGGCGTTGACCATAGCAAGAGGCGCGCCGCAGTTATAGCAGTTTGATGCATTGGCATAATTCTGTGCGCCGCAGTGAGGACAGAAAATTCTGTCGGCAGGCTGCTGAGTGTAAACGTTCTGCTGACCGTAGGTGGGCTGCTGACCGTATGTGGGCTGCTGACCGTATGTAGGCTGCTGACCGTATGTAGGCTGCTGACCGTATGTAGGCTGCTGAGTGTAAGCGGGCTGCTGACCGTATGTAGGCTGCTGACCGTATGTAGGCTGCTGTCCGTATGTGGGCTGCTGGGTGTAAGCGGGCTGCTGTCCGTATGTGGGCTGCTGTCCGTATGTAGGCTGCTGACCGTATGTAGGCTGCTGAGTGTAAGTGGGCTGCTGACCGTAAGCGGGCTGCTGACCGTAGGTGGGCTGCTGTCCGTAAGCGGTCTGCTGTCCGTAGGTGGGCGGCTGTCCGTATACTCCGCCGTCAAAGCTCATTGTGCTTGCGGTAACGGATGACTCACCCTCGGGACTCTTTATGGTGCCCGAGCAGCCGAAGGTGGTACAGCCCTGATTTTCTACCCAGCAATCCTTATGATGAGGCATATCGCAGAAGCTGCACACAACTATCTGATCTGTTTCCTTAAAGGGAGTTTTACAAAAAGGACAATTCTTTCCTTCAAATTCAAACATATTAATATACCTTCCGATTATTGATTATTTTCTTCTGCCACTGCTGTTGTCTCTTCCTCGGGGAAGAGCTCGTCGTTTATCTTATCAAGCTGAGCATAAACGGAGTTCAGCTCTGACTGAATAACCATAATGCTCTGATTTGCGGAATTTACAACGCTCTGCAGATTTGACTTTAACTCCTTTATCTCACCCGAGAGAGAAAATACAAGGAATGAAAGCACGAAAACCACAAAGGTGAGCATAACGAGAAGCACGTTCTTAAAGGATAAGGGGCCATCAGACACTCTTTTTGCCGATACAGTGCCGTCCTTCTCCTCAACAACGTCAAGCTTAACGCCTATATCATCATAAAGGTAAAAGCCGTCACATTTTACAATGTTGCCATTCTCCCAGCAGTAGAAGCCCTCTTCGTGTCGAATGGGATCAATAACGTAAGCTACCTGACATTCCTCTTTGAAAAATTCTTTCTGATTAAACTTATCGTAGTCAGAAAGGAAAATGCCGAAATCGGGATGGGTATGTATCCAACCTAATCTCAACGTCCCCTTATATTTCTCTTCTTCCTTAGCGATTTCGTCCCAGCTTTTGTGAGTAAATGTAAGTGTTGTAGGAGTGCCCTCGCTGTATTTTGCCTCAATAAAGGCAGATATAACGATATTCTTTTTTCCGAACTCCTCAATCATAACACCCCTAAGCACACCGCCGGTTTCAACGGTGGTTTTGTTCTGTGCGAATCTGTGTATTTCCTTATACACAGGCTGAGAAATATAAATCTTTTTATCCGAATCCGCAGATTGTTTACCCACAAGCTGAATATTTACAGGTAACGAGTTTTCGGGAAGAGATACCTGCTTTTTGCTCTTTTTTGAGCCACCCTTTTTCTTTGCCAAATTTATCACTCCGTAAATTCAATTTCGGCTGTGCCGTTAAGTCTTACAAAAACAAACCGTTATCTTTTAAGGCATCCGATGATACTTTTCATAACAAGCCATTATGGGGAATCAGGACTTCGGAAAGAAGCGATGCATAATCCGACCGAAAAATCCCTGACCGATACTATCTGAAAGCTCCTGCCCGGCGGAATCAAAAAGATAGTACCCTTTACTTAAGCTGAGACCATCGCTTTCCGTATAACAGAAGCCTTCTTCATTTTCCACGGGATCAACAACAAAAAGTACTTTGTCTCCTCCGAAAAAGGTGTTGTGAAGAAATACAACGGATTGCGAAATCATAATGCCGTTCCCCGGCTGAGAGAAAACCCAGCCTACAACATTTTTATCCGGATAATTATCGAGCATCTGCTCATGCATATACACGAAGCTTTCGGATGTAAACTTAACCGTTACGTCAGTACACTCAGCGTATTTTTCTTTTATAAAGGCCGATATAACAACATTCTTTTTTCCGTTTTCCTCTATAACGTCACCTATAAGCAAGCCTCCGGTTGCTTTCGGAAGACTTTTTTGTGTCTGTTTGCATATTTCCTTATGAACCGTCCGTGAGATATAAATTCTTACATCAGCCTCAGACTCCGTGCCCACAAGCTGAATATTTACAGGCAACGCGTTTTCGGGAAGAGCCACCTGCTTTTTGCTCTTTTTTGAGCCACCCTTTTTCTTTGCCATATTTATCACTCCGTAAATTCAATTTCGGATTACGGCTGAATGCCCTTCCGATTTTTCGGGTTTTATTAAATGCGGTAGCAAACGGCAGTGCTTTTACTGCCGTTTGCCGAAATTTTATTTTGTATTGAATACGAGAACGGAATTACCCACGGCAATTGCGTCGCCCTGACGAAGCACGTGTCTTCCAATTCTGTTACCGTTGACAACGGTTCCCATAGGTGTGCCGCAGTCAACAAGCACGTATTTGCCGCCCTCAAGCACAATATCACAATGATGGGGGCCGACAAGCTTATCCTTGAAGAGAACAATAGTGTTCTTGTTATTGTTACCGATGCTTGTGGTGCCTGCGAATACAAGGTATTCCTTGCCCTCGAATTCACCTCTGATAACCTTAAGCCATGCCTGCTTTGCAAACTGCTCAAGAAGTCCGACACCGATACCGATAAGAAGTCCCATAATAACAATACCTGCGCCTCTTGCAACAACGTCGCCGGGAACGATCTCACAGATAAAGTCGAAGAGGAAGCCGCCGAAGAAGCCGCCTGCAAGACCACCAAGTGAGCAGAAGAGAATTCTCTTCTTGTCGATCTTGATAAGACCTACGGCAACACCGATACCAAAGCCCATTATTGCCCATGCAATACCTCTGAACAGAGCTCTCTGAGCAAGTCCCGCATCGTCGGGAAGAACCTCGCCGTAGAGATACTGTGCGAAATATCCGCTGATAAGTCCGAAGATAAGAGCAACAGCGGCACCGATAGCGGCATACTTGAGAGCGTTGCCCTTAGAGCCGTAGAATATACCTTCACCGATTCCGAAGAACATAGCAATAAACAATGCGATAATAGCTGACCAGATACCCGTATCAAGTCTTGAAATCTTTGATGCGGTTTCAACAAGCTCGTCACCCGTTGAGAATTCATAGTTATATGACTTTGAGAAATATTCGTCTGCAAGCTCGTCATACTCAAGATAATCGTTGAGATATTCTCTTGCCTCAGATGAAGCGGCGGAGGAATACCATCTTGAGAACAGGTCGGTATCTCCCGTGCTGTAGCCGTTGTCGGCACAGTATGCTTCAAACTCGGCATAGCCCTTTTCGAATACGGCGTCTGCCTTTTCGTTATATTCATAATAACGGCTGAGATATTCATAGCCCATCATTCTTGCAATAGATGCATCATTGAAGATGCCGTCGGCTATTTCACCTGCAAAGAAGCCTATGAAGGAGCCTATGAGAGCCCACAGCACACCCTTTACAAGAATAGTCTTGAAGTTGATCTTCTTGCCTGAGCCGCCGACAGGACGTGACATAGTCTGCATTCTGTCAGCAGTGGGCACAAATTCTATGCCTGCAAGCTCCTCTGCCGTTATTTCAAAATCGTTTCCGTCACCACGGGGCTCCTCGGGAGCGGCTGCCTCAGCAGCAGTCTCCTCCTGAGCCGCGGCGGACTCGCCATCCTCTGAAAGCATATCGATCTCAACGCTGTCCTTTGCGCTCGCATAGTCTGCGACGTAAAGATCAATATTGCCTACGGGGAAAAGATGCTTGTTCTCAATAGCCCATTTTGCAGCATCTGCGCTGAGGGGGCTGAAGGAGTTCCATGAGCGATACTGAATCATATCGCCGATGTTGATGATAATATCCGTAAGTGATTCACCTGCGCCCCAGATGTCACCGATACATATCTGTCCGTCACGGAAATTGGGGTGATAGATAGGAGTAAGTATCTTGCAAAGGGGCTTATATCTGGGATATTCGGAATGAAGCGTTATTTCAACCTCGTGTCGGTTGAGGGTTTCAATCTTGCCGTCGGGAAGAAGATATACACCGTTAACAAAATACGTTACGTGATATTTCTCGGGCGGCTCGGCTCCTACGGGAGTCACTATAATATTTTTGTGTCCGCTGAAATCTTTTCTGATCTGCTCCCAGTCGGAAGCAAGTCTTCTCATTCTTGCTGTCATATCTTTTCCTCCGATAATCCTTCAAAAACCTCCGCCTCGTCTGCGGAGAATTCATAATATACCATATTCATTCCCACTCTGCCCGAGATAATGTGAAGCAGAGGAATGCCTATTTCAAGAGGTGTCTTTGAAAGGAAGTCCTCGTCACCCGAAAGAGAGTGGATGCTCTCAAAGGTCATGGGCTTGCCGCATTCGGGGCAGACAAGCATATTTCCCTTAAGCTTATGAACGGGTGTGAACAATTCCTTTTTCGCACCGCAGGAGCATTTTGCATCAATTGCAATATCTCTGTCAAAATCAACCACGGCGTTTTCGCCCAGCTCCTTTTTGATATAGCCAACAATCTCTTTAAGAGTGGTGCTTCTTGCCGACCATGGAGTTTCGCGGATATCCTCATACGTATCGTGGCTCATACAATCGGGCTTTTCCTGATATTCCACCACGTAGGAGTCGTGAGTAAGACCGTTGAAAACAAAGCCCTTGCCCGCAAGGGTGGGAAGATTTCTGTCGCTGTGCAAAAGCTTGAGCAGCTCCTGAACCTGAATACCCGCAATAACGGATGAGGAGGTGGGAGTTGTGGGAATCTTGCCCGAAGCCATTTCCTCGTGGGAAAGCAGTGCGCAGGACTTTCTCTTGTTTATAAGAGCCCAGTCCGTTTCCGTCATAGTGCACTCATAGCAGGCACCCTTTCCGGGAACAAACACTCTTGCAAAGCCGTTAAGCACCTCGATAGCTCCGTCAATCCAGGGCTTATTTACCTTATAGCAGGACTGATTTATGGAAAGCCTTGCCTCTCTGTTATCAAGACCGCCGAGAACCACGTCCATTCTTCTGAACACACCCAGTCCCACGTCGTCGATTATGTTTGAATTAAATGCCTTTGCTCTTATGTCGGGGTTCATTTCCATAGCTCTCTCAGCGGCAACCTCAGCCTTGAATCTGCCCACGTCCCTTGCTCTGTAAAGCACCGAGCGGGTAAGATTCGTGCTTTCAATGCTGTCCATATCAAAAATGAGGATTTTACCTATTCCGAGAAGCGCAAGATTTTTTATAAGCTCATTGCCGATGGCACCGGCTCCCACAACCATAATACAGGCAGAGGAAAGCCTTTGCTGATCCCACCAAGGGATGAGTCGCAATCGGCTGTATCTGTCCTCCTCAAAATCCGAGGAGCGAAGATCAAAGGAATTTTCCATTATCTTATACCGCCTGCTGTGATTTCAGGCTGAAGTCTGAGAACGTCTCCGTCCTTGATTCCTGCATCAGCAAGAGTCTGAGCCTCGAGAAGCTGACGTCCCGTAACCTTGTGAATGAATTTATAGCTGATGGGATTTCCGTCGGGGCCTACTGAGGGAAGATTTATCTTTTCAATAAGCTTCACCATAATGATACCGCACTTGATATCGTCGGGAAGACCAACCTTCTGCTCCTTATTGCCCGTAGCGTCAACAATTACAACATTTACTTTGCCCATAATAATTTTCTCCTTAAGGTAATATTTTTTTTGAAATGTATAAAATAGTTCCGACACCGGAAAAACTGATGTCGGAACGGTTTTACTATTTTAAGTTGTCTCTATCAGTTCTTCTTGTAGGTAACCTCAAGACCCTTGTCGGGATGGTATGTCCATGAAACAGTTACATTGTCGAAGGTCTGAGACTGCTTGCCCATTGACCATGTTGTCTCAGCCATATCGTTGTAAAGAGAATCGGGAAGACCGAGTGCCTTGTTAACGTTCTTGACAGCTGTAACAGCAGCGGAATATGCAACACCGTTATCATCCTCGTCATAAGGATTGGTATCGATGCTGAGGTATGAGCCGTCTGCTCCTACGTCTGCCCAGATGCTGCTGCAATAATCACTGTAAAGCTTATCAAAGTTGGGGCCTGATGAACCGCCGAGAGATGCGATGAGAATGATTACTACAACAACAGCTGCTGCTGCGATGATGAGCTTCTTCTTGCTCTTTTTCTTCTTGGGAGCCTCTGTGGGAGCTGCAACGGGAGGCTGATACTGAGGCTGCTGGGGAGCCTGATAAGGAGCCTGATAAGGAGCCTGCTGAACAGGAGCCTGCTGATATGCGGGAGCCTGCTGATACTGGGGAGCCTGCTGATATGCGGGAGCTTCCTGAACAGGTGCCTGAGCAGCAGTATTCTGGGGACAGCCGTATGTAGTACAGCCGTTGTGCTCGTTCCAGCAGTGCTCGTGATGAGCTGTCTGGCAGGCGGGGCAAATTACAACTGCGTCGCCTTCATTGATGGGTGTTTTGCAATAGGGGCAAAACTTGATTGCATTGTTTTCCATAAAAATTTCCTCAACTTTCTTTTTTTATCTCAGCCTTGCCTTGCAAAGCTTAATTTTCTGAGTCAGGTGGAAGACAGGTATGACAGCGCTCATATCTTCCGCTTTCAAACTGCTCCTTGGTAAGCCGTTCGATATTATTCTTATCCTTTATAAATATACAATCCGCCTCGTGATAACGGTTGCCCGTATCGGTTACGTAAAACTCTCCGTAATACTGAGCCTGACGCCTTATCTGCGAAACACCGAAAATCAGCGCACAGACGAGAAGAATTACCGAAACCGCCGCGATGGGAACTGACTTATGACAGACAAGATAATCTCCCGCCTTATCGAGGGGACTTCTGTTCAGCAGAAAATGAGCAAATTCATTTGCCTCAAACTCTTCCCTTACGTCCTTACCGATTATGGATGCGCTTGACAGATGTCCGAGAAAGATATGTCCTGCCTCGTGTGCAAGAACAATGGTCTTCTCCTCCTCTGTCATATCCTCGTGCACGAAAACAAGTCTGAACTTGCTGTCGGCATAAGTAAAGCCTCTCGTTCTCAGGACTGAATCGGAAAGCTTGAGAGAGTCTATCAGTGTCTGAACCTCATTACTGTTTATTATATGATTAAATTCTATGATTGTAAAGCCTAATTTTTCAATTATCTCTGATAATAAGGAGTAATTCACGTCTTTTTTTACGTTATTCTGTCTGCAAAAACCCCTTACCTTGCTTTTTACTTCCTTAGCGGTCATTATTTTTTCTTCTTCTCCTTGATTGCCTTGAGCATTTTTGCAGCCTTTACGTCATTTTCGTCGATTCTTGTAAACGTGATTCCGTCAAATGCCTTAACGACTGCTTCACCGGGAAGTCCCGTGCAACGGGCATATTCAAGCATTATCATCGTTCTGATGGTATTGAATGCCTGATCGTCAAGACTGTTAAGAATATCCTTCATAGCGGGGGAGGCTATTTTCTCAAGCTCCACAAGCTCGTGCTCCTTGCCGCCGTTGAAGGTCTTGACAAGTGAATAGGGAAAAACTCCGATGTTACGAAGCATATCGTGAGTCTTTTCATTATAATCGTAGAACATCACAAGGGAAAGATAGGTGCCCCAAGACATTCTTCTCTTCTTTCTCTCCATATCGCCGTAGGTCTGTCTTGAAATTCCGATAAGCGAGGAAAGCTCATCTTGGCTTATCTCAGCCTTGTTGCGAAGAGACGAAAGCTCGTTTGTCAGAGCGGTTATAAGCTCCTCCTTTTTTTCCTCGGGGAAATTCCAGTTTTCGTTGTTATACATTAAAACGCCCTCCTTAGGGTGACGGCAATAATCCGAACCGTGTTTTTTCTCGGCTGATTTCCGCCACTTCTTCGTTAAAATCCTCGTCAATCCGAAAGGATTGACTCCGGTTTTGCCTTGAATTGCCAAAAATCCTCCCGAGAAAAAATCTTC
>JAZOOE010000235.1:0-5610 GCA_045654865.1 Acutalibacteraceae bacterium | reverse complement strand
GTCTGCACGAAGTTTTGCCCACTCGGATTCTGCCGGATCTCCGTTGGCAAATTCGATCAGATCGAGATAGTTTTTCACGACATAGGTCTGGAACTCTTCGCTGTCTGCATCCACGATTTCTTTGCTGCGGAACTGGCAGTTGATACCGGCAAATAACGTTAGCTGCGGTTTTGCGCCAAGGTCTTCACACAAGCAGAAAAATTCTGAAAAGGTTAAATTACAATGAACGAAAAAATCAACAAAAGAGTCCTTGCGGTTGCATTAATTTTTTGTCTTTCATTTGCAGGCTTTGCGGGAATGCTCGTTAACATTCAGCTGGTCAATGCCGAGGACTTCTTTTCCGATTCGGCGGTATCCACATACGATATCAGCGTATCGGCTCCGAGAGGCGAAATTCTTGACACGAACGGTAACGCTCTCGTTTACAACGAGCAAGTAAACACCATAATCTTTAATGCTCTTGAGTTTCCCTCTGACAACAAAGAAAAAAATGCAGTTATTCACAATTTAATAATTTTACTCGGCAACAATTCTGAGGAATGGATAGACTCATTACCTCTCATTTTTGACGAAAACGGCAATATAAGCTACAATGAAAACGAGAAGGCTTCCGTAGACTATCTGAAATCCGATCAGATGTGTGCCGTAAACTCCTATGCCACAGCAGGAAATTGCCTCGACGTTCTGATTGAAAAATTCAGCCTTGAGGAGTATTCACCTGCAGATGCAAGAAATATTGCCTCCGTTAGATACAATATGACAAAAATGTATTTTTCGGTATCTCTTCCCTACACCTTTGCAGAAGGAATTTCCGTCAATACGTTAGCTTACATAAAAGAAAACCGCGACTTATTTCCCGGAGTTGAAGCGGGCATATCAACAACAAGAAATTACTCAGGCAACGGTACAGCCGCCTCTCATATTCTCGGTGTTGTCGGTGCAATAAGCGCAGAGGAATACAATTATCAGAAGCAAAAGACCACGGAGGAATTAAACAATCCCAATCTTACAGAGGAACAAAAACAACAGATAACAAACAAGCAATATCTGCTTAACGATAAAATCGGGAAAAGCGGAATCGAAAGTGCAACTGAAGAATATCTTAGGGGCACCAACGGAATTCTTACATTTTCAGTAAATACCGCCGATGAAGTATTGAGAAGCTATTCTCTTTTACCTCAGACCGGCGCAACCGTATTTTTAACAATTGACAACAATCTTCAGGAGATTGCAGATAAATCCCTTGAAAAGCAGATTCTTGCAGTAACCTCCGAGGAAGCCTTGGCAAGCGGGCTTGTACCCGCAGGTGCGGTTATCGTACAGAATGTCAAGACGGGTGCTGTTCTTGCAAGCTCCTCTTATCCCACGTATTCATTGGCTACCTACTATGACGATTACGAGCTCCTTGCTGAAAACCCCGGCAAACCCTTGTGGAACAGAGCACTACAAAACACATATTCACCCGGATCTACAATGAAGCCCGTAATTGCAATTGCCGCCCTTGAGGAGGGTATCATAACCGCCGATACGACGGTTTATTGTACCGGTCAGTATGAATATATCGATCAGGTATTTGCCTGCTTCAATAAAACAGCTCACGGTCTGATCAACGTTGAACAAGCACTTCAGCACTCCTGCAATATCTATTTCTTTGAGCTTGCAAGACAGCTCGGCATCGAAAAAATGAATACATATTCATCTCTTTTCGGTCTCGGCCAGAAAACCGGAATTGAAATTGCAGAGGGCAAAGGAATCCTTGCCGGTATTGAATACAGAGATTCTCTGGGACTCGGATGGAAAGCAGGTGAAACTCTGCTTGCGGCTATCGGTCAGTCCGATAACTCATTCACACCATTACAGCTTAATAACTACTGCGCAACAGTTGCCAACGGCGGCACACGCTACGTTCCGTATATCATTGACAAAATCGTTTCTTCGGATCACACTCAGCTGTTATTTGAAAGAACGCCGGAAATTGCAGTAGAAACAAATATTTCACAAAGCACCCTCAACACGGTAAAAAGAGGAATGTATCTTGTTGCAAACGAGGGCTCTTGTGCTCCGTATCTTGGAGATCTTGAATATAAGGTTGCATGTAAAACAGGTACAGCCGAGAAAACACTGGTTGTTGACGGTAATATCGTCGAGGGCACAGACGGATTCCTTATTGCATTCGGCCCTTATGAGAATCCCGAAATTGCAATTACCGTAGTTATTGAAAATGCAGGTAGCGGTTCATCCACCGCTCAGGTTGCGGCTGACATATTTGAGTATTATTTCTCACAAATGAATGCTGCAGACACTGCACAAAAGGAAAATACAGTTATCTGGTAAGGAGGCGTCAGACTTGGCAATAAAAATAATAACGGCATCGGGAAAAGGCGGTGTCGGAAAATCAACGATATGCAAGGGAATAGGAATTGCGCTTGCCGAATCGGGCTTCCGGACACTTCTTATTGACTGTGATGCGGGACTCTCCTCTCTGGACATTATGCTGAGCGCAACAGAATCGGTAAATTTCACGTGGCATGACATTATCCTTGAGCAATGTGAGCCGAATGATGCACTGATCGGAATATCAGAAAAGCTTTCTCTTCTTCCTTCACCCGCAAACGCAATTTACGACGTTTCCGATGAGGATTTCAAGGCCGCCGTAGACAGTCTTGCGGACAGCTTTGATTTTATAATACTTGATGCTCCCGCAGGTATCGGCAAGGGACTTCAGAGAGCAGCCGCAGCAGCAGAAAAAAGCCTTGTGGTTGCAACGGCAGACGAGGTCTCCGTCAAGGGAGCGGCAAAGGTAGCAAAAACTCTTTCCGATGCAGGAATCAACGAAAATCGTCTTATTATCAACAGATACGATCTGAAAGCAGCAAAAAAAGGAAAATTATTGACTGTAGACGATATAATAGACAAAACAGTGGTTCAGCTGATTGGTATCGTCCCCGAGGATAAAAACATTCAATACTCGACCGTAAGCGATAAAAAATTAAAAACCAAAAGAAGCGACAATGCGTTTCTGCGGCTTGCCGGAAGAATATCCGGACGCAACGTTGAGCTGAACATTTCACAGCTCAAATAGATATTGAAAAATTATTAATATTATGTTATAATCTGTTATTATTTAAGGAATAAAATCATTAGAATATTAAGGATGGTGGATTTATGAACATTGCACTTATAGCACACGATTCAAAAAAGGAACTTATGACTCAATTCTGTATAGCCTATTGCGGAATTTTAAGTCATCATTCATTATGCGCAACTTCTACTACGGGTAAGCTTATTGAAGATTCAACCGGCATCCCCATCAAAAAGTTTCTTGCCGGTTCTCAGGGCGGAGCGCAGCAGATAGGTTCACTCATTTCGTGTAATGAAATTGACCTTCTTCTTTTATTCCGCGATCCGCTTAACAAAAAGCCCTTCGAGCCCGATGACAATGATCTTTTGCGCCTTTGTGACGTACACAATATTCCCGTTGCGACAAATATAGCAACTGCCGAATCATTGGTAAGAGGTCTTGAAAGAGGAGATCTCGACTGGAGAAATCTTGTCAAATAATCTGATTACACTTTAATTTTCTGAGGTTGATATAATGGCACTTTTAACTAAAGCACCCAGAGGAACGCTTGATACACTTCCCGACAAAAGCAAAAAAATACGTTTCCTCGAAAATTTCCTTGCAGATACAGCTGCACTTTATGATTTCAAAGAAATCAGAACACCCGTATTTGAGCACACCGAGCTTTTCCAGCGCGGTGTCGGTGATACGACTGACGTTGTTCAGAAGGAAATGTATACCTTCAATGATAACGGCAATCGTTCAATTTCTTTGCGCCCTGAGGGAACGGCAGGTACGGTAAGAGCTTTCCTTGAGCACGGACTTTTCAATGAGCCCTTGCCTCAAAAATTCTTTTATCTTACATCCTGCTACAGATATGAAAAGCCTCAGGCAGGAAGACTCAGAGAATTCCACCAATTCGGTGTTGAATGTCTCGGAAGCGGCGCTCCTGCAGCTGACGCAGAGATCATAGCTCTTGCAGATAACGTTTTTGATTTCTTCGGAGTTTCAGATATAAAGCTTGAAATTAATTCTATCGGTTGTCCCGTATGCAGAAAGAATTATCACTCTGCTCTTCTTGATTATTTCAAATCTCAAAAAGATTCACTTTGTGAAACCTGTCTTTCAAGACTTGAAAAGAATCCTATGAGAATTCTCGATTGCAAATCACCGATATGCTCTGAAATTGCAAAAAATGCGCCCGTTGTTCTTGATTATCTCTGCGATGAATGCAATGTGCACTTTGAAGAGGTCAAGCACCATCTTGATGAAATGAGCATCGAATACACAGTAAATCCCAGAATCGTACGCGGTCTTGATTACTACACAAAGACTGTTTTTGAGTTTGTTTCAACCGGAATCGGAGCGCAGGGTACCGTTTGCGGTGGCGGCAGATATGACGGACTCATTAAAGAGCTTGGCGGCAATCAGCTTCCCGCTTGCGGCTTCGGTATGGGAATGGAAAGATTACTGCTTCTCCTTGAAGCAAATGAATGCCGACTTCCCTCCGATGCAAGACCTGACATTTATCTTGCACCTGCAAGCAAGGATTATTCCGCAGTTGCACTTAAAATAGCAAATGCACTCAGAATCGAGGGAATTTCAGCTATTACCGATCTCGGCGAACGCTCATTAAAAGCACAGTTAAAGTACGCAAATAAGAAGAACGTCCGTTTCCTTGCAGTTATCGGAGAGGATGAAATAAACACAGGTGCCATCAAGGTCAAAAATATGGACAACGGTGAAACACTTGAATGCGCATTGGATACGTTCACGGACAGCTTTATGACAATTTCTATTGACGATATTGTCAACAGTTCAGATGATTTAACAGATTTACCCTTTTAACGGAGGATTATTATAATGGAATTTGTAGCAGGAATGAAAAGAACAGACTATTGCGGCAACTTCCGCGCGGCTAACGTCGGCGAAGAGGTAACCGTTTTCGGCTGGGTACAGCGTTCACGAAATCTCGGAGGATTAATATTTATCGACCTCAGAGACAGAACCGGTGTAATTCAGCTTGCCTTTGATGAAACGACCGAAAAGAGTGTTTTTGAAAAGGCGGCACTTGCAAAAAGCGAATACGTGCTTGCCGCAAGAGGAAAAATCAGAGAAAGATCAGCAAAAACAGATAAGATCCCCACAGGCGATATTGAAATCTTTGTTGAAGAGTTGAGAATTCTCGCAAAGAGTGAAACCACTCCCTTTGAAATCGTACCTAACTGTCAGACAGCAGAGACAACAAGATTAAAATACCGTTATCTTGACCTCCGCCGTCCCGACCTTCAGAGCAATATTCTTCTTCGTAACAAGGTTACAAAGATCACAAGAGACTATTTCTATGACAACGGCTTTATTGAAATAGAAACTCCCATTCTTATGAAATCAACTCCCGAGGGAGCACGTGACTTCCTTGTTCCCTCACGTCTTCATAACGGCGAATTTTATGCTCTTCCCCAGCCTCCTCAGCTTTACAAGCAGCTTTCAATGGTTGCAGGCTTTGACAGATATATGCAGATTGCACGTTGCTTCCGTGACGAGGACCT
>JAZOOE010000234.1:0-8180 GCA_045654865.1 Acutalibacteraceae bacterium | reverse complement strand
ATAGGCTTTACAAGTGCTCTTGTAAACTTATTTCTGTGAAGTGGTGCTACGAGTTCTGTAATAGCCCAGCTTCTACCCATACCAGCAGTTAACTGAATAAAGAGTTTTGCACCTGTCTTATGGATTTCGTCCATAAACTCTTTAAGTTCTTCAAACATCTTAGGATTCTGCCAGAGCCATTTACCCCAGAATGTATCACGAAGAGGAGCGATACCAGGGATAATAAGACCAACATTGTTGTTTGCTCTTTCAATAAAAAGCTTTGCTGCTTCCTTATCAAAATGACAACCGCCGAGCTCAAACCAACCGAAAAGTGATGTTCCACCCATAGGACACATAACGATTCTGTTCTTGATCTCGCAATTACCTATTTTCCAAGGGGTAAACAGCGCATCATATTTTTTATCCATAAAACAGCCTTCCTTTCTTTAGAAAAACACATTTTTTCCATTATATTCAGTATATAAAAAAGAAATATATATGTCAAGATTTATTAAAGGGGTTTGATATTTTTTTGTCAATTAGCCGTATAATAATAAAACAAGAGGCTGTAAAAACCTTCGTTTTTACAGCCCCGCAATTGCAAGGATTCAAGCTGAATTGCCCGACAAAATCAACCGAAAAGACTTCCCATATCAAAGCTTCCCTCAAATACACTGCTTAAAAGATCAATAAGCATTGAAATGAAGTTAAAAAATGCAGTAAGGATTGAGAACGGAGTTTTGGGCTCCTCGGCAATATACATAAACTCAAGATCGCCGCAGTTTTCGGTTGTCATAGCTGCTACTGTGTTTGTTTCAACGTCATAAACCATAAACTGAGTTGCTGATACTACGGTATCAACAGTTTCATTTGTACCGTTAAGGAATTCCCTGATAGCAGGAAGCAAGGGTTCAATTACATCGTGATGAGCATTCTTAAGCACCCATGTTCTGTCAGGTGCATAAGCAGTTGAAAGGTCAACCATTCTGTCAGCTGAAATATATTTTCCCTTACCCTCTGCAATACGGTTGTTTACGTATTCATCGGTAAATGTTGTGCATACGGGAGCGGTAGTTGCACCGAAGGTTGCGTGTGTAACAGCAACCAAAGCATCACAGATCAACTCTGCCTCTTCTGTAAAGGGAGCATTAAGGAAGCCGTACTTTGCAACAAAGCCGAAATAAATTCCATTCTCGGTAAGAGTATCATAGAAGCCCGTAAGATCGGAGGATACGTGCTCTCTGTAGTAAAGAATCTTATCTATAAGACCTGAATACTTTATACGAAGCTCGGAGCCTTCCTTACCGAACATAAGCTCGAGTGCTTCATCCATATCATCCTCTGCAACACAAGTCCAGTAGTTAACCTGAGTTGCCATACCTGCAGCGTGAAGAATTGCAGGAATGAGAGCCTCATAAAGTCTTGCATAAAGAGCCTCAACACCGTCAAGAAGTCCGTCTGTTACAGTTATCTGATTAAAGAAATCCATTGTCTTGAATACTATTTCGTTGAGGATTTCAGTAAACACAAAGCCCTGTCCCATACCGATTCTTCCGAGATAGTCAAGCTGTCCCATATATTTCTCAAGGTAGTCAGCATCAAACTCTATCTTGCCGCTCATAGCCTTTGAAATAACAGTTGATTCATTGGAAAGCACGTCAACGAACATAACATTCTTTATATGTCCCTGATCACCGTATCTTTCAAGATAAGCCATGAGAAGACCGCCGCCCATACATCTTGCATACATATTAACCTGAGTCTTACCGGTGGCAGCCATAATATTCAGGACATACTGATGAAGTCTGTCAACGTGATCATAGGGAGAAAGTCTCCAGTCAAAGCAGAATTCATAATCGCTTCCGATGTTGTAAAGATAGCTGCTCTTTGAATTTGCTTCTGAGTAAGCAAGCTGTGAAGCAGAAACACCTGTTCCGTTTTTTGCATTACCGTTTTCATCAAGCCCGGCATCACCAAAAAGGGGTGCAAGCTCATCATATATAGCCTTGCCGTAGTTGTCCCACTCATCAAAAAGCATACCCTCAAGAACAAAGGGCTTGAGAATGTTTACGGCAGCTTCAACGATCTTATCCTTAGTTGCATCAGCTTCCTCTTCCTCAGAGTCGCCACCGAAGGAAAAGTTATCAAATCCGGTTACAAGCACGTTACCCTCTGCATCATAAAGGGGCTCACCGTTTCCACGGATATAAACAATAGGCAGTCTCTCCGTCGAGGCAGCTGATGCCAACGGTGCCATCATCATAAAAGCAAGAGAAAAAACGACTAAAAATGTAATAATTTTTTTCATTTTATTGTCTCCTTTCAACAATAATTCTTATCTTCATTTTATTACATTTGGTTTTACTTGTCAATATGTTAATAAACTTTAAACAACACTTAGCAACGAGATTGATGTCTGTTAGTATATAAACGTTAAAGTTGCCCAATCTCATTAACAATATGTTAATATTTCACTTCATCAGAGGCAAAAAAAGAAGACTATTTTGCGACACCTACCAAGACAAAAAATATTTTTTTATATTAATTACAGAAAGCTCTTGACAATCGCAATGTATTATGCTAATATAACTAATGCTAATTGGAGAGATACCGAAGTGGTCATAACGGAACGGTCTTGAAAACCGTCGTACTCTTACGGGTACCGTGGGTTCGAATCCCACTCTCTCCGCCATTTTTTATATATAATCATCACGATTATCAATTGGAGTAGTACTCAAGTTGGTGACGAGGCGCCCCTGCTAAGGGCGTAGGTCGGGAAACCGGCGCGAGAGTTCGAGTCTCTCCTACTCCGCCAAACGAAAATCCGTTCACGCAAGTGGGCGGATTTTCGTTTGTATTATTCATTCTTCAATATTCATCATTCATTATTCATTAAATAGAACGGATTTTCGAATGAATAATGAAGCCGCAAAGCTGATGAATAATTAATAATGAATAATGTCGGGCGGGACACCCGCACCCGATTGTAATTTCATATCAGCTATTATATAATGCCTATAAAGGATGTGAGAATATGAAAGAAAATATTCTGATTGATAAATCTATAATATTTGCTTCGAGAATTGTAAAATTGCACGATTTCTTAATTAAAAACAAAAAAGGATTGCCCATAGCAAAACAAATAATCCGCAGCGGGACAAGCATCGGAGCTAACATTAACGAAGCAAATTACGGACAAAGTGCTGCTGATTTCATTGCTAAAATGCATATCGCTCTAAAGGAAACTGCCGAAACTGAATATTGGATAAAGCTTCTTTATATGTCAGAATATATAGACGAAAAAATGCACAATTCATTAATAGAAGATTGTCTGGAAATAAAAAGAATTTTAATATCTTCCATTAATACAGCCAAGGCAAATCTGAAATAAAGCTATTATAAGTCTTGTGTTATGAGATAGCAAAATTTTCAAATGCCTGAATAAGATAAAAAACCTTCGGAAAAACAATTTTTCGAAGGTTTTTTTGACCGATAGCCATAATCATTTTTTTCAGAAAACCTGCAATCTCAATGGGGCATTATCATTAGTACATCAATTTTAAATATACGCAAATCCGATTACCGAAACTATTGATTTGTTTCCGAATGTGTTGTATTATAATATCGTCGGAGCCGATAAATTAATATTGCGGAGGGTTTTCTTATGTTTATGGAAGAACGACATCAGGAAATATCAGATATAATCAAAACAAACGGTAAAATTACAATTGCCGAAATAACTGAAAAATACGGAATATCAGATGAATCTGCAAGGCGTGATCTGCGAATTCTTGAACAAAAAGGTATCTGCAAAAGAACTCACGGCGGTGCAATTATTTTGAGTCAGGTCCGTGTTATACCGCCTTTGAACCGTCAGTATGACAATATGACGATATTTCCTAATTACAAAGCAATTGCAGAAATTGCAGTTAATGAAATCAAGGAAAATGATATAGTTTATCTTACAAGCGGTTCTTTCGGTCACATTGTTATATCTCTTCTGCCGAAGGATATTCATTTTACGGTTGTTGTAAACTGTGTTGACTTTGCCAAGGAACTGAGAACTTTTGAAAATGTTGATGTTTATATCGCAGGCGGAAAAATGCGTAAAAGCGGCTCTGTTGTTGACACTTTTGCAATAGATTTTGTAAGTAAGCTGCACTTTGATGCTTGTTTTATTACGGGTTCGGGTTTAACGGCTGATTTCGGACTTTCAAACGGTTCGGATGAAACTGCAACTTTTCAGAGAATTGTTCTTAAAAACAGTAGACGAAAGTATCTTTTACTACCAAGTTCAAAAATCGGTGTGAATTCTTTTATAAAGGTATGTAATGCGAATGAATTTGATACAATTATCACCGATTGGGACTGTGCCGAAGAGCAGATTACAGCACTCGAAGATACAGGAGTTAAAGTAATCGTTGCAGAGGAACCAAAATGAACAGGGAACAGAAACTTAGGAATCTGATTCTTGACAGATATTCGAGCTTGAGACAATTCGCCATTGAAGCCGATATACCTTACAGCACTTTAATGACCTTGCTGTCCCGTGATATCGGTGGTGCATCATTTGATGTGATAATCAGAATCTGCAAACAGTTGGATGTTGACCCGATGAAATTTTATGATGAATAACGACTTAAATACTGATTATTAAAAGCAATAATAATCTGATGCACAACGCAAGAGAAAACTTGCACAACACTACGAAAATTTTGCACAACGCTAAAATCTTTGTATCAAAATTAGGTGTCGTTTTTATTTATATTCACCTGCAACAGTTTATTGCTTCGCGGTGATATTCGGCTTGCACTCGGTGATATTGCCCTTCCGGCATTTTTAACGGCAAATATAATACCACAGAAACAGCAGGCTTCAATTTCACTTTTACCGAGCAAAAGTATCTCTTTTATAGTCCTTACACGAAAAAACGACAGATTCCTCAGTAGCCTGTCATTTTTTCTTTTATGCAAACGGACTTCAAGAAAACACGTTTTTTTTGAAATTCATCCGTTGTTTTTAAAAATTTACTTTACTTTGCTCTCATCAGGTATTACGATATAGAAAAACAAGAATAATTTTATTTTGAAAAGAGGCTTTCTTATGAAAAAAATTATTTCCGTTCTTTTAAGTGTTTTAACAGCTGTTTCCTGCTTTGCTGTCATCGCTTTTGCACAGGAGGAAGCTGTTGACTATGTTGTCCTCGGTGACTCAATCGCTTTCGGCTCGGGAATGGTGAATACCGTTGAAGCCTGTTACGGTAAGATAGTTGCCGAAACAAACGGCTATAACTACGTAAACCACTCTATTCCGGGAATCACATCCGGCGTTCTCCTTACAATGCTCACTGACGGTGAAAAGATCCGAGCAAGCGTAGCCGATGCCGAAATAATAAATATTTCTATCGGCGGCAACAACTTCCTTACAGACAATATTATGGGACTTGCCTTCGAGTATCTTACCAAAAGAAACACTGACGGCTTTGATGAAATTGCAGATGCATACTATGAGGATCTGTGCGAGATTATGAACAGAATCAACGAGCTTAATCCTGATGCCGCTGTGCTTTTGCAGACCGTATACAATCCTCAGGACGGTGCCGCAGGTAAGGTATATCAGTTGGGCGGAGATAAGCTCAATGAAATGATAAGAAAATATAACGCCGAGCATCCCGATGAAATAATTATCGTCGAGGTTGCACAGGCACTTAACGGGAATGCAGATAACTTTGCCGACGACAAAATCCATCCCAGCGCAGCAGGCAATGAGCTTATTGCAGTTGCCGTTCTTGAAGTGCTTTATGAGACCGGCTTAGGCTCATCAACCGAACCCGTTATCACAGTTGAGGGACTTGATTTTCTTATGCCCGTATCCTACGCAATATTAATAAATCTCGTCTGCACTCTTTTTGAATACCTCGGCAATCTTTTTCATCCTCTCGGATAAAGTTAAATTTTAATAGTTAAGACTCGGAGTTGCACGTCAAATGCATTTCCGAGTCTTCTTTTTTTACATTTTCTTTACCGGCTTAGCCGTATACTCCTTGATACGGTCAATATACCCTTGTACCTCAGCATTTTCGGGAACACGGAATACATTTACAGCCGCAGAAAGCCTTGCTGACTTAGAAAGTCCCAGCTCGTGATAGGGCGCAATTTCAACTCCTGTCACATTTTTTGTGTTCTCGGCGACCTCTGCTATCCCCTTGAAATGCTCATCACAGTCGTTCACATCGGGAATTATGGGGCATCTGAGAATTATTTTACAGCCTGCTTCATCAAGACGTCTGAGGTTCTGAAGAATCAGCCCGTTGTCACATCCCACGTACTCCTTATGAAGCACGGAATCGGTAAGCTTATAATCAAAAAGAAAAATATCCGTATACCGTGAAGCTTCAAGAAGCCTTTCGGACTGTACAGCACCCGAGGTCTCAATACAGACGTGAAGAGAGTTTTCCTTGGCTTTTTTCAGAACGTCAATAAGAAAATCAAACTGCATAAACGGCTCGCCGCCCGAAAGAGTAAGACCGCCGCCCGAGTCCTCAAAAAACTCCTTATCAGATAAAACAGCTCTTATGACCTCGTCTGAGGTAACACGCTTTCCTGAAATTTCAAGGGCATCCATGGGACATACAGCTGTGCATTTTCCGCAGAAGGTGCAGTTATCCCTTTGCAGGGTATGTCCGTTATCAAAGCCGTGAACCGCGTTGTCACACACACTGTCGCACTTACGGCATCCCACACATTTTCCCGCAGAAAACATCATATCAAAGGAGTCCTCTGCGGATTCGGGATTATGACACCATTTACATTTAAGCGGACAGCCCTTTAAGAATACTGTAGTTCTGATTCCCGGTCCGTCGTTTATACAAAACCTCTGTATGTTAAAAATCGTACCGATTGCCATTATATCAGAACTGAATATCGGCGATTACGGGATAGTGATCAGAGGGCACGTCTCCGAGGAATTCTCTTCTTTCTACTCTGAATTCCTTTACCTTTATGTCACCCTTGACAAAAACATAGTCGATAACGGAGCGGTATTTTTCCTCTCCGAGCCATGCGTGAAAGGTAATGCCCGCATCCGTAACTTCAGCAACGTCTCTTGAGTCAACAAAACCGCCGTCCTTTACTGCCTTACAGGGAGCGGATTCGGGAGTTACGTTGAAGTCGCCCGTAAATACAGCGGGACAATCCGTGCAGATTTCGGCGGCCTTCTTTGCTACAAGCTCTGCGCCCTTCTGCATTGCCACAAGTCCTACGTGGTCAAGATGAGTGTTGAAATGGCAGAATTTTTTACCTGTAGCCTTTTCGGTCAGCATAACGTAAGAGCAGATTCTGATACAGGCTGCATCCCAACCGCGTCCGGGAACGTCGGGTGTTTCTGAAAGCCAGAAATTTCCCTTTTCACCGGGGGTAAACTTATCTTTTTTATAGAAAACAGCAGAAAATTCTCCTTCCTCCTTGCCGTCGTCTCTTCCCACACCAACAAAATCGTATTTGGGCAGATTTTTGCAAAGGGCATTCATCCAGCCAATATGCGCCTCCTGAACGCCGAAGGAATCGGGATCATTTTCTTTTATTGCGGCAATGACACGGGTAATACGGTTTTCCCATTCTCTTCCGTCGTGTCCTGCACAAAGCACGTTAAAGCTCATTATTCTCATAATAACACACTCCTTTATAAGATTAATTTATCATAAGGATAACTCTTATTCAATTACTTTTTTTCAAAAACTGTAGAAAAACAAAAAAACTTGTGCTATTATTTAATCAAATTATTTCTAAGGAGTTTTTTATATGGACACTTCTCTTATTCTTTACAGCTGTACCGTGCTTATCGGCTTATTAAGCCTCTGTGCTTTCTTGGCTTTAAGAGTTAAAAAGACGAACGTAAAATCACTTATGCTCAAATCCGTCACAAGTGTTATGTTCATCCTCACGGGTGTTTTCCTTACTATCGGTAAGCCCTCTCTTTATGCAGGACTCGTCATTGCAGGTCTTGTATGCGGAATTCTCGGTGATATATGGCTTGATATGAAGTTTATGTATAATCAGGATGAGGACTTCCTTACAAAGGCAGGCTTCTCCTCCTTCGCATTCGGACACGTCTTCTACATTGCCGCAATAATTGCAGGCACAACTCAGTTCAGGTGGGTTTCAATTCCCATGTCACTTGTTGTCGGTGTTATAGCATTT
>JAZOOE010000233.1:0-9789 GCA_045654865.1 Acutalibacteraceae bacterium | reverse complement strand
ATCGATAGTGGGATAATCTAAAAAAGCCGACCTTCCAAAAACAGAACAGATTATTGCAATCCACCAATCGTGCATTTGTGCTTCTTTTGGCAACGGACAACGACAACTAAGCTGTGCCAGGGCGTTATTTATCATCAACGTACAACCGGTAACCACATTTTGAACCAACAGCTGATTCAAAGCCAACCGATTACCATCAAGCTTAGAAAATGTACAAAAAGAATCAGCAATCTTATTAAGCATACTATCGACAACCAGAAGATCTGTATGAACCAATGCAGGCTTTCCGTCTATCTCAATTTCTTGCATCTTTTCAATGGTTTTTCTTATTTTGTCTGAATGCCAAATATCATCTTGGTCACAAAACATAATATACGGAGCATCATGAAAATTCTCCAACAAATGCATAAAATGATTCTGTGCATTTCCAAATTTGTGACCTGACTTATAATGAGTTATTTTTTCTTGATATTTCTGGGCGTATTCTTCAAGAATTGTCACAGTTTCATCACTTGAACCATCATCCGATAAAATAATATGAAAATCATCATAATCCTGCATTAAAACAGAATCAATCATTTCTCTAACAAAGTTTTCCCCATTATATGTTGCCAATAAAACCAAAACTTTACACATATTTTTCACCACTAATCACTAATAAGCTTATTAACAAAACTACCAGGAGAATATTCAGCCAAAATCTCATCACTGACAGCAATATACTCGCTGTCAAAAAACACTTCAGAAATCACAGGTAATTCTCTATCGATTATAAGAAAATTGTTCTCATTATAAAAACTGAAATTCTTTACGTGAGCGTTTGTAGTTATAATTTTTTTGCGCATAGGAAGCATTTCAACGGGACGTGTTGTTGTTCCGTTCTGTTTGGGATGCTCAATATCAAGAACACACCTGCTCTTTGCATAAATCTCACATACCTGTTCCGTTGAAAGCGGCTTGAAGTTTATCTCTTTGAGCGATATATATTTGTAATCCTTGTTCGTAAACTTATTCAACAAAAAGACCAAAATATGAGGTGAATAAAAATAAGTAAAGCAAGACTTGCCCATCTGCTCACACTGCTTTTTTATCTGTTTAACCACACGGGGACGAACCGAATGTGCAGTTCCGATAAATGCGGCATCATATTCGTATTCATTCGGCACTTCAGCACTCACATATTCTTTTCCGTATGGAACGGAAAGAAAAGGAAGATTATATTTTTTTGCATCGTTGGGATCAAAAGAAACAACTCTGTCATAAAGAGACATTTTCTTCTCTCCGTCAGGCACATTCGCAACAGAATCCCAAAAATAAAGAATAAACTTAGCTTCGGGGTAAGCTTGTCTTAACAGGGAAACTTCTGTTTCGGTAATTGCCTCACTCTTAACAACTACCACGTAATCAAATTTTTTGTCCGAATTATCCTTAATTATATTTGTGACATATTTTGTTACAACAGGCTTATAAAACTTCAAATTCAGACGAAGCGCCGTCTTGCAAATAAACCCGTTATTCGGACGCTCATCATAAAGACTTACATCAAATCCCGCATCACGGAAGGCATTTTCTATTCTTTTCTCGTATCCAAAAAACGTCGGACAAAAAATTAAAACACGCTTATTTATCTCAGACATACCTAAATCTCCCGAAAACTGACATATTAAAATCTGCTCAGACATAATTGCATATATATATTTTATAATATCATACAGTGATTAAGAAAACAAGTATATTTGTAATTTTTTTGTAACTTTTTGCTTTTTAGCTTGTATACAGCAAGGAAAAGTTTTCGCCGTACGCCGTACGCCTTACGCGACCGTTTTCGGATAATCCGGCTCCCGAGGAAAGCTTGCATTCCGTTCGAAGGGACATATAATCTTTTACTTTACAGGAAATTCCTCCCTATAAAGCAAAAAAAATCCGCAAAAGCGGATTTTTTTGACAGTTAATTGTAGTAATTCTTTCTTATCATATCATTGATGGCAGCTACAACCTGTGGCTTATCTTCCTTATAAGTAACTCCGTACCATTTATCTTCAGCGACAAGCACCTTGATTTTTTTTACACCGGAATCAATAAGCTCTGTAACAATATACGGAAGATAATACTCTTTCTTTGGCTCATTAATATTTTCTTTAAGGAAATTGACAAAACCCTTTTCAATATAACTGAAAATATCAGTATTAAATCCCCAGAGATTCATTGAGACAAGAGTATCGAGAGAAAGCTCCTCCCAGGTGTTACCGTTATCTTCAGTAAACTGGCAATTATTATTAATCTGAGTACGTTCCGTTACGCTTTCAAGATAGCCGTCCTTGGTGACGCAGACGCCTCGTGCAACGGTTCCGTTTTCGGTAAGCGTATTCTTGAGACGGAAGGCTACCATACAATAATCTTCGGAGCCGCTTGTGAGCTCCTTGTAGATTTTCTCAAACGCGCCTCTGCCGTAATAGTCATCAGCGTTGACGACTGCAAAGGGCTCGTGGACAGCATCCTTGCAGCATAAAATTGCATGTGCTGTCCCCCAAGGCTTTTCTCTTGTTTCGGGGCAAGTAAATCCTTCGGGAAGCTTATATGTTTCCTGATAAACGTATTCAACGTCAATGATTTTCTCAATTCGCTTTCCGACAATATTTATAAAATCCTCTGCAATAGCTTCCTTTATAACAAATACAACTTTTGTAAAGCCTGCCTTTTTTGCATCATAAACAGAAAAATCAAGAATCACTCTGCCGTCCGCAGAGATAGGCTCCATTTGTTTAAGACCGCCGAAGCGGCTACCCATACCAGCAGCCATAACCACAAGTGTTGCATTACCGGACATAAGATTACCTCTTTTACGTTTTTATTTTTATCTGCTCGGAAAAATATCCGTATCAGAAAAGCAATCAGCTTTGATTTCTATTATAACAATATTCAAAAATAAAAGCAATAACACAAATCGTTAAGTTTAACAAAAAAAACGCACGACTGCATATAAAATATTTCATAAATTCAGCAAAAATTTATTACATAAAACAAAAAAGCACTTCCGAAGAAGTGCTTCTTTCTGGCAGAGGTATAAGGATTCGAACCTTAAATGACGGAGTCAGAGTCCGGAGTGTTACCGTTACACTATACCTCTATACAGTCCTTAACAGAACGTTGTTGATTATACAGTATAACAACTGCTTTGTCAAGACCTTTTTTGAAATATTTTAATTATTTTTTTCCTCGCAATTTTCTTTCGTATCTATCTTCTGCGAACTGAATAAGACTGCGCAAATTACAAAGCAGATAAAAGAAAAAACATACACAGCAAGGGATATCCAAGGGCTAAGCGATACCATAAATTCAACAAACGCTGCTATTTCAACACCGGTGTTCGCAGCAAGAGGTAAAAATACCTTATCAGCCAATCTGATAAGAATATACACAAGACCGACAGCATTTAATATACTTGCACAGATCATCAGTGTTTTTTCTCGCTTGCAGAACAGCCAAATAACGTTAAAGAAATAGCAACAGAATGCGGGCAAGGAAAAAAGAACAAGAAAAGCAACAAAAACAGGATGAACGAACAGCTGTGCATCCCCCCAGATAAACTGAGCCGCCGTCACAACAAGATTAAACACAGGCAAAAGCCATAAAACAGAAAAACCGATATTGTCCCACACGTGATCCTTAAACAATGAACAGGTTACCCGCACAAGATGTACGGCAACACATAAAATGATAATGATGAGCACAGCATTAAAGGATTCAACCGTCTGATTGCTCTTCCATATTCTCGGCAAAAAGAAGGAAACAATAAGCAAAAAGGACATAAAGGCACCCGTTATACCCGGTCTCATACTATATCGCTTCTGTTCTAACATATTGTTTCCTCCTTATACCGTTTATTTAATCAATAGTAAACCTTGATGGTCTTGATCTCAAAGGGTCTGAAGGTAAATTCATTCTTTGTGGAATCAAGCACCTCAAGCTCCTCTTCAAGCATATTGGTAACAGCAATCTTTTTTGCGGAATCAGCAAAAGTAATTGCAGTTTTTGTATATGCACCCTCTGCCTCATACACACGGACAATATATGCCTTCTGTGCATCCTCACAGGGCTTTACAGCCTCTACGATACAATTTTCAGCCGCAACCTTTACAAGAGGCTTGAATTCTGCGGTTCCGGATACCTGCAGAGCAGGAACATTGAGCATATATGAGGGTTTGATAACACTTTCCGAACCAAAGCCGCTGTTATGGGGCAGAACAGAATAACAGCAACGGTGAAGTCCGTCCATATCACCCTTATGATCAGGACGATTGCCGCCCTTGTGAAGAGAAAGACGAAGCTTGCCGTCCTTTGCACTTATACCGTACTTGCAATCATTAAGAACTGCAACACCGTATTTTGCCTCGGAAACGTCAGAATACTTATGATTGAGCACCTCAAACTTAGCCTGCTCCTCTGAAGTATTTCTTGTTGTGGGACGCTTTGCATAACCGAACTGGATTTCGTGGCGTGCAAAGTCATCAAACACATCACTGTCAAATGCAACCTTGAGGAACTTATGATTGTCATTCCAATCCATTATTGTATCAAAACGGATCTCTGCCGAATCAGCAAAGAACATCATATCCTGAGCAACGGTTGATTTTGCCGTGATCTGATACTTATTTCTGATTATATAAGCAACTCTGCCGACGGAAACTACTTCGCTTTCAATAAGATTTGATGCATTCTTGAATTTCAGCTCATAGTCAGCATCAACATCCCAGTTATCCCATGCAGCGGGAACGTCCTCTGCAACGAGAAGAGTATTATAGTTTTCACCGTTGACAATCTGTCTGCCGGCTCTCTTATCAAAATATTCGCTGATTGTGCCGTTTTCTGCAAACGTAACCTCATATAAGGGGGCAGAAAGCTTGTTACCCTCTCTGAGGAAGTTTGAGGAGAAGTTAACGTCATACTCCTTAAGAGAAAGTGTTACGCTTGAAAATGCGGGGATCTTCACACCGCCGACAAGAAGAATATCCTTGCCGTCGAGCGCCTTATATCTCTGCTGATTATATCTTCCGTCTATCATTACACCCTCGGGAAGCTCAAGGAAAAGCACGTCGCTTCTGTCAAATGAAAGAGTATTGATAACAGTTATCGTGTTATCATCATTTTCCTTGATCAGAAGATTGGTTTTCTCCTTTGCATCCTTTATGAGTGCAGTTGTCTGCTCACGGCTTTCAACGTGTGCCTTATTGATGCAGGTGCCGGGAAGAATATCATGGAACTGATTGAGAAGAAGTGTCTCGTAGAGAGGAGCAATATCGGCGCTGTCCGCTGCCTTATCATTCTTGACAGCATCGCTTACGGTTGCTATTTCAAGATCTCTGAGAGCAAGCTCGCTCTTTCTGTTATTTCTCTTTATAGTATGCTGATTGGTAAGCGTACCTCTGTGAAGCTCAAGATAAAGCTCGCCTCTGTATGTATTGGGGGCAACACAATCTGCTTCAAGCTCCTTCATAAAGTCGCCTACAAGCTTATAGCTTGTCTTGGGAACACCGTCAAGATCCTCAATTCTTCTTGCCATTTCAATCATTTCAAACTGAGGTCCGCCGCCACCGTCACCAAAGCCGAAGGTAAGCATACGCTTATCGGTAACACCCTTCTGCTTGATACCGTTATTGATTCTGTCATAAACATCCTCAACATCGGGAGCGTGATGAGTCGTATTAAAATGAGTGAACACCTTGGTTCCGTCAATTCCCTGCCAATAGAAGGTATCATAAGGGAATTCATTTGTATCATTCCAGCTTATTTTGGTTGTAAGGAAATAATCAACTGCACAACCCTTCATAATCTGAGGAATAGCGGCTGAATAACCGAAGGTATCGGGAAGCCAGAAGCAGTTTGAGGTATAGCCAAAATGCTTACGGGTAAATCTCTGGCCCCAGAGGAACTGTCTTATCATAGATTCGCCTGAGGTAATATTACAGTCACATTCAACCCATACACCGCCGTTGGGTTCATATCTTCCCTCTGCAACCGCCTTTTTGATATCCTCGAACAATTCGGGATAATATTTTCTTATCATATCACCGTGGCAAGCAGAGGACTGAATAAATTTATATTCGGGATACTGCTGCATAAGATTGATCTGATTTGCATAGGTTCTTGCACACTTCTTTACGGTTTCTCCTACGTGCCAGAGCCAAGCTGTATCCATGTGGGAATGTCCGATAACGGCGGCCTCGGGAGCAGCCTCACCGTTTTTGGCAGAAAGAACCTTTTTGATAGCAGGCTTTACCTCTCGGAGAGCCTGAGTTATCTCTTCAATTGTTGCATCATCTGTTGCAATAGGAGTATTTTCATACACCTCTACAAGAGCGTTGACCGCCTTTGCTCTTACAAAGCTGTCTGCGGGAAGCACCTTTGTCATCTGGAACAGAGTTTTAAGATCAAAATAAAACTCCTGAATTTCATAATTCTTAACGCAGATATCCGCACCTTCATAGCTGAATCTGAACTCAGTTCTTCCTGAATTTTCAAAAGGCATACAACCGGGCACAAAATGACCTGCATAATACTCAAGAGCAATATCAATTTTCTCTCCCGCAACGGGATTGTACTTTATCATATCGCAATAGTGGTTACCGTGTGCGGTTACGACTATCTTTGAAGCAAACGTACCGAAGGGCTTGCCGTTAACAAAAAGCATAGCCTCGTATCCGCCGATGTGGGGCTTGATAAAAAGAGTCTTTCCCGCAAGCTCATCGGAAACGGTAAAGTTACCCTTAAACCAGCAATAGGTTCCCTCGCCTTCCCACGTACTGCCCTTTACCGCAGTCTCAAAGGGAAGCTCGGGCAGACTGTGCCAGCGCGTATCCACGTGGCATTTCTCTACGTTTTCAAGCTCACCGACCTTTGTGAAAATATAGGGCTCAAGTCTTTCGACAAAATCGCCCATCTTTCCGAGAAGTCTTTCTATCTGTTTATTATTAAGCATAGTACACTTCCTTTATAGAATTATTTTAAACTATTCTATATTAGAAGAAGCATTTTTTCAAGCCTTACTTTGAAAATATATTAAAAAAACCTTTTGAGCTTTTTTCACCGACGGAGATCGGAGATATATTCTTCACCAGCACGGTCTCATCCCCGATCACCACAATATCCCCCCAGCAAACTCTGAAGCATTCGCTTTTTCTTGCAAATATACCGTTGCTCGGAGGACTTATCAGCAAAGCGGTCATTCTGCCGTTACATATATCTATTTCTGCATCGCAAACAAACCCGATGCGGCTCCCGTTTTCCACACAAATTACGTCCTTGTTGCACAATTCCTCAATACAGCAGTTCATAATATACACCTCATATCAGCATATTAAAAAACCGGCGTAATAATTCTTCTACTGAAGAATTTTTTTCTTTGCAGCTTTTTCAATACGTGATATCTGCGCCTGAGAAACAGACAATTCCTCTGCAACCTCCGTCTGAGTTTTTCCCTGAATAAATCTTTTCCGAAAAACCTCTTTTTCCTTAGCGCTGAGACTTTCTATTGCATCTATGATTGCTATTTCGTTGATAATATCATCCTCGGTATATTTATCGCTGACCTGATCCACAATATATAACTCATCACCGTTATCGGAATAAACCGGCTCATATAAGGAAACGGGCGTAACGATTGATTCGAGTGCCGTTACGACCTGCTGTTTTTCAAGTCCAAGCTCTGCCGCTATCTCCTCCACCGTGGGCTCCCTGTTGTTCTGTATCTGAAGACGCTCCTTAACCTGCATGGCGTGATAAGCGGTGTCTCGCATTGATCGGGGGACGTGAAGATAGGTGTTGTCTCTAAGGTATCTTTTTATTTCTCCCATTATCATAGGCACGGCATAGGTGCTGAATTTAACGTCCAGCTCCATATTGAAATTATCACACGCTTTCATAAGTCCTATACAGCCGACCTGAAACAGATCGTCAGGATCTCCGTTTCTGTTTTTGAAGCGCTGAACGATGGATAAAACGAGGCGAAGATTTCCGTTAATAAATCTCTGTCTTGCGGCCCTGTCTCCCTGCTTTGCCTTCTTCAAAAGCTCAAAGCCTTCCTGCTCTCCCAGCACCTTCAGCTTTGAAGTGTCAACATTTGTTATTTCAACCTTCTGAAAACTCACTTTCATTTACAATCCTTTCTTTTTTGTTCTCAAAAAGAGTATTGCCCGAATGAAAGGAAATATGCCTATTTTTTTTATCACCATTAATAATAATTTTGTATACATTGTATCATTTTTACTCTAAGGTATAAGCATATACTTATATCTGCAATAAACAACGCAAATCAACAAAATTTAATATGCTTTTTATTACAAATTTTAATCAAAAATATGTAAAAATATTCATTATTTTACTTGACAATTCAGTTCCAGAGGAGTATCTTTATTACTAAATTATTTTTTTCGTTATAGCTTTTACATTATAAATATAACGACATCATTCTAAAACATCCTATAAGTTTTATTTATAGGGCAAATTTTTCAGGAGGATATTATGAACCCTTATATTGAACGAGTTATAGAAAGCGTTAAAACCCGTAACGCTCACGAGCCTGAGTTTATTCAGACTGTAGAAGAAGTTTTTTCTTCAATAGAGCCCCTTGTAAACGCTCATCCCGAGTACGAGAAAAACGATATTCTTATGAGAATGACCGAGCCCGACAGAGCTATTTCATTCCGTGTTACCTGGGTTGATGACAACGGCAACGTTCAGGTCAACCGAGGTTACCGTTATCAGTTCAATTCCGCTATCGGCCCCTACAAGGGCGGTCTTCGATTCCATCCCAGCGTTTATTCGGGAATCATCAAGTTCCTCGGCTTTGAGCAGACCTTCAAAAACTCTTTGACAGGTCTTCCCATCGGCGGCGGCAAGGGCGGAGCAAACTTTGACCCCATCGGAAAAAGTGATGCTGAGATCATGCGCTTCTGTCAGGCATTTATGACAGAGCTTTACAGATACGTAGGTCCCGACGTTGACGTTCCCGCAGGTGATATCGGCGTAGGCGGCAGAGAGATCGGTTATCTCTTCGGTCAGTACAAGAGAATCAAGGCAACCTTTGAAAACGGTGTATTGACAGGTAAGGGACTTTCCTACGGCGGTTCTCTTATCCGTCCTGAGGCTACGGGCTTCGGTGCTGTTTATTATCTTCAGGAGGTTCTCAAGCACTACGAGGATACAATTGAAGGTAAAACAGTTGCTATTTCAGGATTTGGTAACGTTGCATGGGGCGTTGCAACAAAAATGGCTCAGCTCGGAGCAAAGGTTGTAACACTTTCCGATCCCACGGGCTATATCTATGATCCCGACGGAGTTTCAACCCCTGAAAAGTTAAAGTTTATGCTTAAGATGCGTTCCGAAAATCTTACCATTGACGAATATGCAAAGGAATTCGGTGTAGAATTCTTCCCCGGAAAAAAGCCCTGGGGTGTTAAGGCCGACATCATTATGCCCTGTGCTACACAGAACGAGGTTGATATTCATCAGGCAAAGAAGATCGTTGCAAACGGTGTGCAGTATTATATTGAGGTTTCAAATATGCCCACAACAAACGATGCTCTTAAATATCTTCAGATGAAGTGTAAGGCAGTTGCCCCCTCAAAGGCTGTTAACGCCGGCGGTGTTGCAGTTTCCGCTCTTGAAATGAGCCAGAACTCAGCAAGATATACCTGGTCTGCCGAAAAGGTAGACAACAAGCTTCACGAAATTATGAAGCACATCCACGACGTATCAGCAGAATGTGCTGAGGAATACGGTCTCGGATATGAC
>JAZOOE010000232.1:0-29647 GCA_045654865.1 Acutalibacteraceae bacterium | reverse complement strand
CTATGACGGGCAGCAGTGACAGAAGCAGTAAAAAGCTTGACGTTTACGTTTTCGTACCCGAAACTCCGGAGCGTCTCGGAGAATATATTTCATTGAGAAGCAGAAACGGCTCAGAGGAATACGTATTGAATAACGACGGGGTAATAATCACGGAAAAGCTTGCAAAGGACACAAAGACTAAGGTCGGAGATCACATAAGCTTTACCGACGGTGACGGAAAGACGTATTCCGTTTTGGTTTCCGCCATTGCGGAAAACTATACGTTCCACTATATCTATATGACCGCTGATACTTATGTTGAGGTGACGGGACAAAAGCCTGATTTTTACTATGCGATCGGCAATCTTTCCTCTGCATTCGACAACGTTGACAGTGAAACCTTAACAAATACAAAAGGTCTTATCACAACAGATCTTATGAAGACAGACGGCATCGCAGCAGTTGCCTTCACAAGCGATACAACGGACAGCATTTCACAGATAACCGATGCTCTTTCTCTTGTCATTCTGTTGTTCTTCATTTCCGCGTTGGTGCTTGCATTTATCGTGCTTTATAACCTTTCAAACATCAATATTATTGAAAGAACAAGAGAAATTGCAACCTTGAAGGTGCTGGGCTTCTTTGATGCAGAAGTTAGCAGCTATGTTTACAGAGAAAACATCTTTGTTTCATTGTTTGGAATGGTTTTTGGAGTTATTTTCGGAATTATTCTGCATTATCTGCTGATATCCTTTACGGCTATTGACACCGTTATGTACGGACAGAGCATTGCATGGTACAGCTTCATAATATCAATAGTAATCACCTGTCTTATAATAGTATTGGTAAACCTTCTGCTTCACAGAAAGCTGAAGAAGGTTGATATGGTATTATCTCTTAAATCCGTCGAATAAGACAGTTCAGCAAACATTAATAATTTCCCCCTCAAAAAAACACTCAGCAACAGTTTTCAGGCGTTTTTTGAGACAGCACACAGCAAAGCTTTCGTATATATCCGGACAAAAAGGTCGGTAATCTCACATTTATTCGGGAGGGCCGACCTTTTTTATTGAATAAATGAAATAACGCCACGGCTCTGTCAGAGACGCGACGTTATTTCATTTATTATCAAAAAAAATATATTACCGTGCAACGACCGTGAGTCTGTATCCGTCAACGATGACGGAAAAACACTTTTTCTCCTCAAAAAGCACATTTTTGATCTCATCGGTTATACCCTCTCCCGAGAGCTTTACAGCGGCTTCCTTGAAGGTCCACACTCTGAAAAAGCGATCAAGCACGTCGGGATGAGTCAGCTTACCATCAGCCGACACAGACGAACCCGAAATAAACTCAAGCTCCTCATCATTACAGAAGAAATGCATAAGCGAGGCCTTGACGGGACGTATTTTCTCTATATCTATCCCTACTCTCCGTATTTTATCAACACAGACAGCAACGAGTTTACCTGAGTGGCTGATACTGAAATTAACGTCAGCATTTTCACAATAGGGCTTTCCCTTTTCATTCTCGGCAAAACACAACGCCTCGGGGGCAATTCCCGTTATCCCGCAAAGAACCGTCCTGAGAAGCATATCCGCGGCAATACAAAGCCTCTTATCCTCTTCCCTTCTCAGACCATCGCACTTTTTTCGTCTGGACTCTGACATAAGGCAATAAGCCGCACGCATATCACGGCAGCTTATTTCCTCTGTATTTACAACGTATATATCCGTAACTTCGTTATGGAACTCAATCCATATACTTTTCAATAACTCTGATAGCATCTGCAACTGTCTCAAGTCCCATAGCTTCCTTATCGGGAATTTCTACGTCGAACTCTTCTTCAATGTCAACAGCAAGATTTACAAGCTCAAGGGAATTGAGTCCCAGATCCTTTCTGATATTAGTCTCAAGAGTAATGTCCTTGGGATCCATATCAACAAATTCACAAATAATCTCTCTCATTTTGTCAAGCATTTTTTCTTCCTCCTAAAATGATGCTTAATTACTTATCTTTGAAGCATTATATCTTTCAATAACCTTGCTTCTTATAACTTTTCTGGTGGAATTGATTTCAAATTCCTTTGTTGTAATGTAGGTATCCTGAACACGCTTATAGAAGGTAAGCTCCTTATTAGCCTCAAGGATATCCTTTTCAACCATTTCCTTTATTTCTGCCTCAGACTTATTGCCGACGTCCTCGGGACTAACGTAGAATGCACCTGCTATGATCTTCTGCATTCTGCCGCCTACCTCCTGCTCGGTTTCAAAGATAACAACGTCGTGAAGATAGCTGATAGCCTCCATATAGTAGCTTTCAACCTCCTCGGGGAATACGTTTTTGCCGTTATCAAGAATAATAAGATTCTTCTTTCTGCCGACGATATAAAGTCTTCCCAGTTCGTCTGTTCTTCCATAGTCTCCGGTCTTGAACCAACCATCCTCAAAGGATGCTGCAGTTGCCGCTTCATCCTTATAATAGCCCTTTGTTACATTTTCGCCCTTGATCCATACCTCGCCTACGCCCTTTTCATCAGGATCGGCAATCTTGAACTTTGCCTTGGGGAATGCATAGCCCGCGCAATCGGGATATTTTCCTGCTTCAAGGTTCAATGTTACCGTAGGTGAGGACTCTGTAAGTCCGTAGCCGTTATAAATAGTAAAACCGAAATCGGAAAGACAGGTTATATATTCAACTCTCGTAGGGGCACCACCGCAAGACATTGTGGGGAATTTTCCGCCGAATTTTTCAGCAATCGTCTTAAAAAGCACGGGGCGCAGGTCAATTCCGATCTTTCTCATAGCATTGGAGAATTTAAGAAGCTTTTTAAGAATCTTTGCTCTTCCGGTCTGCTCTGCCGTTCTCCAGATTGTATTGTAGATAGTATCAATAACAAGGGGAACTATTGCCATAGCATCAGGCTTATAGAATCTTACGTTATCCATAAAGTTCTTGAGTGAATCGTTTATGAATACGGGACAGTTCATATAAAGCGCAGTAAGAATGTTACAGCTGAGCTCATACACGTGATTCATAGGAAGCAAGGAGATTGAGCTGTACTGTGTTTCGATGGTTTCAAGAACACCGTCTGCATTCTGAGCGAAATTTCCGTGAGTAAGCATAACGCCCTTGTTTGCACCTGTTGTACCCGACGTAAACACGATTGCGGCAAGGTCATCCTTTTTTATTTCAATCTTCATATAGCTGTCATCACCGTCAGATATAAGCTTTTTACCCTCAGCAATCAACTCATCAATGAAAAGAAAATCACCGTCAAGCTTTCTGTTTGTGCACACGGCAGCCTTACATCTTTCATCGTTCTCAAGGTGATATTTTGCAGTCTCCTTATATGCACGGGAAAAGAATACTACGTCAACGTCAGCCTTTGTAAAAAGAGCACTGATATCGGCATCGGTAAGCTCCTTATCAACGGGAACAGCCACACTGCCGCCGCAGACCGCAGCAAAAAACGTCACAACCCATGCGTATGAATTTTCACTGAGAATACCGATGTGCTTACCGGCAAAGCCTCTTGCCTTGAGGGCTGTACCGAGAGCAATAACATCCTCTCTGAAGCGTTTTACGGTATACTCGTTTACAACGTCCTTCTTTTTATCGACCATACATACTCTTTCACCGTATTTTTCCATACGCTCAAAAAGCATTTTAAGAGTGAGAAGCTCACCCATCATATGAACCTCGTGTCGAAGGTCATCTAAGAATTTTTTATCTTTAGGATCCATTTTTACACCTCAAAAATATTTTAGCCGTTAAGCATATCAAGCAGTTCACCTATTGTAATATCGGGATTTTCAATACCCTTTTCGATAACTCTGACAGTATTTCTATGCAAAGCCTCAAGTTGAGCGGGAGTGATAAGCTTTACTCTGTACATATAGTGAAGAACAATATTGGCACTCTGCGGATCAGGATAGCATATTGCATAAAGGGGACTGAAATATCTGCCGAGATTATAAGTTTTGAAATCAAATTTAAAATCCTTGAATTCCGTAACGGGAATGGGAAGCCAAGAGAACATAAGAGAAGCAGGTCCCTGAATCATTGAGTAATTATACATTGCACGGAACTGATCTCTTGCGGAAATATAGGGGTAAGAAAGATGCTTATAAAGAGAGGTTCTTACGTTCAGGAACTCGTCGAGCGCCTGTGTAAAGGTCATATCCTCTCCCAGAACCGTTCTGACCTGAAGAGGCTGAGCCATACATCCGCCCGTTCTCATATCGTTTCTTCTGATTCTCTTTGAGCACATAAGCAGCTGCATACCGTAAGGCTCTCTGCCGTTAAGAGCGGAAAGATGCGTTCTCATACCGAGCAGCAACAGACTTTCGGGAGCAACGCCGCGGGACTGACAAAATTCGAGAATCTTAGCAGAAAGCTCCTCTCCGATTCTCAGCTGCATAACCTCTGCCTTATCAAGCAGCGGGCTGTAGGCTGAGGGCACTCTGAGCTCGGGATTCTTTTTCTTCCTGCGTTCCTTTTCAAGAAATTCGGGACCGTGAACACCGCAGTATGCAGGCTCGCCTGCACTTCTGAAATATTCGTCATAGAATTTCTTATCCTTTTCTATGCGCTCCTCATTTGAGCATCTTTCGTGCTCCTTGACGATATAATCCTCATATCTGCACAAGGGAGGAGGAAGCTCCTTACCGTCCCTTAATGCCTTATAAACAGAAAGAAGATCGACATAACAGACAAGAATACCCATTGCATCCATCACCATATGGCTTGCATTAAGATAAATTCCCTTATATCCGTTATACGAATTAAAGAAATAAAATCTGTAGCATTCATCCTTAAGGAATTTTACGGGAGTCTGAGCATCCTTTGAAAAAAATGCATTCTGTTCATCCTCAGTTTTAAAGGTAAGAATCTTAACAGAATCAACCTTATAGCTGTCAAGGAAATATTGCTGTATTTTTTTACCGTTCTTCTTGAAACGCAAACGCAACGAGTCATTTCGCTCAATTTCAATGTTAAGAGCTCTCAGCAGCAGATTAAAATCAACGTCAATATCCACAGCAAATGCAGAGGGGATCTGCACTATCTGCTTGTGAAGCGTATACTTCTGCATAAGATACATAGTATCCTGTGACGGAATCAAATCATAGAATTTGCCCATAAACACTACCTCTTTTAAATAAAATCTTACAATTTTATTCTATCACACTGTCTTTTTTCTTGCAAGAAGCAATTGGTCATAATTTGTTCACTAATATACATATTTGGCAGTTTGTGATGCTTATTTTGTTGCTTTTGCAACACATCACCTACTATATAACATATTTTTGTTAATATACCGTTAAAAAAAAAGAAACGGCAAAAAATTTTTTTTACCGTCTCTTTTATGCCTTTAATTATGAATCAATATCTCAGCAAAACAGCCGCGTTGTAACTTTTACAGAAGCCGCCGTTTATTCGATTCCGAGAACCTTATAATCCTGAGCCTCTATCAAGCTCCTGATCTCATCATCGGACACATCTTTCTGAAGCGAAAGCACTGCCGTTCCCGCTTCGTGGCTCACCTGAGCAGAAAGCACGCCGTCAATTGCCTCAAGTATCTTCTTTACACGGGCTTCACAATGACCACACATCATTTCCTCGATCTTTACTGTTTTTGTCATAAGTTTTTCCTCCTTGATTGATACGGATCCGTATTTTTTATCATTTTTTGTTGAATTATAATCCTTTAAATTAAGCCTTAATGCATTGAAAACAACGATAAAGCTGGATATACTCATAGCAGCAGCACCGAACATAGGCTCAAGCTCAAGTCCCCAAAGAGATATAAATGCGCCTGCCGCAAGTGGTATTCCGATGATATTGTAAGCAAACGCCCAAAATAAATTCTGATAAATACCGTTAAGAACGGCTCTGCCGATTCGTATTGCCTTGACGGCATCCGACAGGGTACTTTTAACGAGAACCACGTCGGCGGCATCAATAGCAACGTCCGTTCCCGCACCTATTGCAATTCCCACGTCAGCCTGAACCAATGCGGGGGCATCGTTTATTCCGTCTCCTATCATAGCCGTTAAACCGCTTTTTTGCAGCTGTGCAATAACCGTCTGCTTCCCTTCGGGTAAAACTCCGGCAACAACTCTGTCAACACCTGCCTGACGGCCCACCGCATTTGCAGTCTTTTCATTATCTCCCGTGAGCATAACGACCTGAAGTCCCATTTTTTTCATAGCCGCAACGGCTTCCGGCGAATCCTCTCTTATCTTATCTGCCACAGCAATGATACCGATAAGACTGTGATTTTCCGCAAACAGCAAGGGGGTTTTACCGTTCTCCGCAAGAGAATCGCAGACAGTCCTGATTTCAGAGGAAAGCTTTACGGATGCCGAAATAAAGGCAACACTGCCGCCTGACATAATTTTCTCATTGCGGCTTGCTGTTATACCGTTTCCGGGCATAACAGTGAAATCGCTAACATCAAGCCTTTCAATGCCTTGCTCCCTTGCTCTTTCACAAACGGCTCTGCCCAAGGGATGCTCGCTTGCGTATTCAAGGCTGTAAGCAAAACGAAGCAGATCTTCCTCGCTGCGAGGGTTGACGGGGATCACATCCGTAACTGCGGGGGCACCCATTGTTACCGTTCCCGTTTTATCCAGCACTACAATTTTTATCTTTCCCGAATGCTCAAGGCTTGCCGCATTCTTGAACAAAATTCCGTTTTTTGCCCCGATTCCGCCGCCTACCATTACGGCAACGGGAGTTGCAAGTCCCAATGCACACGGGCAGCTGACAACAAGAACGGAAATCGCTCTTGTCAGCGCCGTACCGACAGTCTCACCTGCGAGCATCCATCCCACAAAAGTTATCAATGCTATAAGGATAACGGATGGAACAAAAATTCCCGCGACCTTATCTGCCGCCTTTGCAACGGGAGCCTTTGTTGCGGCAGCATCGCTGACGGTTTTGATTATTCCGGAAAGAAGCGTGTCTGCTCCTACGCGAGTAGCTTTACACCTAAGAAGTCCCGAGATATTAACAGTACCCGCGCTTACCTTATCGTTTACGTTTTTTTCAATCGGCAGACTTTCACCGGTAAGAGCTGATTCATCAACGCCCGAAAAGCCGCTCATAACAACACCGTCAGCAGGAATACTGCTTCCCGGACGGACTATAAATATATCGCCGGAGGAAAGCTCCTCTGCGGGAATCTGCCGTTCCTCACCGTCTCTTATAACTATCGCATAGCTCGGCGCCAGCTTTAATAAGGAATTCAAGGCATCTGCGGTTTTTCCTTTTGCTCTTGCTTCAAGCATTTTTCCGATGCTTATGAACACAAGGATCATTGCTGAGGCTTCAAAATACAGTCCGTGAAGCGCCGAATGTAAAGCGGACGGTTGTCCCGTGCCTGCAATATAGGTCATATAAAACAAATTCAAGAGCGAATATAAAAACGATACACCTGAGCCCATTGCAACAAGCGTGTCCATATTCGGAGCCTTGTTTATTACTCCCCTTGCTCCGTTTATAAAAAATCTTTTATTTATTACAATAACAGAAAGACTCAGAAGCATCTGAACGAGTCCCTGTCCTACATAATTATCATTTAAAAAGTACGGCAGTCCTCCCGAAAAGAGCATCTGTCCCATAGAAAAATACATCAGAACAAGCAAAAGCAGAACAGATATTACCAATCTGACAAAAAGATTTTTCTCTTCATCTGAGACCTTTTCTTCCGACACGGCTTTGCTTTTTTCTTTACCCTTTTCTGTGGCTCGATATCCCGCTTTTGCTACGGCATCAATGATTTCTTTAATGTCTGCACTGCCTTCAACGGACATTGAATCGGTAAGCAGACTGACAGAGCATGAGGTAACACCGTCAACACTCATAACAGCCTTTTCAACTCGCGAGCTGCAAGCGGCACAAGTCATACCGTAAACGTCATATTGCATAATTGCTACCTCCTGTTCCGTTAAAGTTAGCACAAACTAACTCCTGATCAATTATACAATTGAAAGCCATTTTTGTCAACAAGAAAAGAAGGGCAAGAGCGCGGCTCCTGCCCTGAATATCATCTCTGTCTCAGCTGACAAGTCTTTCTATCGGATCATAGCCCAATGCAAAATACTTGAACGCCCAGATAACGGGGCTGAACTTAAAGAAAATGGCGTCCACTATTGTAACAAGGGTTCTGAGGAAAGTGGAGATATCGCGGGTTTCCGGCACGTCAACGGGAGCGAATTGTTCACCCACAACCTCAAGCACCATAGGCTGAGCATAGCATATTCCGTTATCACCGGAAAGATAGAATCTTACGTAAAGGTAAGGCTCATTAAGAAGCTCGTCATTGTGAAGATCAAGGGTTGCCTTGCCGTCCTTGAGTTCTTCTCTCTTTATAACGTTACCGTTTGATACCCACGTAATGATATTGGCGTTCTCGCCCTCTACAGTAATGGTATCAGCTGCCTGATCAACGGTAATTCTTGTAACACCGGGAGTATTGTCAAGCCAATATGCCTTTGTGTCGTACACCGCCTGCTCATTGAAGCCGGGCATTTCCTCCATACCGTTGAGCTCAACACCGTTTGAATAATGAGAAACAGCAAAGAACTGTCCCTTCTCCTGACATTCTCTGAATGCTTCCACCGTAAATTCGGGCATCCAGCACATAGTATATGCATCGTTTACCGCATTTTCGTTATGAGAATCAGCAAAGCTGTTAGCCCAGGGAACAACGCCGTTGGGAATTGTTTTCTGAAGCACCTGATCGTAAAGAATTCTGTCACAACGGGTATGAGCATCCGTTGCGGAATTTATTCCCATACCGAGAGATGAGCCCTGATAATCAAGGAAGAGTCTTGCAAACTTCGTGGGATAGTAATCATCAACAAGCTGTCCTACGTAATTCGCCGAATCCTTTTCGGTATACACATACTCACCCACGTGGGAAAGATATGATATACCGCCTGCATCCATAACGCCCTTTGAGGGAGTCTCATAGTCACCGAACACACCTGCAAGCCCCTGACCGTAATCTGAGAAATAGCCTGTCAGATGACAGTCTGCTATGGGAGTTGCCATATTAAGCTCTATACCCTGAGGGATATCAAGCATACCGTTCTCGTGTGTTCTCGTAAGCACATAGCCGTCCTTTGTAACGTAGGTACGGTTTTCGTTTGTGCCGTCAAGATATGCCTCATATTCACTCTGCTCAATAGGAATAACGTCAGCCATCTGAGTTCTTTCCTTTTTTATGAGTCTCATAAGAGGCACCAGCTCAGGCTCATTATTCCATCCGTTGTTTATGGTTCCGTGGTCTGTAAGAGCCACAATATCAAAGTCTGCGGCATAATGTATCCTTACAAACTCATCAATCGTCAAAAATCCGTCGGAGGCATTCGTATGGGCGTGAAGCTGTGTCTTATATTCGCCCCAGCTGTCCCAATCGATCTCCTCGTAAGGATTCGTAATGATATAATTCTTTTCGTTTGCCGTTACAAGAACAGGTGCCATTGTCAGCATAACAAGCAAAACAGACATAAATACGGCAAGCGCCTTCTTGGTTTTTCTCATCTTGTTTTTCATAAAAAGCTCTCCTGTCATCGAATTTTCTGAATTTTATATTCCGGGATCAAAAACCGGCATAAGCTGAAGTTTGAAGCTGTTTATTCTGTGAAGATAATCGATGCGCTCCTTTGTCTTTTCATCATCGATCTCACCCGTTCTTATATATCTGTCAAGAACCGCGTAGGTAAAGCCCAGATTATCCTCATCCGTTTTGCTCTGAAGACCGTCAATGGGAGTTTTATCCACAAGCTCGTCGGGAAGTCCGAGCACGCGTCCTATTTCCTTTACCTCCTGAACGGTAAGAAGACTCATAGGAGAAAAATCTCCCGCGGCGTCACCGTATCTGGTAGAATAGCCAACCCAGTCCTCTGAGAGATTGCAGGTATTTACAACACGTCCGTTAAGGCTTTGCGAAATCGCATAAACCGTTGACATTCTGATTCTGGGAGGCAGATTAGTAATACTCTGAGCCGAAAGCGTCAACTCTGAAGGTATACTGTTTTTTATACCGTCAACAGCCGCCTTTATATTCACCTCAAAATGTCTGATTCCGAGATGCTCGACAAGCTTATATGCGGCGTCGATATCGTGCTGTTCTCCGCAAGGCATCAGAACACCGATCACTCTGTCCTTGCCCAATGCTTCAACACACAAGGCAGCGGCAACGGAGCTGTCCTTACCGCCTGAAATGCCAAGCACCGCATTGCAGCCCTTTCCGTTTTTTTCAAAAAAATCTCTTATCCATAACACGCACTTTTCCTTTACGCTGAGCGCATCAAACATAAGCATCCCCCTTTTTATCTGTTAGTTATATAATAGCACAGTAAAATGTGTTTTTCAATGTAATAGTTTACAATATACTTATTGACACTTTGGTCAAAATGTTATAACATTAACTCAATATTTATTTTGAGGTGAAGAGAATGAATTTTTCCGATACGTTAAACAATGCTAAATCCACCCTTAAGGATTGCACTGATTTCGCAGTAAACGGCATAACGAATATATGCAAGCTTTACGGTCCGAGGCCCTGCGGTGAGGACAGCGAAAAAGACGCTCAACTTACAATGCTCGAAGAGCTCAAGGCATTCAGCGACGAGGTCAGAAGAGAGACCTTCAAGGTCAATCCCGACGCATTTATGTCATTCGTTCCCATTGCAGGCTCCTGCTGTATTGCCGCCTCCGCAGTAAATCTTCTTTCTGCGGGCAAAAAGTCAAAGGCCGCTCTCGGCTCCCTTGCTCTTATCGGCGCAGGTGTATCAAGCCTTGTCGGAGAATTTCTGCTTTACAAAAAAATGCTTGATCCTCTTTTCAAGGAAAAGGAATCAGGCAACGTTATCGCAGTCAGAAAGGCTACGGGCGAAACCAAAAGAAGAATCATAATTTCGGGACACACCGACTCTGCACCCGAATGGACATATACCTACAAATTCGGCTCTCACGGCTCAATCATCGTATTGGTTCCCGCAATTGCAGGTCTCGTATATACTGCCGCAACGTCTGCCGCTGTTCTTATGAATAAAAAATCAGCAAAGAAAATGGCACTCGGACAGTCTGCTTTCCTTCCGGCCTTTGCTTCTCTTTACAAGTTCACAAACGGAAAGAAGTACGTTGAGGGAGCAAACGATGACCTTTCAGGCTGTTATCTTGCAGCAGCCGTTATGAAGTATCTTTCCGACAATGATATTTCCTTTGAAAATACTGAGGTGGTAGCAATGCTTGCAGGCGGAGAGGAATGCGGGCTGAGAGGTTCAAAGGCATTCTTCGAGGCTCATCCCGAATATAAAAACGACGGCATTGAAACCGTATTTATCGGAGCTGATACCATCCGCGATGAAGACTTTATGATGATCTATGAAAAGGATATGACCGGTATGGTCAAGAATGACAAGAGAGTCTGTGAGCTTCTCAGAAAGGCAGGAGAAAAGCAGGGACTCACCATTCCCGTCGGAGCTATTCCCCTCGGCTCAACCGATGCCGCCGCGGCTTCTCAGGCAGGAATTGCCGCAGCATCTATCGTTGCTATGGATCCCTCCCCCGCCGATTACTATCACACACGCCGCGACACGGCAGAGATTCTCAATCCTGCCTGTATCGAAAAAATACTCGGCGTTGTGCTTGAGGCAGTTTTTGATTTCGATGAAAACGGAATCAGATAAAAAAACGCACAAAATAAATTTCACCGTTGATACGAAAAGGTATCAGCGGTGAATTGTTTTTTACGGAATAAGCTTATATTCAAAATATGAATAATCGCCTTTTACATATTTACCTGTAAGGAAATTTCTTGCTTTGAAGAGTATTCTGTCATCGTACACCTCGCAGATATAACCCACGCCTGCATCCGTTATTCCGAAGTTATTTTCCTTTCTGTAGCCGGGTATACTTACAGAAATCACGTTATTGTCCTTATTGATAATTTCCTCCACATAGCTGCAGACGCCTCCGTGAAGATGTCCGTTTATGAAGAATACGTTTTTGTATTTTTCCATAACGGCTCTGACTTCATCGTTCTGCTCACCCATATCGCCCGTTTTCCATACCTCCGGAAGGCCGTGGGTATAGGCAAAGGGCTGATGACACATAACAAAACAGGGCTTTCCCTTTTCAACCGCCTTTTTAAGCTCAGCATCAAAAAAGCTTATCTGCTCGTGAGAAATATATGCCTTTTCAAGCACTGCCTTTTCAGTACAAAGAACAATAAAGGTATAACCGTTTATTTCATAGGAATAATACGTTTTTCCGTTAAGATCAATGTCCAAAAGTGCTTCAATATTTGAATTTACAGCCTTGGAAGCCGTGCGGAAAAAGAATCGCGCATCGTGATTTCCCATTGTGACAAGAAGCTTAAATTTGTTTTTATATTTTTTGAAAACACGAAAGAATCTTTCATATTCGGAGCTAAATCCGTAATCGGCAATATCTCCCGCAAGAAGAACGGCATCTGTTTTTTCTTCAGAAAAAAGAAGATCGGTAAACACGTTTTCAAGATTTTTTTCGGCGCTTTCACGATTAGGAAGATGCGTGTCCGCAACAGCGGCAAAGGCAAGCCTTACACTGTCGCTATCCTCAAACTTAACGGGATCATCCTTACCTACGGTATAGATCACATCGTACTTAGGATTCATAGCCTTGAATTGCTTTATATATTTCTCTATAAAAAAAGGAACAGCCATTATTCCACCCCCGCAATATATTGGAGAACATTATACCGCAAAATCCCTGAAATTACAAGAGGCAACAAATGAACAATAAATAAAATATTGTTTTCCCTCGCCGAATATGCTACACTTTAAAAAAAGTGTATTTGGGGTATTCATTATGAAATTCGGTTTTACTACCACGTCGTTCAGACAGATCAAAAGCTTGGAAAAAATTGTTGATATAGCAGTTCTCGCAGGTGCAGACTGTATTGAATGGGGCGGCGACGTACACGTAAAAAACGTGGCGGACGCAAAAAAAGCCAAGGAATTATGTAAAAAACACGGAATCGGAATATCCTCTTACGGAAGTTATTACCGTGCAGGCAGCAAAAAACAGAATGAGTGGAGAAAAATATGCGAAATCGCAAGCACACTGGGAGCTGACTCCGTCCGAGTGTGGCTCGGAACAAAAGACAGCGAAAAGACCGACGAAAAAGCTTACATGGCAATTACAGAGGACGTAAAATTTATGTGCTCGGTTGCCGCGGAATATTCTCTTCTTGTCTGTCCCGAATGCCACGACAATACCTATAACAATAACACAGATGCGTATCTGAAAATAAACAGTGACGTAAGCTGTAAAAATTTCAGAACGTATTTTCAGTCGCGCTATAAAAAACTGAATTACGATCTGGACAGAATACGCCGCACAATGCCATATATCGAAAACATACATATTTCCTTTTCGGAGCTGACAAGAGAGCAATTCCCGAAGCATAACCCCGACTATATGGACGAGCTTCTGAAAGTTATCATTCAATCGGGCTTTGACGGAACTTTTCTTATTGAATACACATATCTGTTCAGCCGTGCAGGCATCCCCTCATCAATGAAAAAGGATTTAGAAAAGCTTAAGGAAAAGGTGGACAAACTAAAATGAAAATTGCACTTTTCGGAACAAATCAGCTTCAGTTTTCAAAGGTCTACACCCCCGAGGTACTGAAAAGGCTTGGAGAATACGGTGAGCTTTCGGAAAAGATCAACCGAAAAAATCTTCAAAAAAATGCCGACTTTCTTGCAGAATGCGAAATAGCCTTTGCAACATGGGGAATGCCCAGATTCACAAAAGAGGAAATTGCACGGTATATGCCGAGGCTCAAGGCAGTTTTTTATTCAGCGGGAACGGTACAATATTTCGCCCGCCCCTTTCTTGAAAGCGGAATAAAAATATTCAGTGCTTTTGCGGCGAATGCCGTACCTGTTGCCGAATATACATTTGCGCAGATAACACTTGCATCAAAGGGATTTTTTCAGTCATCGAGGCTTTACCGCTTATCGCCTCCCGCGGCTCTTTCCTTTGCAAACTCCGCAACGGGAAATTTCAACTGTAAGGTAGGCCTTGTAGGACTTGGTGCCATAGGAAAGGCCGTGGCACAAAAGCTTACGGAGCTTGACGTTGAGGTTTATGCCTGCGATCCCTTCGTTTCAGAAGCAGATGCCGCAAAGCTTGGTGTTACGCTCGTGGATATGGAAACTCTTTTTTCCGAATGTGACGTAATAAGCAATCACCTTGCCAACAAGCCTGAGCTGAAAAACGTATTCAACCGCAGACTTTTCAAAAGAATGAAAAAGCATTCAACCTTTATCAATACGGGCAGAGGTGCTCAGGTTGCTGAATTTTCACTTGCTCTGTCTCTTATTTTCCATCCATCAAGAACCTTTGTGGCTGACGTTATCAAGTATGAATTTTTCCCATACGCAAGTCCCCTTTTCTGGTGTCCCGGCGCCGTTATCACTCCGCATATCGCGGGCAGCACGGGAAAGGAGCCGCAAAGAATGGCATACTATATGATGGAGGAGCTGGAGCGCTTCAGATCGGGTGAAAAGTTAAAATATGAGGTCACCCTTGAAGTCCTTGAGCGAATGGCATAAAAACCTCTCAAAGAAAATATCCGCATTTATCCGCAAAACAACTTCTCTATAACGTATTTTACGGAGGATTCCGATGATATTTCTTTATATTTTCTTTTCATTTCTCGGTGCGGTGCTTGTAGTGACGCTGATTGAGATCCTGATATTTCTGAGTCAAAAGCCCACCCGTGAATTACCCGATAAGAGCACTGCAGAATATTATTCGAGGCTTTCGGGAGGAAAAAGCTTTGAAGAGCTGTATCTTTTTCTTACAGAAAAAGATACAGACATCTCCTTTACAGAGGACGAAATCCATAACGTGCTTCTCGCTCAGTGTGATTATATGGTCAGGCGCTTTGATTGCGCGGATTTCAGAGCTCAGCTGCTTTTCAAAATATATATGGATTGCTCTGACAAGCTCTCTCCACGATGTCGGAAGCTTATAGAAGACACCTTTCTCGGCTTCAAATATTTTATGGACGAGCCCGGTGATGACAGTATGTGCTATTGGTCGGAGAATCATCAGATAATGTTTGCCGTGGCTGAATATCTTGCAGGTCAGCAGTGGGCCGACAAAATATTGACAAATGATCAAAAAACGGGGTTTGAGCACAAAGAAAAGGCAAAGCTCCGCATTGATAACTGGATGCAGCAGCGCTTCAATTTCGGTTTTTCGGAATATCTCAGCAACAACTATCTTGCAGAGGATATTTCCCCTATGGCAAATTATATCGCCTATTCTGAGGATGAGCGGTCAGTTGAGCAGATGAAGATCATAATGGATATTCTGTGGCTTGACGTAGCACACGTGAGCTCCTCCGGCCGTTTTGTTGCAACAAGCCCGAGAATGTACGGCAACAACAAGATGGGCAATTTTTACGGAAACAGCATTCTGTGTGCAATAAACACACTTTGGGGAAAAGAAATCAAAGAAAAGCTGCTCAACAGACAAGCTGTTTCAGAAGCAGAGAAAGCGCTCATCAGAGCTTCCCTTGAAAAGAAACCGAACCATATAGTTATATGCTTTACAGATATTGTAAACAAAGGAATATACACTCTCCCTGCGGCAATAAAGGATATTGCTCTTACCGACGAATGCTTCTCGGCTGAAATGAGCTGCGGACTTTCTCCCGCAGATTTAAAAAACGAGGGACTTATCGGACAAGAGCCTCCCAAAATTATGGCACAGCTGGGTGCAGAAACCTTTACGAATCCGGAGGTAATAAATAACACCATTGACTACATAAAGAGAAACAAGCTTTACAGAAATTCATTTATCGGATATTTCAGATTCCTTGATCTGTCGGTATTAAGACTTATTGACTGGAGCCGCTTTGCCAAAAAGCACAATATAATGCCTCACGGTATTGCAACAGGCAGAGGTAACGTTTATTCATACCGCACTCCCTACTATTCAATGTCGACATCTGTGCGTATGAGTCCCGATTTATGCGGAGCACAAGAGCAGGTATGGTGCGCCGACATCGGTGAAGCGCTGACCGTTTTCACTACCCATCCTGCGGGCAACGGCAATTCAGGCTTCGGAAGATCTCCCGGATATTGGATAGGCAACGGCAGACGTCCCTTGAGTGTGCAGAATAAAAACGTAAACGTTACAATTTACAAGCTTCCGAAAAAAAAGCGTTTGGGAGAAGCTGCAATTTCAGATATCACTCACGTTTATATGCCGAGGGACTTTTATGATGAATTTGAGCTTCATAGCAATATAGTCCTTGCAAGAAAGAACGGAGTTTTCGTATCGGTTCGCTCAAACGGAGAATTGAAATTCAAAGAGTTCGATGAGAACTCGGCAAAGGGACTGATGAAAAACAAAAGCTTTCCTCGGGAATATATACTAAAAAGCGAATTTGATTTATGCAGACAAGGCGGAAACTATCATATATACGTAACGGAGATTTCCGACGCAGATACGGAAACGTTTTCGCAATTCAGGGAAAGAATAAAAAACAATCCCGTTACCTTCGGCGAGAGCTCTGTCTGTTATTCAACAAAATCAGGAGAAATAAAAGCCTGTTACAATGAAGACATATCAACTGACGGTCATCCCGTAAAAAAAGAATATGACCGCTATAACAGCAAGTTCTGTAAAGCAAAAAGAAAAGCCGATTCACTTACCGTCGCCAGCGGCAAAAACCGACTTTATCTTAATTTCAACAAATGCGAAAGACTTGAAGAAACGCTCTAACAGACAAAAGGCCGTATGCAGAGAGTATTCTGCACACGGCTCTTTTTTTATCAAGGGTTAGCAATATAAAGAGGAGATGTATCGGTGGACGTATTATCAACATACCAAGAATAACCGATTTTAACCATAATAATATCAGCTTCTGCTATGGCTTCTCCCCCAACAAGACTTACTTTTCCGTTGCATACACAAACCTCGGAAATATCCTCTGTATTGACTCCGTAAAGAGCAAGCTGATGCTCATCAGCCTTACTTTTGTATTCTTCAACCGGAATATCCGAGACGTTTGACACATAAACGTTGAGCTTACAGCCGTCACCGAACAGCTCTTCGAATTTTCCTTTTGTTGCTTCCGATATTTTCACACCGGTATTTTCATCATATTCTTCTTTTGTTCCCTCAAGCATTTCGCAATACTGTGAAACGTTTGCTTCAAATGCTGTAAAGAAAACCTCGTCATTAAAGAATTTATCTCCGAAAAGCGCCTCTCGCTCGGTTATAAGCCTTTCAATATATCCGCTGAAAATTGCAGAATAATCGTCCCATCCGTACGTTTCAAGCAATTCCACGTATACGGGATACATGAGTGCGGTCAGCTTACCCGTCAATTCTCCGTCATCATTGAGAGTTTTTTCGCCCTTGAATGAATCATCCGAATAATCCTTGCCGTTTGCTTCCATATCTCTCTTAACAGCGGGATCAATAAAGTTTACACGGATAAAATCACCGTATTTCATATTCTTGCTGACAAGCGTATTTTTATATGCATTATATCCGTCCCCGCCTACAACAAGAGAAACAAAATTAGTGGCAAGCTTTTCGGGATGAAACGCATAATATTTGGAGAAAAACGTAAAGGTAACCGTTACAACAAGAAAAACAGCAACCAACAAAACCGAAAGCACACTGTAAAGCTTTAAACCTAAGCCTTTTTTATTTTCTGACATAATCGCGTTCCTCCTTTAGTTAGTTTTCTCGTCAGCGGCTCTTTTTTCAATGAGAGCTCTGACAATATTTTCCTTCTTCTCCCCTACCATATCATAGAAGAAAATGGGCACTGCCTGAAGAACGACGAAGGCAGCAGGAATAATTGTGTATATCATAAGTAGCTTGTTGAGTGTTTCATCGCTCTGAGCGGCATAGGCAACATTCAGGTCATAGGAAACAAGATAACCGGACCATGTATAAAGAAGCCATGGACCGAGAGCCTTGGTAAAGGCAGATGCAATCTTCGAGAAAAGACCGTACCCCGCATAAGCAAGTCCCTCCTGACGCTTTCCCGTCTTAAATTCAATTTCGTCAACACAGTCAGCAATCATAATGTTGGGGGTAACGTTGGTGTTACCGTGCTGAAGACCGCAGAAGAAGTTGAGTATAAGGAACGGTATAATAAGTCCGTCATTGAAGCCGATTCCTCTTGAAACAAAGAAAAGAATGGCAAGAGAGGATGCACCGTAAAGACTGAACAGAATAAAGGTCTGCTTTGTTGAAAACTTTTTAAGAACAAAATTAACAAGAAGCGTTCCGACAGCAGTTCCGATACCCATAGGAAGCAGAAGTCCCAGCTTAAGATCCTTTGATCCCAAAAGATAGATTGCTATGTAAAGAGATACCGTGCCGTAAACACCTCTGCCGAAGCCGCAAAGCTTTGTAAGAGAAACCATAAGCAGGTTTTTGTTTGTAAAAACTACCTTAACCGCATCCTTAAGGCTTACCTTTTCCTGAGTAAAGGGTACTCGCTCTTTATTATTAGAGAAAAAGATCATAACAAAAAGAACAAGTCCGAGACAGCATACTGCGGTTGAAATAACAAGGTCAAGTCCCTGTCCCTCAGCATTCTTGAACTGCTGTTGTCCCATAACAGCCTTCATAATAAGTCCTACAACAAGAATTACAACCATACCGCCGGACTGTCCTACGGATTTAAGGAAGGAAGCTATAGAAATCGCACTTGAGCGCTCTGAGGGATCGGGTGAGCAAAGAGCACCGAAGCAGTTAGCGGGACTTTCAACTGCACAGCAGACCATTGTGTATAATGAATATATCACGAACATCCAGATTATTGCCACATTCTGATTCGCAGTATCGGGCGCAACAAATACAAGCATAGATATAACGGCAAGAGGAATTACACCGAAGCCTACCCAGGGCTTTACTTTACCGAGCTTTGTTCTTGTATTGTCTACAAGATAGCCTATTACAAGCTCACAAACCGCGCCTACAATACCTGCAACAAGGAAGACGACTGAAATCATATTAGACATAACGTCTGCATCGAAGCCCTTGCCCTTGAAAGCAAAATCAGCAAAAAAGGTTGCCGTATAATCGGGCATCCAGCCCGTAAGAAGAGCAATTCCGAAAAGCCCGATACCAAAGGTTATTATTTCCGAGCCTTTCATATACTTTGTCTTATTTTTAGTTTTTTCAGACATAAGGTTATTTCCTTTCATATTTATTCATAAATTAATATATAACATTATTCTGAAAAAGTTTCAATTGCTTCTTTCAACAAAAGCACGGAATTATTTTAGTGAAAAATAAAATTATAAGAGCTGATGATAATTTTTTTTGCGATATTAAGGCAAAAAACCTTGACAAAAAACCTAATCATTATTATAATATTTTTTGCATAAAATTATGCCGGTGTGGCGGAATAGGCAGACGCAAGGGACTTAAAATCCCTCGGTGGCAACATCGTACCGGTTCAAGTCCGGTCACCGGCACCAAAATCCTACGCAAGTTTTGATACAAACTGCGTAGGATTTTTTGCTTTTAGATGTTTGTTTCTTTGTCATTGAAAAAGAGATTGTTTAGTGATATAATATAAAAAACAAATGTTTTGAAAATGAGGTGAGCATTGTGGCAGAAAAGAAATATGTGAGCGATAATGCTCAACTTATGGCTGAATGGAATTGGGAAAAGAATAATGAATTAGATTTTGACCCTAAAACATTAACTCTTGGGAACAAGAAAATAGTTTGGTGGAAATGTCAAATAGGACACGAATGGCAAACAGCGGTATCTAATAGAAGCAAAGGCTCTGGTTGCCCGTATTGCTCAGGCAGATATGCCATTAAAGGCAAAAATGATTTAGAAACGATTAATCCAACTTTAGCAAAAGAATGGAATTATGAAAAGAACAATGGTTTAACCCCTATGGACGTTTTACCAAACAGTAATAAAAAAGTCTGGTGGAAATGTAACAGAGGGCACGAGTGGCAAGCAATCATAGCAAACAGAAATAAAGGACGAAAATGCCCGTATTGCTCTAGTAAAAAAGTTTTAAAAGGTAAAAACGATTTAGAAACAGTCAACCCCACTTTAGCAAAAGAGTGGAATTATATGAAAAATGGTGATTTAAAGCCAAACAGTTTTTCATCAAACAGTGGACAAAAAGTCTGGTGGAAATGTAACAGGGGGCACGAGTGGCAGGCGACAATAGATAGCAGAAACAAAGGACATGGTTGTCCGTATTGTGCTGGGCAAAAGGCTTTAAAAGGTGAAAACGACCTGCAAACAGTTAATCCTAATTTATCAAAAGAATGGAATTATGAAAAGAACAATGGTTTAACCCCTATGGACGTTTTACCAAGCAGTAATAAAAAAGTCTGGTGGAAATGTAAGAAAGCTCATGAGTGGCAGGCGACGATTAATAATAGAAATAAAGGGATTGGATGCCCAGTTTGTAATTCTGAACGAAACACCTCTTTCCCCGAATATGCAATGGTATATTATCTAAAAAAATATGGATTGGATGTATTACACTCATATAGAGGACAGAGTTATGAGTTAGATATTTATATTCCATCAAAAAAAATTGCTATTGAATATGATGGATCTTTCTGGCACAAAAATAAAACAAAAACAGATTTAGAAAAAAATCAAAAATGTTTAAATGATGGAATTATATTGTACAGAATAAGGGAAGGATTATCGCCGTTAAATGACAGTTCTATAGATTATGTTATTCAAGACAAACAAAAAGACTTACAAAAAGCCATGCAAGATGTTTTGAGAGAAGTAATTGAAAAGAGCGTTGATATTGATTTAGAAAAAGATGCTATTGACATAGAAAACTTGCGCGAACATATTGAAAAAGAGAACTCTCTTTTATTTTCTAATCCCAAAGCGGCTTCAGAATGGAATTATGAAAAGAATGGCAACTTGAAACCTGAACATTTTGCGGTAAACAGTCATAAAAAAGTTTGGTGGAAGTGCAAAAAAGGACACGAATGGCAAGCTCCAATAGGCAATAGAAATATTGGTAGAGGTTGCCCGTATTGTGCAGGTCAAAAAATTTTAAAAGGCGAAAATGATTTGCTAACAATAAATCCAACCTTGGCAAAAGAATGGAACTATGAAAAAAACAATGGATTGACCCCTACGAACGTAACACCTGGGAGCGGTAAAAAAGTATGGTGGAAGTGTAGCAAAGGACACGAATGGCAAGCAACAATAGCTAGCAGAAATAAGGGAAGCGGTTGCCCACAATGTGCAAAAGAGAAACGTAAAAAACATTAAAGAAATGTTACCATGCTACAAAATCTATACACGAAAAAATGCTTATAAACTTCTCCAAAAATAGGGGGTTGCAAAATTTTTAAAAAATGAACCCCCTAAATGAGGGGGGGTGCAAAATTACAAACTTTGTATTAAAATATGCGTGGAACTACAAAAAAAGCACTTCGAAAGAAGTGCTTTTTTCAATTAGCATTCCACTGAATGTCTCGGCTTTCGGGGGGGGATACTTTATAAAGCTTATTCACAATACCAAGCATCGGCTGCTCTTTTACACATTTCGTCAATATAGTCGGCACGCTTCAGAACATCAAGCCACTCACGGGGAATTGAAGAATAGCCGTACAAGGCACCTGCGAGAGCGCCCGCTATAGCGGCAACCGTGTCGGTATCATCTCCGAGATTTGCAGCCGTCAATACACATTCTTTATAGCTGTCGGTATTCAACAGGCACCAGACTACCGCTTCAAGGGTATCCACAACGTATCCCGTGCTTCGGATTTCATCCCTCGGAAGCCCCTCGAAATCATCAGAAAAAAGCCTGCCGAAATGCATATATTCTCCGCTGTCGGCAAAACGCTGCTTTGACAGCGAAATTCCTTTTCTGACAGAAGCCTTTAAGGGAGCATCAAGCAACTCAAAAAGAATGACCGTAAATATTCTGCAGGCAAGCATTGAGCGCTCGTGAGCATGTGTGAGGGCTGAGGCTTTGTCTGTCACAGTCTCGAAATGTGCCCTTAGTGACGGCTGAGTATACGCAAGCAAGGAAAACGGATGAATACGCATCAACGAGCCGTTTCCGTTTGATCGTTCATCGAAAAGTCCGCATTCTTCAGAAGATTTTTTATTCACAAAATAATTATCGATTGCAAAGCTGCAGGTATTTCCCACGTCAAACATTTCCCCCGTAGGAGTATATTCGTCCTTATAATACCATCTGCCGAAGCGGAGCATTATGTCATCATAATTGATCTCACCATCGGCAATACTATCAAGAGCAGCAATCGACATACTCGTATCATCCGACCAACAGCCGGCAGGATAAGGATAGGTTCCGAAGCCCTCCATATCCGTAAGGGGGCTCTCATCCAGCTCCTCTCTTGTGCAGAATTCCACGGGAACCCCCAGTGCATCCCCTACTGCGTGTCCGAAAATAACGGCCCTTATCTTTTGCAGTATACTGTCCTTGCCCATATTCATATTTATTCCTCTTTTCTTTCTTTATGAATTTATTATAGCACAAGCCCTGTACCAAAAACAGGACTTTACTTTCATTTTACTTATAATTCTTAAAAAAAAATTCAAGACAGAAATAAATTTTCTGCCTTGAAAAAGCGATATTTATAATTTCCCGAGAATATGGGGATTCTGATTTATATTTGTTTTTCTGAAGCCGTCGTTTACGTCATAAAAATAGCAATCGCCGTCCTCGTTTCCCGCAACGGTATAGTAAGTACCGTCATTAAGACAAAAGCCTGCACCGTTATCACAGGCAATTCCCGACAGCGTTTTTCCCGGAAGAGCAAGCTCAAAGGTCTGCCAGTATTCACTCTGATAATGAGGACAGTTGATATACGGAATAATGCCGAGACATTTCACAAACACAAACTGACCGTCTATACAATCATCATATCCCTCACTGAACCAACACATAGCGCCCGAGGATGCGCCTGAAAGAACGGTTCCTCTGTCAAAAGCCTCAAGAAGATATTTATCCGTTCCCGTGGCATGCCACGTATCCATAAGGAATTTAAGATTCCCTCCCTGAACGTATATGCCGTCTGCCGCCTCGATTTTTTCCTTTATTATCTCTTTTGTAACCCCGTTATGAGTGAGAAAAAGAATATCCGTAGTACAACCGAATTTTTCAAAGCACAGCTTAACGTCATCATTATCATCCATATTATCAAAGCTTGCCGTGGGAATTATAAGAATCAGCGGATTTTTCTTCCCCGTAAGAGAAATAATATGCTCCGTTACGTTATCCATTTCTCCGTTATCAAATCTTCCGCCGCCGAGAGCCACGATCTTACCCATTATAAATCACCTCATAAATAAAACTGCGCTACCGAATATATTACGGCAACGATAAGAGACGGGAGCATATTGCCCACGTTGAATTTCTTGCCGAAGCAGATATTTATTCCCACAAGGAAAATAAGCACGTTTCCCACAAGAGACATATCTGAAATTACGGTTCCCGTTGAAAAAAGCGGCTCTGCAAATCTTGAAAGAGCGGTAATCGTGCCCTGGAAAATACCGATGGGAATAAAAGCAAATATACAGCCCTTTCCGAGAGTTGCCGTCATTATTATAACTATCAGAAAATCAAGAAGAGCCTTTGCATATAAAGTTGCGGGCTCACCCTTGAGACCGTCCTCTATAGATCCGACAACTGCCATAGCACCGACACATATCACAAGAGATGTATTTACGAACGCTCCGACAAAGCCGCCGTCATCCGAAGAGCCCGTTTTCTTTTTGAGCCACTCACCGAAGCGGTCAAGCTTTTTTTCAATCTGCAAAAGCTCGCCCGCAAGTGTGCCGACGATCAAGGATATGATCATCATAAGAGCACCCTCTGTTGTAAGAGTGCCGTCATTTTCGGGAGAAATCCTCAGAAGTCCCGAAAGAGCCCCCGAGATTCCGATAAAAATAACAGCAACACCTGCCGCCTTCATAAGAGAATCTCTGATTCCTAAGTTTATTTTTTTGCCGAAAAGCATCCCCGCAAGTCCTCCGAGGATAACAGCGGCAACGTTTACTATGGTTCCGATACCCGGCATTTGTTTATTACCCCTTAACAATATTAATGTATTAATGAATATATCACAAAAAAATTAATGATTCAACACAAATAAATAAAAGATTACACAATTGACTATATTTTTTTAATGTGCTATTATATAGAGAAAAGTAAGGATATAAGGAGAGATTTTTATGGCATTTTATTACAACGAACCTTCACATACCTTCAGTGAGTATCTGCTTGTTCCCGGTTACACAGATGAAAACTGCGTTCCCGCAAACGTTTCACTGAAAACTCCCCTTGTGAAGTACAAAAAGGGCGAGGAGCCTGCAATTTCACTTAACGTTCCTATGATTTCCGCTATTATGCAGTCTGTCTCAAACGACACACTTGCCATTGCGCTTGCAAAGGAAGGCGGTATGTCATTTATTTACGGTTCTCAGTCCATTGAAGACGAAGCCGCAATGGTAGCAAGAGTTAAAAATTATAAGGCAGGCTTTGTTGTAAGTGCCTCCAACCTTACTCCCGACCACACCCTTCAAGACGTTGTTGATCTCAAGGAGCTTAACGGCTTCTCAACAGTTGCTATTACAGATAACGGAACAGCAAACGGTAAGCTTTTAGGTATTGTTACCTCACGTGATTACAGAGTCAGCCGTATGGCACCTGACCTCAAGGTAAAGGAATTTATGACTCCCATTGAAAAGCTCATTACCGCTCCCGCAGAAACAACCCTCAAGGAAGCAAATGATATTATCTGGGACAACAAGCTCAATTCTCTTCCCATAATTGACAACAAGGGCAATCTTATGTACTTTGTCTTCCGTAAGGACTATTCCCGTCATAAGAACAATCCCAACGAGCTTCTTGACAGCGATAAGAGATATATGGTTGGCGCAGGTATCAATACCCGTGACTTTGCTCAGCGTGTTCCCGCTCTTGTTGAAGCAGGCGCAGACGTGCTTTGCATTGACTCATCAGAGGGATATTCCTGCTGGCAGGCTAACACTATCAAGTGGATCCGCGAAAACTACGGCGACACAGTTAAGGTCGGTGCAGGTAATGTTGTTGACAAGGAAGGCTTCCTTTTCCTTGCAGAAGCAGGCGCAGACTTTATCAAGGTCGGCATCGGCGGCGGTTCAATTTGTATCACCCGTGAAACAAAGGGTATCGGCAGAGGACAGGCTACAGCTGTTATTGACGTTGCTAAGGCAAGAGACGAATACTTCGAAAAAACCGGTGTATATATTCCCATCTGCTCCGACGGAGGTATCGTTCACGATTACCACATCACTCTCGCACTTGCTATGGGCTCAGACTTCGTAATGCTCGGCAGATACTTTGCTCGCTTCGACGAAAGCCCCACAAACAAGCTTATGGTTAACGGTGCATACGTTAAGGAGTATTGGGGTGAAGGCTCAAACAGAGCAAGAAACTGGCAGAGGTATGACCTTGGAGGCAGCTCAAAGCTCTCATTCGAGGAGGGAGTTGACTCATACGTAACCTATGCAGGTCCTCTTCACGACAACGTTGAAAAGAGCCTTTACAAGGTTAAATCCACAATGTGCAACTGCGGTGCTCTTACAATCCCTGAGCTTCAGGAAAAGGCAAAGCTTACACTTGTTTCATCCGTAAGTATCGTAGAAGGCGGCTACCACGACGTTACACTTCGTACCACCTCTAATTCAAGAAACTAAAAAAAATTAATTTAAGCGATGTGCCGAAAGGCGCATCGCTGTTTTTTTTATACAAAAAAACACTGCCACAGAAAATTTTTGCTTTCTGAGACAGAGTTCAATCTTTATTATCCGCTATACCAAGTATATAATCAGTAGAAGTTTTATATAACCTTGCTAATTTAATCAATACATCCGTAGGAATATCACGAAGTCCCCTCTCATAGCGATTATACTGAGGTTGTTTCATACATAAATATTCAGCTACCTGTCGTTGTGATAAATCATTATCTTCACGCAAGTCACGTAATCTCGGATAATAATTATCCACCTTGCAATAACTGTATAAACTAAAATAAAGAAAACCGAGATTAAATCTCGGTTTTCTTTATTTTAGTTCAAGTGTTCGCTTGTAAGCACTTGTTACTGCGTTCATTACTGCGCTTCGGAAGGCGCCGTCCTCAAGGGCATGGACGCCTGCGATGGTGGTGCCGCCGGGTGAGCATACCGCATCCTTGAGAGCTCCGGGATGCTTACCTGTTTCAAGAACCATATCCGCTGAGCCCGAGAGCATTTTTGCAGCATACATCATAGCCTTGTCTCTCGGCACCCCGCATTCAACGGCTCCGTCTGCCAAGGCTTCAATAAACATATAACAGAATGCGGGGCCGCAGCCCGAAACTGCACTTGCGGCATCTATTTTGCTCTCGTCGATCTTATCCAGAAGCCCTGCTTCTGACATAGCATCAACAAAAAATTCAAGCTGAGAAGCCGATACGGCAGTATTACAGCAGTAAAGAATCACACCCTCTCCGATAAGCGCAGGAGTATTGGGCATAATTCTTATAACGGGCATTTCCTTTCCCGCAAGAGAGCAAAGCTTTTCGATTGAGGTTCCCGCAAGCATTGAAACAAGCACGGGATTGCAATCAGAAAACAAAGGGGCAATATCTGCAAAAAGCTCCCCCGCCATCTGAGGCTTTACACCGAGAAAAACGTATTCACATTCCTTTACGAGCTCTGAAAGAGGCGCAAAAGAAACGTTTTTATATTTTTCAGAGAATGCTTTTGCTTTTTCCTCAAAGGTATCATACACCGCAATTTTCATTTCGCTGTTTTTTGCGGCGGCACTGAGAAGAGCACCTCCCATATTGCCTGCACCGATAAAGCCGAATTTATACGTCATAATATTCTCTCCTTATCTTATCTGTCCGTTACCCGAAATAATATACTTGTAGGTTGTAAGCTCACGAAATCCCATAGGTCCTCTTGCATGAAGCTTCTGTGTGGAAATACCGATTTCACAGCCAAGTCCGAATTCACCGCCGTCGGTAAATCTTGTTGAAGCGTTATGATAAACCGAGGATGAATCAACAAGAGCGGTAAAGAGCCTTGCATTTTCCTCATTTTCCGTAATAATGCAATCGGAATGCATTGTTGAGTGATCACTTATATGGTCAATAGCTTCACTTACGTCATTCACTGCCTTGACGGCTAAAATATAATCAAGGAATTCCGTATCAAAATCTGCATCGCCGGCACTTACAGCATCTATGATCTGCGAGCAATAAGCATCTGCTCTGAGCTCTACGGGTGTGAGCCCCTGAGCAATTCTTGAGTCAACAAGCTTTTCCTTTAATAAGGGCAATATTTTATCTGCGACAGCCTTATTGATAAGCACTACCTCACAAGCGTTACAAACTGAGGGACGGCTTGTTTTTGCGTTATTTATAATACTGACAGCCTTATTTATATCTGCATATTCGTCAACGTAAATATGACATATACCCGTTCCTGTCTGAATACAAGGTACCTTCGCATTGGCAACACAAGCGGATATGAGACCTGCACCGCCTCGGGGGATAAGAAGATCTACGTATCTCGTAGCGGTCATAAGCTCATTTGCCGATTCGCGGGACGTATCCTGAATGAGATTTATAAGATTTTCGGGCAGGCCGATTTTTACAAGTCCCTTTCTCATTGAGGTGAGAATAGCATCGGATGAGCGGAAAGCCTCCTTTCCCGAGCGAAGTACGCAAACGTTGCCGCTTTTAAGGGAAAGCGCCGCCGCATCAGAGGTAACGTTGGGACGTGATTCATAAATCATAGCAACAACGCCCATAGGAACCGCTGTTTTCCTGATAACGAGTCCGTTGGGACGGGTAACTGTTTCAAGCACCTCACCTACGGGATCGGGAAGCTTCACAACGTCACGGATACCGTCTGCCATACCCTTGATTCTCTCAGGCGTAAGTCTAAGTCGGTCTATCATAACGTCGCTTATTTTTCCCTTTGCCGCGTCAATATCAAGGGCATTTTCTTCAAGGATAAAATCCGTATTTTCCTCAAGAGCCGCAGCCATTGAAAGCAGAGCCTCGTTTTTCTGCTCGGTTGAAAGTGTGAGCATAGTTTTAACCGCTTCCTTTGCGGATTTCAATATTTCAAGCGTGGTCATTTTATTTCACCTTTGCAATAAATCTTGTCCCGACACTTTTTTTGTCGGCAATATCATATAAAACATTGGGATTATTACCGTTTGTAATAACCATATCCGTTCCGCTTTCCGTGCAGATCACGGCGGCGTGAAGCTTTGTTCTCATTCCTCCCGTACCGAGTGATGAGCCCGCATCACCGCCGAGAGCCATTATATCTGCAGAAAGCTCTCTGATTTCGGGGATAAGAACGGCAGAAGCATCCTTATGAGGATCTGCGGTATAAAGACCGTCAATATCCGACATAAGAACAAGAAGATCTGCATTTATGCTTTGCGCAACCAAAGCGGAAAGTGTATCGTTATCTCCCACGCTTATTTCTTCCGTTGCAACAGTATCATTTTCATTAATAACAGGAAGAACGTCAAGCTCCAGAAGGCGCATCATTGTATTTGTAAAATTGCGGTGTCTTTCATCATTCTTAAAATCGCTGCCCGTAAGAAGAATCTGAGCTACGGTATGATTATACTCAGAGAAAAGCTTATCATAGGTATACATAAGCTCGCACTGACCTACTGCGCCCGCCGCCTGCTTTGTGGGGATATCTGAGGGCTTTGATTTAAGTGAAAGCTTACCCGTTCCCATACCTATAGCACCCGAGGACACAAGAATAACCTCGTGACCGCTGTTTTTAAGATCGCTCATTACCTTTACAAGCTCTTCAACTCTTCTTATATTAAGTCTGCCCGTTGAATGGGCAAGAGTGGACGTACCTACTTTTATTACGATTCTCATTTACACTACCTTGCGAAAACGCAGATTCCTTTCTTTTTTCAGCGCTTTAGTGAATTAAATTGCTATATTGTTTTATTATAGTCCCTAATTGTCCGTCGGTCAATATAATCAGAAGGTTTTTTGCACGTCCTCAAGAAGTTTTCTTATATCAAGATGCTGAGGACAAGCCGCTTCGCATTTACCGCATTTTATACATTCCCCGGGAGAGGGATTGGAATCGGCAACACGTGCATAATACATTGAGGGATTCCAGCCCTTGAATTGCTTTTTTGCATTAAGACAAGCAAAATAATCGGGAATGGGAATTTTCACGGGACACACATCGATGCAATACTTACAGGCGGTGCATTGGATAAGATTCAGAGAATTGAACGCTGTCCTTGCTTTTTCTACAGCCTGCACTTCCCTTTCATTCAGCGGGACAAAATCCTTCATATAGCTTATATTGTCATTCATCATATCCATATTACCCATACCGGAAAGCACTGTAAGCACGCCGTCAAAGCCCGCGGCATATCTTATGGCATAGGATGCGTATGATGCATTACCTATCTCATCAAATGCCTTTTTTGCATCCTCGGGAGGATCTGCAAGGCTTCCGCCCTTAACGGGCTCCATAATTACAATATCCTTGCCGAATTTTCTTGCGACTTCATAGCATTTTCTGCCTTCAACAGACTCGTCATTA
>JAZOOE010000231.1:0-1644 GCA_045654865.1 Acutalibacteraceae bacterium | reverse complement strand
GTAAGAAGTAAGAGGGAATAAGTGAGGATAAGTGAGGTAATAAGTAGTAGGGAAAAAGAAATAATAAATAATAAATAATAAATAATAAATAAGAAACGTGAGGGCGTTATCTGAGCAGCTCGGGATCTATTTTTTTATCCTTGAAATAAAACTCTCTGTCGTGCTCGTTGATTTCTCTGAGAACCTTGCAGGGGTTTCCTACTGCGATTGTGTTGGCAGGTATATCCTTTGTGACAACGCTTCCCGCGCCTATAACGGAATTTTCACCGATGGTCACACCGGGCATAACGAGAACGCCTGCGCCAAGCCAGCAGTTTCTGCCGATGTGAACGGGATTATTGAACTGATATTGCTTTTCTCGAAGCTGAGGAAGAATGGGGTGTCCCGCTGTGGCAATAACACAGTTGGGACCGAACATTACGCCGTCACCCACGTAGATGTGGGTATCGTCAACTAACGTAAGCCCGAAGTTTGCATATACGTTTTTTCCGAAATGCACGTGCTTGCCTGCCCAGTTTGCGTGAAGCGGCGGCTCTACATAACAGTTTTCGCCTATCTCCATAAACATTTCCTTTAACAGCGCTTCTCTCTTGTCAAGCTCCGACGGTCTTGTCATATTGAAGTCATAGAGCCTTTCAAGACACAAAAGCTGTTCATTCATTATGGAATCATCAGCAGGATTATATATTTCTCCCGAATGCATTTTTTCTTTGTTTGTCATAAGCTTTTCTCCTCGGTGCTTTTATTACCGATATGGTATTATGAAATAACAAAAAAGTCAAGACGGATTATCTGTTGAGTAAAAATATAGCGAAGTTAAGATATCCTGCAAAGGCAACCCATATACAATATGGAATCTGAATATATGCGGCGATGGAGCAGATCTTTCGGTATTTCTTGACGGTAACAATTATCAATATAAGCAATACCGTCAGCCATACGAATGAAAAGAGGAAAGATCTGAAATTGAAGAACAGGAGAGACCATATAAAATTAAACACAAGGCTTGTAAGGTATATAAGCAGTGCATTGTCCGCCTTTTTCTTGTTCTCCTTTCGCTTTCGCCATATAAGTCCCGAGCTGACACCCATAAGGGCATAAAGAATCGTCCAGACTACGGGGAAAAGAAAGGCAGGCGGCGATAAGGGCGGAGTAATTATCTCATCGTAGATATTCATATTATCCTTTGTCAGAAATGCGGATAAGCCTCCTATGGCAAGCGGGATCGCAACAGCGACAGCAAAGGTCAGTATGATGTTTTTTGTTTCTTTTTTCATAAGAGCTGCTCCTTTGGGCTTTTTGTTTATTTATATGCGAAAAAAACAAAACAATTCAGAAAAAGCGCAAAGAATGTGATTGTAAAAAAAGCATCCTTGATTTTTTTGTTTTTTGAGAGAAAACAGACTCAATTTATTGACAATTTCGGTTTGCAGGTTTATAATGTGACAAAATATAATAAAATTATACATTTTGGAGGTTTATTTATGATTTGTCCTAAATGCGGATTGCAAAATGAAGACGGCGCACTTGCTTGCACCCGTTGTAGTGCGGCGTTAGCTCAGACTCAGCCTCAGGCACAGGAGCCTCAGGCACAGCCTCAGTTCCGGGCACAGCCCCAGTTCCAGGCACAGCCTCAGTTCCAGG
>JAZOOE010000230.1:0-4364 GCA_045654865.1 Acutalibacteraceae bacterium | reverse complement strand
TGCTACTATCAGGATGCTCTGAATTCTTATTATTTCTGCTTCTTATGGAACGGAAACCAAAGAACCTTTGACTATTATCTTCCCTTGTCAAATCTTGCAAATCCCGAATTTGATTTCAGCAAAAAAACCATAACCGCTCTTGAGGGACTGACAACCGAAACGATACTCGAAAAGGTTTACACTTACTCTGCAGATACTCTTACACTGATTTCCACCCGCGAAACTGAAAAGGAAACCCAAAACCAAGGGGCAGAAACGGTGGATGCAAATATGAAGGTCAATCCATACGGCTATACGGCGACAATAATTCTTAATGCCAATGAAAACTCACACAGCAGATGGGAATGTATCATTGAAGACTACACCATCGCGGCTCTGGAGTCCTATTCCTACAACGAGGAGGCAAGCGCCTACGAATTTACGCTGACGGGTGTAAATCCCGGCACAACAGCGGTAATATTCCGATACGTTTCCGTATTAAACGGCGAATATATTGAAGAAATCATTATTAATGCGCAAACAAATTCTGACCTCACCTTCAATATTATTATTCCCGAATAAATCGAAAATCAAAAAAAATATAAAGGGGCACAGACAGTTCATTCTGTCTGCGCCCCTTGGCTTATATTGCTTTTCCTTTATTTTTTATTCAAAGGATTCAGATAATTCCAGCCATTCCGTTTCCATTTCTTCAATGGACATGTTGACCTTTTCAAGCTGTGCCGTATATTCCATAATTTTCTGAAAATCGGCACTCACATCAGGTGAAGAAAGCAACAAATTCAGCTCGTCTCTCTGAGCCGTTGCCTCCTCCATCATCGCTTCAAGCCTTGAAAGTCTTGTCTTTTTCTTTCGCTCAAGACTTTCCTGCTCTTTTCTCAGCTTATAATCATTTATCTTTTTCGGCTGAGCAACCTTCTGCACAGCCGCATTACGAGCGGTTACATTAACGTAATCATCATAATTACCGTCAAAGGAGGTTACCTCACTTGCATCAAAATAGAGTATTTTTGAAGCAAGCCTGTTAACAAAATATCTATCGTGAGAAACACACAATATCGTGCCGTCATATTCGGCAAGCGCTTCCTCAAGCACCTCTCTTGAACGAAAATCAAGATGGTTCGTCGGCTCGTCAAGGATAAGGAAATTAGGCTTTTTCAGAATCAGAATCAGCAACGCAACTCTTGCTCGTTCTCCACCCGAAAGATCCTTCATCAGCTTTTCAATATCATCATTCTTGAAATTAAATGCACCGAGATAGCCTCTGAGCTCCGATATTGTTTTTGTCGGGAAGCGGTCATACAGCTCACCTATTACCGTTTTATCTGACATCAAGGTTTTCTGAGTCTGCTCAAAATAGCCGATATTCACGTTATAACCGAATCTTGACAATCCGTCATCCTTAGGTATTTTATTCATAATAAGCCCTAAAAGAGTGGTTTTTCCGCATCCGTTAGGCCCGAGTATAAACACCTTTTCGCCTCTGAATATTTTAATATTCACGCCGCTGAAAAGAGTTTTACCGTCATATTCCTTTTTCAGATTTTCGGCAATCAGCACCTCGTCACCGGCTCGTATACATTCTGCAAACCGCAATTTTACAGCCTTTTCATTGGGTGGCAATTCGGGCATGGTTGCCTTTATACGTTCGATCTGCTTTTCCTTGCTGGCAATTGTGATATAGTTTCTTTCCTGATTGAACTGCTTTTGCTGTTCAATCATTTTTTCTATTCTTTTGATTTCCAGCTGTGCCTTTTCATATTCACGTCTGTCGCTTTCAAGGCGCAGCTCCTTTGTCTTCATATATACGGAATAACCGCCCTTGCCCTGATAAAGCTTCTTTGCAGAAATCTCAAGCGTTCGCTGAGTTGTTTTATCAAGAAAATATCGGTCGTGCGACACGATTACCACAGTAGCGTTACTTTTACCGATAAATTCCTCAAGCCATTCCACGCTTTTTATGTCAAGGTGGTTAGTAGGCTCGTCAAGGAGCATTATATCGGGCTCACTGAGAAGGAGCTTTCCGAGACTCAGTTTTGTCTTTTGTCCTCCCGAGAGAGCAGATACGGGCAAAGCCTCATCCTCTGCAGTAAAGCCCAGCCCCATAAGGCATGAGTGAGCTCTGTTTTTGTAGGTAAGACCGCCCTTGTTCTGATATTCCTCTGTAAGAGCAGCCTGCTTTTCGATATATTCGGGAACCTTTCCGTCCGTCAGCTCTATCTTACGCGTAACCTCTTCCAATTCCGATTCAATTTCAAACAGCCTTGAAAATACCGTTAACAGCTCGTCATAGACAGTAAGCGAACTGCCGGCGCAAGCGTGCTGCTCTACAAATCCGATATTAACAGATGAAGCTTTTATAATCTTTCCGTCTGCGGGCTCAAGGAGTCCGCATATCGCTTTGAAAAGTGTGGTTTTTCCGCATCCGTTTGAGCCGATAAGCCCGATTCTATCACCCTTTGCGATTTCAAACGTAGCATTTATCAATATATCTCTCTGTGCATAAGACAGACACAGATTCTGACAACTGAGTAGTGACATTTTTTCAATCCTTACGTTCTTGTTTCAAGCATACAAAGCTTGCCTGAAATCCTGAATTTTCCGTATCCTGCGGGAATAAATATACTTGATCCCTTTTTTAATTCGATGTGAGAATCGCCCGCCTCCAGCTTTCCTGCTCCGTTAAGAACAAGTAAGGAAACAAAGGAGCTTTCACAAGCATTATCCTCATATTCGCCGTCAAGCTCGACACGCGTCATTTTGAAATATTCACAGCCTGTAAGATAAGTTTTCTTTGCTTCTCCGAAAGGCTTTTCCTCGCCTGAGGGAGAAAAATCCACCTGACAAGCCTTAAGTACTGCAACGTCGCAGGCCTTTTCTATATGCAGCTCTCTGAGATTACCGAATTTATCTCTTCTGTTATAATCAAATACTCTGTAGGTCGAATTGGAGCTCTGCTGTACCTCAGCAAGCAAAATTCCTTCACCTATTGCGTGAAGCATTCCCGAGGGAATATATATTACGTCACCGGGCTTTACGTTTACAACATTCATATCATCAAGAACGGTACCGTTTTCGATGGCTGCCGCAAACTCCTCACGGGACATATCGCGATTGACTCCGTAGATCAGAGTTGAATCCTTTTCGCAGTCAAGCACGTACCATGCTTCTGTTTTTCCGTTCTCATTTTCATATTTACGCGCATATTCATCATCGGGATGAACTTGAACCGACAGTTTATCCTTTGCATCAATAATCTTTATAAGCACGGGAAAATCGGGACAAGCTGCATTATTGGATCCGAGGATCTTCTTTCCTTCGATTTCAAGAACCTCGGCAAGAGTCTTTCCTTTATATTCTCCGTCAACAACATAGCTGGGGCCGTCCTTGTGACAGGACAAAAGCCAAGCCTCTGCTGCATTATCTCCGTCTGTTTCGAAGCCGTAGTCATCTATTAACGTTCTGCCGCCCCAAATCGTCTCTTTAAGAGTGGGGTAAAGTGATAATATCTCCATTTTTCTTCTGCCCGCGGGCAATCCTTTCAATTAAATAAGGCCAATATTAAAATTGAGCCTTATTTAATTATATCAAAGATTTTTTTAATAGTCAATTATCAGACCTCAGCATTATTACATTTATCCTTAACGCTTTTCTGCTTACTCCAAAGCCTGCACAGTCCCTTATTAAGACATCCGCCCGCCTTTTCGCATTCGGAAAAGCAAGTACAGATAATTTTTCTTTTTCCGTTGTGGTAAACCGTTTCCTCCATTATGATATTTTTTTGTTTTACCCAGCAAAACTGCTCATAGGTATTTGAATGTCTGTCCATAAAATCACCTCATAATAAGTATACTTCGCTTTTCAGAAAAAAATTAGCGAAGCACGTCAATATTAATATCATAATTTATCTTTTTTGACCATATAAATTATCAGGTGGTTATATGAGCTTGCTTTTCGGAGAATTAATAATTTCGGGAATAATAATTCTGATTTTTATGATAAAAAAATTAAAGCTGTCGCAAATACTTCTTTGCGCTTTTTCAGGCATATCAGCGCTTCTTGCCTGTGATCTGATCTTTTCGTTTTTCGGAATGAATATGCCTTTAAATATATACACTCTGATGATAAGCTCCGTCGGCGGAATTCCCGGAGTAATCTTATTGACCTTAATCAACCTGCTTATTATCTGATTTGATTGTATTTCGGCCATAGCGATGACTCATACAGAAATAAAAAAACATCCCCGTGACTTTTACATCACGGGGATTTGAACTATCTGAATAAGATTTAATTATTCGTTGATAGCGATAACAACGCCTGAACCAACAGTACGTCCACCTTCACGGATAGCGAAACGAAGACCT
>JAZOOE010000229.1:0-8813 GCA_045654865.1 Acutalibacteraceae bacterium | reverse complement strand
CAAAGCACTTTTTGCCGAGAAGTACGATTCCGCCGTAACCTGAGTTAACGGAAATGATTGTGTTATCCTGAGGGAACTGACAGATCCAACGCTTTTCGGGATCAATATCACACTTACAGTGAAGACCGCGTACCCAGTCATTTGAATCGCCGAGAACGTCAAGAACTGACTTGCCTACCCTGGTCATTATTGCCATATTAAGAACAACGTAGATAGAGTCAGTAAGCTCAATACCTGCTTTTGAGAACTTAGAACCAACGGGGCCCATTGAATAAGGGATAACGTACATAGTTCTACCCTTATATGAGTCACGGGCAATGTTATAAAGCATTGCATAACATTCACCGGGCTCCATCCAATGGTTGGTAGGACCCGCTTCTTCCTTTGTGGGAGTGCAGATAAGAGTTCTGTCCTCAACACGAGCAACATCAGTGGGATGGGTTCTGTGAAGATAGCATTCGGGAAGGAGCTCTTCATTAAGCTTTTCAATTTCACCTGTTGAACAAGCTTCTGCTCTTAATGCTTCGATCTGTTCCTTTGAACCGTCAATCCAGACAATTTTGTCAGGCTTAACAAGTTCAACCTTCTCTTCAATCCATGAAAGGATTGATTTGTTTGTAGTAAGTGACATTTGTTTCTCTCCTTATATAGAAAAAAATTTCAAATCAATATAAATATACTATATTGTCACATTTTTGTCAATATCTAAAGCGGCAGTTGCATTAAGTTTCAAAGAAGAAACGTTGCCTGACTGATACTCATAATATGCCTGAGCACCAACCATAGCAGCATTATCGCCGCAGTAACATAGCCGTGGTAAAAATAATGATACGTTAAGCCTATCCGTAAGCATTGTCATATCTCGTCTGAGCACTGAATTAGCGGAAACGCCTCCTGCAAGAACAAGCTTATCAGCACCGGTAAGTGCAATGGCTTTTTGTGTTCTGTCACAAAGAATATTTACAACACATTGTATGTATGATGCACCGATATCTTTTACGTTGGGACTCTCTCCCTTTTGCGATAAATTGTGAACAAGATTTATAACAGCTGTTTTTAATCCGGAAAAACTGAAATCCAGTTCAGAGCCTTGTATTTTAGGTGACGGAAATTTATATGCTGACGCATCTCCGTCAACGGAGATTTTATCAAGATTCAATCCTCCGGGATAAGGAAGTCCCATAGTTCTTGCGGCTTTATCAAGAGCCTCTCCTGCCGCATCATCTCTTGTGCGTCCGATTATTTCGTAATCAATATAAGATTTCACGTTGATAATATGAGTATGCCCTCCTGAAACCACAAGCGCCAAAAAAGGAGGTTTGAGATCTTTATGTGTTATATAGTTGGAAGCAATATGACTTCTGAGATGATGAACGGGAATCAAGGGTTTTTCGGTGCTGTATGCTAATCCCTTAGCAAAATTTACTCCGACTAAGAGAGAGCCGATAAGCCCAGGAGCATAAGTACAAGCAATCGCTTCAATATCCTCCAAGGTTAAATCTGCCTGCTCAAGAGCCTGCCGGGTGATAGCGGAAATAGCTTCACAATGTCTTCGTGAAGCTATTTCGGGAACGACGCCACCATAAAGAATATGCTCCGGCACCTGAGATGAAATAACAGATGAAAGCACTTCTCTGCCATCTTCAACAATCGCAACAGCGGTATCGTCACAGGATGATTCAATAGCTAAAATTTTCAAATTATTTTACCTCTTCATTGAAATATAAAGTATAGATATTTGCATTTTCAGTCGGATATGAATAAAAGTTTTTTCTTATACCGAGATTTACAAATGCAAACTTTTCATAAAGTCTTTTAGCCGCTTCGTTACTTTCGCGAACTTCTAACGTGATTAAAACAGCCTCCGACGCCTTAACTCTATTAATCAATTCCGACATTAAAGCTGCGGCAATGCCCAAATTTCGGAAATCTTTACTTACAGCAATATTGGAAATATAAAATTCATCAAGAATCAATTGTCCGCTTACGTAACCGACAAGCTTATCTTTGGCTTTTGCTGACAGAAAGATACTGTTAGGCTTATTAATTTCATCGCATATCTGCTCATGTGTCCACGGTAATGAAAAATTTTCATTTTCAAGCACTGCAATTTCAGCGGCATCGTCGATTTCTGCGCAAACGACATAAAAATCAGTTTTTAGCTTCATACCACGATTCTCCCTTAGCTGTATCAGCTACAAGCTTAACAGCAAGCGAAACAGCATTTTCCATTTCATATTTAATTATCCTTGCAACCGCATCGGCATCTTTTATAGGAACCTCGGCCATCAACTCATCGTGCACCTGCATAATGAGTCTTGACTCGGGATAATCCTTCTTCAATCTGTTATGCACCTTTATCATTGCAATTTTGATTATATCAGCAGCTGTGCCTTGAATAGGCATATTTCTTGCCACTCTTTCGCCAAAAGCGCGAAGCATACCGTTGGAGGACGTAATTTCAGGCAGATATCTCCTTCTGTTGAAAATAGTCTCACAATAGCCCTGTTCCTTTGCGTCGATAATACATTTTTTCATATAGTCATCAACTGAATGATATAAAGCAAGATATGATTTTATAAAAGAGTCGGCCTCTGCACGGGTGCTTTTTATATCCTTAGCAAGTGAAAATGCGCCGATACCGTATACGATTCCGAAGTTGACAGCCTTGGCCTTGCTTCTGAGCTCAGAGGAAACCATGCTTTCTTCAACGTCGAAAACCTTTGATGCAGTAATTGTATGAATATCACAATTATTGTTAAATGCAGAAATCATATTTTTATCATTCGCTAACGCCGCAAGAACTCGAAGCTCTATCTGAGAATAGTCGGCATCAATAATGCAATAATTTTCTTCAGCGATAAAAAATTTTCTCATCTCTCTGCCAAGTTGAGTTCTGACAGGAATATTCTGGAGATTCGGCTCCGTTGAAGAAAGGCGTCCTGTTCTCGTTTCTGTCTGGTTAAAAGTGCATCGGATTCGGTCATCGGCCGAAACAGCCTTGAGCATTCCTTCACAATACGTTGAACGAAGCTTTGAATATGCTCTGTATTCAAGTATCATGGAAACGATGGGATAATCAGCAGCCAATTCCTCAAGAACGTCAGCGTTAGTTGAATACCCTGTTTTCGTCTTCTTTTTAGCAGGTAATCCGAGTTTTTCAAATAACATTACTCCGAGCTGCTTTGGAGAATTTATATTGAAGCTTTCACCGGCCGTCAGATAAACAGCAGATTCAATTTGCTGAATTTTATCAGACAGATAAGCGGAAAATTTCTTAATTCCGCTAACATCAACCTTAATTCCGTAATACTCCATCGAAACAAGAACCTCTGCAAGAGGTATTTCCATCTCTTTGAGAAGTTTTATTTGATTTCGTTCGGAAATTATAGAAAAAAGGCGTTCTGTCAAGACCGGCATAAGAACACTTCTTGTGCAGAAATCCTTGTAATTCTCAAAAAACTCATTGATTTCCGTTGATATTTCAACAGGCAAAGCGGATACGTTATATGCTAAAGCCAATGACTCAATAGAATAATCAGAAGAATTCACATCAAGAAGATATGCAGCCAGCTTTACGTCAAACACGACATTTTTAGGTTGAATACCGTTTATGAAGCAAGAAGCATACAAGCTTTTATAATCGTCTGTAAATTTAGTTGCATTTGATTCAAGAATATTTCTAAGATGCACAAAGAAAAAAACGTCATCATTTCTGAGAATGAACATATCATCCTTATATTTGATTGCAACTGAAATCAAGTGCGATGAATCATAGGACGCACATAAATAAATCTTGTCATTGTCCGTAAGCGAGAAAAAGAAGCCGGACTCTTTTAATGGTTGTACCTTGACAGAATTTAAGGTATCTGAATTGTCTGCACTGATCGCTTTACTTTTTTCGGAATTCAGTTTGAGTCTTGAAATTATCTTAAACATTTCATGCCTCGCAAGCTCTCTGAGTAAGGCATCCTTATCTGTTGTATCCTCAAGATAAAACGACATATCTGTATTGATTTTTGCATTCAGAGCAATCGTTCCGAGAGTCCTTGAAAAAAATGCATTCTCCTTATCGGCTATCAGCTTGTTTTTTACAGTCGCTGTTGCTTCTAATGTATCAATGTTTTCATATATATTATCGATTGAACCGTATTTTTTTATCAGTTCAGTTGCAGTTTTTGGGCCGATTCCCATAACTCCCGGTATATTATCGGATGAATCTCCCTGTAAAGCCTTAAGCTCGATCATCCCCGAAGGAGAAACTCCGTATTCCTCAAAAAGTCTGTTTTTATCATATTCAACAGTCTGAGTTTTGCCCATTTTTGTCGTTGTAAGCAAAACAAAAACGTTATCTCTAACTAACTGAAGCGAGTCTCTGTCACCTGTTGCAATAAAGCAAATATCGTTATCAGCAACTGATACAGATAACGTACCGAGAATATCGTCAGCTTCAAAACCGGGACATTCAACAATTTTGCAGCCATAAGCTCTTAACAGATCTTTTAATGGTTCAAACTGCTCAATCAGCTCAGGAGGAGCACTTTTTCTTCCTGCTTTGTATGCATCATACATCTTATGTCTGAAAGTAGGTTGATGCACGTCAAAAGCAACAATAACAGAATCAGGTGTATAGTTTTCCTTTAAATTCAACAGAATATTGAAAAAACCGTAAATAGCATTAGTATAATGACCATCCTTCGCATTTAAAAGCTTAATTCCGTAAAATGCCCTGTTTATAATGCTGTTTCCGTCTATAATGAGATATTTCATAAAATCATCGCCTCTCTAAAATTATTATATCACAATAAAAATTATATATCTACTTTATTTTCTCTAAAATTTATGATAAAATGTTAAAGGTGATGTAATGAAAATCAAAGATGTTGAAATTAAGGGCTTTGCCGCTCTTGCTCCTATGGCCGGAGTTGCCGATCTGGCATTCAGAATGATATGCAAAGAAAACGGATGCGCTTATACCGTCGGTGAAATGGTTAGCGCAAAAGCAATTAGTCTCGGGGACAAAAAATCTGAGCAGCTTATGCAGATTGATACGAATGAGCATCCTACTGCAATTCAGATATTCGGCAATGAACCCGAAACTATGGCCAATGCTGCTGTTTATGCATTAAAATTTAGTCCCGACGTAATCGATATTAATATGGGCTGTCCGGCTCCGAAAATAGTGAAGAATCATTCGGGAAGTTATTTAATGAAGGAGCCCGTACTTTCAGGTAAAATTATTCGCGCTGTAAAGGATGCTGTGGATATTCCTGTAACTGTAAAGTTCCGCACGGGCTGGGATGAAAACACTAAAAATTGCGTAGATTTTGCAAAAATAGCAGAAGCAAACGGCGCCGACGCTATTACGATACACGGAAGAACAAAGGAGCAGATGTATGCTCCGCCTGTTGATATTAAAGCAATTGCTGCAGTCAAGTCAGCTGTCTCTGTTCCTGTAATCGGTAACGGAGATATCTTTACTCCTGAGGATGCCCAAAACATGTATGAAAAAACCGGCTGTGATTTTATTATGATCGGCAGAGGTGCAATGGGAAGACCATGGCTCTTTTCTCAGATCAATGAGTATTTATCAAATGGACATTATTCCCCCGAGCCCTCCCCCGCTGATAAAATGAGCCTCATGTTAAAGCATGCTCGAAGCATTTGTGATATGTACGGCGAAAAACACGGTATGTGCGAGATCAGAAAGCATGCATTATGGTATACAAAAGGACTTAAAGGTTCAGCCAAATTACGAAATGAATTCAGTGTTGTTAAAACGATGGATGAATTAATGATTTTAGCTGAGAGAGTCATAGAAATAAAATAATTATATTTTTTCGGAAAAGGACTTGATTTTTTATAAAATGTAAGTTATAATATCATTCGTCCTTTGGAGAGTTGTCCGAGTTGGTCGAAGGAGCACGATTGGAAATCGTGTATACGTCATAAGCGTATCAAGGGTTCGAACCCCTTACTCTCCGCCATATATAATACCGATGCCTATGGTGTCGGTATTATTTTTTTACCCTTAATGCAGTATTAAGATCTGAATGTGTTATATATATCAATAATTTTTGACAACCAAATTTCACTATGATATAATGATTATTGAATTTAGTCTGCAAACATCTGATTTCAGAACTATTTTTAAACAAACATATATCAATCGGAAGTGATGCTATGTTGCCCATCGGAATATCCTCGTGCGGAAAAGAGATCAATGAAAGCCTTTTTCAATCAATGCAAGCAAACGGTCTTTCTCATTTTGAAATATCTGTGCCCGCCGAATATTATTCTGTGTTAAACTACAAAGAAATTGCGGCATTATCAGCGAGATTTGGCGTAAATCTTTGGTCATTTCATTTACCGTTTTCACCTTTCAATCAGTTAGATATTTCAAAAAAGGAGCTTTCCAAGCATAGCATTGATTATTATTCTGAATTAATTAAAAAAGCTACCGATATCGGCATTAACAGGTTTATTATTCATCCAAGCGGTGAGCCGATAACAGAAAACGAGCGAAATTTCAGATTGAGCACTTCAATGGAAAGCTTGTTTAATTTAGCTGAAGTTACTCTTGCTCACAATGCTAAGCTTCTTGTGGAAAACTTGCCCCGAAGCTGTCTCGGTAAAAATTCAGATGAGATCATAGAGTTGACCTCCGTACATAATAATCTCTTTATATGCTTCGATACAAATCATTTGCTTTCTGAAAGCAGTAATAATTTTATTTCTCGTGTGGGCTATAAAATTGAATCTTTACACGTTTCTGATTACGATCTTTCTGATGAAAAACATTGGCTCCCCGGCGAAGGCATTACAGATTGGGAAACTTTATACAATTCCATTATCAGCATCGGCTACAAAGGGCCCTGGTTATACGAGGTTTCTTTTAATTCCCCCTCAACAAAACCCAGATCCAGAAATATCAATTGTGCAGATATCTTCAGAAATGCCAATGAAATTTTCAGCAATAATCCCATAACAATAATAAAATAATTAATAACCTTATAGGAGGCAATATTATGAATACAATTAAATTCAATTCACTTGCAACTAAAGTCGTTGCTCACAGAGGACTCAGCGGAATTGAGAAAGAAAACACAAACGTTGCTTTTATAGCTGCAGGAAACAGAAGTTATTTCGGCATCGAAACCGATGTTCACAGAACCCTTGACGGCAAATTTGTCTGCTTTCACGATGATACTACCGGTCGGGTTGCAATTGATAATATGGTCATTGAAGAAACTACATTTGATACGTTAAGAAAACTCTTGTTGACCGATCGTGACGGCAACAAAGGCAGAGAAGATCTTAAAATACCTACACTTAAAGAGTATATTTCAACCTGTAAAAGATACGAGAAAATTGCTGTACTTGAACTTAAAAATGAATTTGACAAATCGGACATAAAAAAAATATGTGAAGAAATAAATGAGCTTGATTACCTGGAGAACGTAATCTTTATCTCATTTGCTTTTAATAATCTGGTGAAGCTCAGAGAAATTTACCCGAATCAAAAGGTTCAATTCCTTGTTGACGAATTTTCAGACGATCTTCCTGCTCTCCTTCAAAAACATAAATTCGATCTTGATATTTTTTATAAGGCTTTATCTAAAGAAAAAATTGAGCTTTTACATAATCTCGGTATTGAGGTAAACTGCTGGACCTGTGACGATAAGGATTGCGGTGAAGAGCTCGCGCTTTGGAATATAGATTATATTACTTCAAACATCCTTGAATAAAATACAAAAAACGGAACTGTCTAACAGTTCCGTTTTTTAATTTAATCAGAATTCTTAGTGGTTGCTCTCTGAATAAGCTTAATAATTTCAACAATCGGGATAATAAGAACGGAAAGACCGAGAGAAATGAGATAAGCCTTGAGATCAAGATGAGCAAAACCAAAGAGATTTGAAAGGAAATCAACCTCAACAACAGCAGTCGTAAGAAGGAACGAACCGAGCATAGCACCATAAAGAGCAACGTTGTGATGTCCCTTAAATACCATTGCAACCGAAGAGCCTCTCTGAGAACGCATATTGAAAGAATGGAAGATTTCACACATTGCCATTGTAAAGAATGCCATTGTCATACCTTCAGAGCTGTCGGGAATATTTCTGAAAACAAGGTGTCCTGTTTCAAGGAATTCGCCGATATAGAAAGCGATAATAGTAAGCACACTTACAAGAATACCCTGATAAGCACAGTCAAAACCGAGGCCACCTGCAAAAATACCATCCGTTTTACTTCTGGGTTTTCTGCGCATTATGTTATTTTCGGGCTTCTCAAGACCGAGTGCAAGAGCAGGAATACTATCTGTTACAAGATTAATAAAAAGAAGATGAGGAGCTTCAAGAATTGTAAAGCTCATTATTGTTGCAAAGAAAATAGAAATAACCTCAGAAAGGTTTGATCCGAGAAGGAACTGAATTGCCTTACGGATATTGTCATAAATTCTTCTGCCTTCACCTACAGCAGATACAATAGTAGCAAAATTATCATCCGTAAGAACCATATCAGCAACATTCTTTGTAACATCTGTACCGGTGATACCCATTCCGACACCAATATCGGCGCTCTTGATAGAGGGGGCATCATTAACACCGTCGCCGGTCATGGCAGTTACATAGCCCTTGCTTTTCCATGCATTAACAATTCTTGTCTTGTGCTCAGGCTGAACACGTGCATAAACGAAAATATTTTCAACGATCTTTTCAAACTCTTCATCTGAATACTTATCAATATCAGCACCCATCATAGCCTGAGAATCATCATTAAGGATACCAAGCTCTTTAGCAATAGCCTTA
>JAZOOE010000228.1:0-5718 GCA_045654865.1 Acutalibacteraceae bacterium | reverse complement strand
AGGTTATCGTGTATGCTCTGTCAGATGACGGTTATTACAGATCGACTTGTGAGGTGACTGTAGAATGAGTGAAAATAACAACAATAATAAAAATGTAAAGAATTTTGTTCAGGGCGTTTTTACGGCTGAAAACAATTCTGCCGCATCTCTTGCCGATGAGCAAAAAATGCGATACAGTAAGCTTGCCGTAAAAATGTTTCATACCAATGTTCTTTCTCCCAAGGAAATGTTCCTGCCGGCAATAGGCGAGTTTGCCACAAAGCTTCTCGGCGGTGTTAATACTTACCGTACGCTCTATTTTGTAAACGTTCTTAAAATCGATATGGTATACGTTACCGTTATTCTTTCTCTTATCGGTATTTACGATATGCTTAACAATCCTCTTATGGGTATGATCTATGATAAAACTCGTACCAGATGGGGAAAAGCCCGGCCGTATATCGTTTTCGGTGCGATTCCGTATTTTGCAAGTACCTTCCTTTTGTACTCGGGTGCCCTGTTCCTCGGTGACACGGCAGGTGATGATCCGAAAAAGATTATCTTTGTATTTTCAATGCTGTTTATTCAGGAGACCTTCTCTACAATATATAATATCCCCCGAGGAAACCTTCTTTCTTTGCAGACGGCAAATCCTCAGGACAGAATTACTGTAGGTCTTCTGCAGACGTATATTGGCGAGGCTGCTTCACAGGGTGTTTATACTATTTTCCCGCCCCTTATGGAGCTTAACAACAAGGGCTTTATAAATCTTCCCATGTCCGTTGTATTTGCAACACTTGCAACTATTTCCTGTGCTGTCGGTGCTATCGGAAATATCGGTATGGCAATTGGTTGTCAGGAGAGAATTGCTCTTCAGCCTAAGCCCGCTCCTATTACCAAAACAATGTTCTACGTGCTTAAAAATAAGTACGCCCTGAGAAATTTCGTCACGAGATTTGTTACTTCTTGGTGGAGCTCCGGCGGTTATTCGTGGGACGTTGTAACTCAGCAGGAAATATTCGGCGGTTCAATTCAGTCATTCCTTGCATATTTTATTTACAATGCTGCTGATATGCCTTCTGCCGCTTTGATTCCCAAATTCAGAAAAATCTTTAAGGATAATAACAAAAATGCCCTTATCGCACTTCGCTTGTGGGATATGGTTGCCGTTGCCGGTATGCTTCTTTTCGGTCTTCCCGTTATCAAGAAATTCGGCAAAAACTGCAAGTGGATTATGATTGCTGTTTATGCGGTATTCCACGGACTTAACGGTATCAACAACGGTCCTGCTAACGTATTTGAAGCAGAGGTTGCACGAGAGATCAATGACTATACAGAGTACGTTACGGGTGAAAGACCTGACGGTACTATGAATATTCTTACCGATCTTATCACAAAGATCACGTCTCCCATCAATGCGGCATTTACTATTTATCTCTTTAAGTGGTCCGGCTATGATCCCACTATTCCTATGCTTCCCTGGTCGCAGGGCAGCGCAACGATTTATCAGCGTGTATTCTTCTTGTTTGTCGGAATTGATCTGTTCCCGAAGATTATCCATATTATTCCTTATTTCTTCTACGACCTTGTCGGTGAAAAGAGAGAGAAGATGTATATTGCTCTTAATGAAAGAAGAGCTCTTCTTGCAAAGGAGCAGACGGTCAACGAGGAAATTCTTGAAATGATGGAAAATCTTGAGGATACTGTAGAGGTATAATTTATGGAGCAGTTTATTAAGGATCAGATAACGGCGGGGCTTAAACATCTGCCGATTAATCTTCTTAAATCTTATTTCATAAAATCAAGCTCGGATGAAACCAAAAAATTCAGAGAAAAGATCGGATTTATCCGTGGTGTCTGCCATCCGACCGATAATTATGAACAGATAAAGGGAGCAAATATCGGATGGATAAGAATTGATATTCCGTTTCCTTTTAATGCTGATTCAAGCTTATCCGAATCCTATTTGTCATTTAAAAAAAGATGTAAGGCTTTTGAGGATAACGGAATAAAGGTTATGGCAGTAACACCATACCCCACTGACTATATTGAGTACGGCGCCGATATAAGAACCGAAGAGGGAACCGAAAAGGTAAAAGAGATCGGTGAATTTCTCATAAATGATATGCAGGGCGTGGTATCAGGCTTTCAGATAACCAATGAAATGGGCATTCCGCGCTTTACCATTCCGTTGACGCTGAAAGAGGCAGCAAAATTTATCGGAGTAAATCTTGAGGTTATGCATCCGTTGAAAAAAGATATCATCATCGGTTATAACAGTGCAGGACCTGAGGCTATGCTTCATTCGTTGCTTTTACCATATATGAGCTTTTGTGATTATGTCGGTGTCGATATTTATCTGGGGTGTTTCTTTAACGTGCCCGGTTTTATCTGGATATTTGAAGCGCTTTGCAGATATTTGTGGGCAATGACTCATAAGCCGATACTAATTCAGGAATTCGGTTATCTCAGCGGTGGAGCTCCGAAAACCAAGGCTGAAAAGAAGATGATGCTTCAGAGGTACGGAGCCCGAAGTGAGCGTGAGGCAAAGAAAAATATTGAAAAATTCGTTGCCAATATGCCTGAACACTTTGCTCAGCATATAAAGTATGTTTGTGATAATGATCCCTCAAGATACTTCGGTTTCCTTTTCAGAAGTGATATGGTGAATCATTTTTACTGTGAGCTTCCCCGTTTGACTAAGATCCCGGGGTATCCTCATACTCCTGAAGGTCAGGCAAGATTTTTTGACGACTGTATCACTCATCTTTACAGCCTTGATTTTATATGCGGATGCAACATTTATTGTTACAAGGATCCCGATATGTGCTACTACTGCGGACAGAAGGAATGTCCTACGGAAACCCGTTGGGGGCTTGTGGATTCTCTTGAATCGGAGAAACCTTCATATAAGGCTGTCAGAAACGTATTCGGCAGAATCAAGTGGCTTGAGGCAGTTGAGAAAAAATAATCAGCGTAGGCGGTTTTATGCCGCTTACGCTTTTTGAAAGGAGTCTTATTATATGAATAATCCGTTGTTTTTTTCGCTTCAGCAAGAAAGGGATCCTATGTATGATGCCGCAGTGATTACCGGTGACTCTTTTGAATATTGGCACAATGAAAATTGCAATTTTGCAAACAACGGTCATTCTGTTACCAAATTTTTTATATCATCTGCTGTCGGTGTTTTGGTGTCAAGAGGCTGTATTGATCTTAATGATTCCGTGGTTTCTTTTTTCTCTCAGGAGGAAATCGGAACAGATTTTGATGAAAACTGGAAAAACGTAACGGTTGAGCACTGCCTTCAGCATAAGACGGGGATTCTGAATATTCCTTACGGTGTTGATGAGGATGAGCATATAGCGTTAATCGGAAAGGATTTCCTGCGCTACGTATTTTCTCTCAGAATTGAAGGAAGAACAGGAATTGATTATAAGTATTCTGATGCTGCCTACTATCTTTTGGGCAGAATCATCCATAAGACGACGGGAATGACTGCTTATGAATTTATAAGGGATACACTGGCTGAGCCGCTGGGGTTCAAACAGTGGGGGATGCTTCTTTGTCCGATGGGCCACACTATCGGTGGCGGAGGACTTTATACAAGAAGTGATGATACTGCAAAGCTTGGGTTCTTATGGGCTAATGAGGGGCGTCTGGGTGACAGTTTGTTGATTAGCCCCGAATATATAAGGGCTGCTATGGAAAATGATTATGCTGTTACCTCATTCAGAAATACGGATGTTTTTCTGAAAACGGGATCTAAAGGACAGTGTGTTGCTTATTCAATAAAACGAAAAGCTGCTGCCGCTTGGCACGGCTATTCGAATGAAGACGGCAATGCCAGAAATGACAGATTGTTGCTTGCTTTTTGTGAGTATCTTGACAATAAATTCGGTAAATTGGAGGAGTCAAAATGAAATTTGGAGTATGTACCGGAATTGACAATGAAGAAAATGTAAGGGTTGCCGCCGAAAGCGGTTTTGATTATATTGAATGCGGCTTTCAGATGTTTGCAAATGCGACAGAGGAACAGTTGGTGCAATGGGAGGAAAGAGAAAAGAAATACGGCATTTATGCCGAGGCTGCAAACTGCTTTTTACCCAATACATTGCCTGTAACAGGGGATAATGTTGATTATGACGCACTCAGGGACTTTGTTGCACGAGGTATGAAAAATTCTGCAAGATTGGGGCTCAAAACGGTTGTATTCGGCTCTTCGGGTGCCAGAAGCATCAAGGAAGGCTTTTCTTATGAAAAGGCTGTTAAGCAAATGGGATATTTCCTTCGTGAAATTGCAGGGCCCGAGGCGGCGAAATACGGAATTACTGTTGTAACCGAGCCTTTGCAGAAGGCTGAAACAAATATGATAAACACAATTAAAGAAGGTGTGCTTCTCGCAGCCCTTGCCGACAGAGATAATATACGCTGCCTTGTAGATCTTTTTCATATGGAGCAGTGCGGAGATACCGCTGACGATGTTATTATGATAAAGGATTCTATCGCTCACGCTCATATATCTAACCCTGTCGGAAGAGACGGAAAGAAGAGAATTTATCCTCTTTATGCCGATGAGTTTGACTATAAAGCTTTTGTCGATGCTCTCAGACAAAGCTCGTGCGAGAGATGCTCAATTGAAGCTTCCGTTACTGATTTCAAAACAGAGGCACCGCTCGCAATAAAGCTTTTAAGAAGTCTTTGATTACTGTCACGGTTTGTTTAAGGCAAACCGTGATTTTCATTACAATTTCTATTGCTTTATATAGTAATCTATTGTAGAATGTTAATGTAATTTTTTTCCATCAGGAGGTAAATTGATATGATGAAAATAGGTGTTATTCCTGATTCCTTTCAGGTTCCTTTTAAGGAGGCCGTAATTCTTGCCCGTGATATGGGTGTAAAGGGACTTCAGCCCTATGTTACCGGCGGTGAGCTTGCCCCCGAAAATCTTTCTAAGGAAGACAGAGCCGCCGTGCTGAAATATGTAAAAGATAACGGACTTGTGTTTTCTGCATTATGCGCAGATTTCGGACTTCATTTTAATGAAAAAGGTACAAATGAAGAGGGAATACTTCGCACCATGAGGATGATGGATCTTGCTGTTGATTTTGATACCAAGGTCATTACGACACATATCGGCAGGGTGCCTGATGATGAAAACAGCGAAGAGTATTTTAATATTGTTAACACTATTGAGAGATTAGGCAAATACGGTGATAAAATCGGTGTTTCCTTTGCAACAGAAACAGGCCCTGAGATGGCAATAAAGCTCAGAGGAATTCTTGAAAAGGCTGACACTAAAAGTGCAAAAGTAAATCTTGATCCCGCTAACTTTGTTATGTGTGCAGGACAGGATCCGGTTGAGGCTGTTCATATCCTTAAGGATTATATAGTTCACACTCACGCAAAGGACGGCGTGAAGCTTTCTGCTACAGATTATCAGGAGTATCCTTTAGGTCAGGGCGGTGTACCGTTTCCCGAATATATTGCCGCTCTTAAAGAGGTAGGCTATGACGGATTCCTGACAATTGAAAGAGAAGCAGGTGCTACCCGTTTTCAGGATATAAAGAATGCTGTTGCATTTTTGACGGAAATACTTAATAAATTATATTAATAGGGGGGAGTCAGTATAATGGCGCTTAAAGTCGGAATTATAGGTAATGGCGGCATAGCAAATGCCCACATGGACGGATATAAGGCTCTCGGAGATGAAGTGGAGCTTGTTGCTTGCTGTGATAT
>JAZOOE010000227.1:0-8564 GCA_045654865.1 Acutalibacteraceae bacterium | reverse complement strand
CCTCTGTGACGTCCGACAGCATCAATTTCGTCAATGAAAATTATTGAAGGAGCATTCTTTTTTGCCTGATCAAACAAATCACGGACTCTTGATGCACCGACACCAACGTACATTTCAAGGAAATCGGAACCTGAAATAGATAAGAAAGGAGCATTAGCTTCACCTGCAACTGCTCTTGCAAGAAGAGTTTTACCCGTACCCGGAGGGCCGACAAGTAATACACCCTTAGGAATTCTTGCACCGAGATCAGTGTACTTTTTAGGATTTTTGAGGAAATCCACGATTTCGGCAAGCTCTGCCTTTTCTTCTTCCGCACCGGCTACGTCGGCAAAAGTAGTCTTTCTTCCGTCCTCCTTTGGCATTTTGATTCTTGCTTTACCGAAAGACATTGTGCGGTTATTTTCACTCATAAAGCTCTGGTTCATCTTTCGCATCATAATAAACATAAGAATACCGAGAGCGCCGAGTAAAACTACAGAGGGAATCAAACTTGTAATCCATGAATTTGCATTGCCTGACTTATAATCAGCAATAATATCGTCGTCGTTGGCAAGATTATATTCAATAACCCACGAATGTATATCCTGATTAAACATATTTATATTGGGGACTGTATACTTATAGGTATGCGAATCACCCCTGAGCTTATATTCAAGAACTCCGCTTCCAAGATTCAATGTATATTGCTCTACTTCATTATTAACGAACATCTCAACAACATCGTAATATGTTACATCCTTTTTATTCTCTCCGCTCGTAAAAAAGAAAGAAACAAGTAAGATCATTACCAAGGGGAGAATTATAAAGGGTAAGAACTGTTTAAGCTTATTTGCATTATTATTTGTCAATTTATATTTCCTCCGTTAATTATGTTTATCGTCCCTGAGAACACCGATATAAGGAAGATTTCGATATTTTTCAGCATAGTCAAGCCCGTATCCGACGATAAATGCATTGGGAACCTCAAGTCCTTTATAATCGGGATAAAGATCAACGAGCCTGCAATCGGGCTTATCAAACAAGGTGCAAATACGAATGCTTGCAGGATTGCGGGCATAAAGAATCTCCATAAGATAATTAAGTGTTCTTCCGCTGTCAAGTATATCTTCTACGATAAGGAGATCATAACCTGAAATATCTCGGTCAAGATCCTTAAGAATTCTGACAGTACCGCTGGATTCTTTTTCATTTCCATAGCTTGAAACAGCCATAAAATCGATTTCACATTCAATGTCAATTGCTCTCATCAGATCTGTCATAAACACAACAGAGCCTTTAAGAACACTGACCATTAACAACTTCTTATCCTTATAATCTTCACTGATCTGAGCGCCGAGTTTATTAACAACGTCCTGAATCTCAGCTTCGGAATATATAATTTCCTGAATATCCTTATTCATATTTTAACAACCTTTCTTTTCAATTATCAAATACATTTTTGTATTATTATCACCTGAACGACGTGCATCAATACCTACATTCTCAACATAAATCAAACCGTTTTCATCTGAGAGCACGGCTATAGCATCACGCTTATCAGCAGGAATCTTCATTTCATTAAAAAGCTTTTTAAGCGTTTTTGTACATTTCCGTTTTCCGAGATGAATAATATCACCCTGCTCACGCGATCTGAAACGAAGAATGTCACCGACCTTTTCAAAATCTACGTAAGAAATTTTATTTTGTTCTGCATCTGAAACGGTTTCAGATTTATAAATCTTAAAAGTACAATCTGACGTGTGATAAATTACTTCATCATATTTACTGAACTCATAAGTATCACATCTAACAAAATTATCCGAATTTTTGGCTTCAGCCAAATATACACGAACCGAATCACCTGCGATGCGTATCCCCGACGGCAACGTCAAAGCGAAGTTAAATCTGAAGTTTTCATTTAAGAAGGATATATGCTTATAAGCATAATCATAAATATTATTTTTATTTAAGAATTTAACGATAACCCGCCGTCTCATAGTATCTGATAAATCTTTAAGCGCACTGCAAAGCAGGCTGTTGTCAGATGTTATTGCACTTCCTGTCAAACAATCAGCAAAAGCATCTAATTCTGAATTATCTTCGTTTATAAGCTCGAGACAGCGTAAGGCATTATTTTCAAAGGCAGGATAAATTTGAGTTAAACGCGTAACAATTTCATGTCTGAACTTGTTGCGTGTATAATCAGTTGTTAAATTCGTACTGTCAATTACATACGGTATCCTGTTTTTTTCACAATAATTTTCAATATCCGCGCGGGTAAACCCAATAAGAGGACGGATAATATTTCCCCGCACCGGAGGAATTGAACACAAGCCGTCAAGTGCGGCTCCTCGTGCAAGATTCATTAATAGTGTCTCGACTCTGTCCGAGCCCGTATGTGCGGTAGCAATAATATCAGCATCCAACCGAGAAAAAAACTCATACCTCAGACGCCTTGCACATAGCTCCGTGCTTTCACCGCAAACAGAAGCCTCGTAAGGCACGTCAATACGTTTAACGACACAATCAACTCCGATTTTGTCGCAATAATTGCGCACAAACTCTTCATCATTATCTGATTCATCTCCACGGATACAATGATTAACGTGAGCCGCAAAAATTTCGATTCCGAGCTCGTGCTTAACACTGTCAAGCAAACTCAGCAAACACATTGAATCAGCTCCGCCTGACACAGCAACACAAATCCGTTGACCTTTATCAAGCATCCCATATTTTTTTATTGTATCAAGAAATTCAGTTTTCATCCGTAATATTTTCTTCCGCACAAGTATAAAGAGTATACTGCGGATTCCAAATCATTTTAACAGTACCTGTAGGTCCGTGACGATTTTTCTGAACAAGCAATTCAGCAACGTTCACCTCAAGATTATCAGGCATCTTCTTTACTTCTTCGGCTTGTTCTTCTTCGCCGTTCTTTTTATTTGACTTTTTATCATCGCTGTAATAATCGGGACGATAAAGCATAAGTACAATATCAGCGTCCTGCTCAATTGAGCCGGATTCTCTCAGGTCAGCAAGCTGAGGCTTATGAGATGCACCTCTTCCCTCAGTTCCTCGGGAAAGCTGAGCACATACAACAACAGGAATCATAAGATCCTTTGCCATAAGCTTGAGACTTCTCGTTATCTCGGTAACCTCCTGAACTCTGTTTTCTGTTTTTTTAGCTGATTGCATCAGCTGAAGATAGTCTATAAAAACAGCATCAACATTTTTCAGTCTTCTGCAACGAGCTTTCATCTCAGGAACGGTTATATTTGCCGTATCATCAAAATAAAGCTGAACGTCAGCAAGAAATACACAAGCAGAGGTTAATCTTTCCCACTCCTGAGGAGACAGATCACCCTTACGCATTTTATGAGTAGGTATCATTGCTTCAGTAGATATAACTCTCTGAGCCAACTGTTCCTTTGACATCTCAAGAGAAAAGAACAATACTCGTCTCTTTGAATATACAGCAACGTTTCTTGCCATTCTCAAAGTAAAACTTGTTTTACCCATTGCAGGACGAGCACCAACGATAACAAGGTCAGATCGATTGAGACCGTTAGTCATTTTATCATAATCAGGGAAACCGGTGGGAAGCCCCTTGAACTGATCTCTGTCCTCTGAATTAAGCTTATACAGAGTATCATAAACATCTGCAATAACGTCACTTAATTTAGAAGGTCCGGAAACAGTTTTACCCTGACGTATCTCATAAATCTTCTGCTCTGCATTATCGAGAATGGTATCTGCCTCATGACCGGAATTTTCAGCAAAATCAACTATTTCATTGGCAACGTTGATCAAGGTACGAATATAAAATTTATCCTTGATAATCTTACAATAAGTTTCAATATTAACTGTTGAGGGAACAACGTTGGACAATTGGAACAAATATTGCTTCCCTGTTTCCTCATCAGAAAATACCTTTTCTGCTCTGAGTATTTCCAAAACAAGCAGAGGATCTATTGTCGATGAGCCAGCCCCGTCAATAGACAGCATAGCGGCATAGATAGCCTTATGCTGAGGCATATAAAAATACTCGGGACGAACGTTCATTGATACAGTTGAAAAACATGCAGGATCGAGAAGCACAGCACCAAGAACTGCTTGTTCGGCCTCATAGGAAAAAGACTTATTAGCAGCATTGCTTAATAAGGACTCTGTCTTATCCATCTCACAACCTCACAAATATTTTTTATTCGCCTACAACCACAAAAAACTTTGCTGCTATACCTGTGTAGATTTTTGCAGTAGCCTCAAAAGTACCGAAGCTTCTGATATCATCAACAACGATCTTTTTCTTATCAATGTCAATATCAAAAGTATTTTTTATTTGTTCGGCAATTTCCTTGGAGGTTACTGATCCGAACAATCTGCCGTTAGAACCTGCTTTGGCTGAAATTCTGACACTTTTTCCGTTAAGCTTTTCAGCTGCAGCCTCAGCATTGGCCTTTTCAACTGCAAGATGATGAGCCTTGGACATTTCTCTGTTCTTTAATTCATTCATAGCGGTTGCATCAGCAACAACAGCAATTTTTCTCGGAATCAAAAAGTTTTTCGCATAACCGTCAGAAACGTTAACAAGCTCACCCTTTTTACCGAGATCCTTTACATCCTTATTCAATATAACTTTCATTCTTTATAACCTCTCTTTATAAATCTGTTAAAATTCTTTTGCTTCAAGATATTCAATCAGCATATCACAAGCCTGCTGAAGAGTTACATCTTTTATCTGACAAGCAGCCATGCTTTGATGTCCGCCGCCGCCGAAATGCTCCATAATCAACTGAACATTTATGCGACCGAGACTTCTTGCTGAGATATTGATAATATCATCAACGCCGGTAATAACAAAGGAAGCATCAATCCCTTCGATATTCAATAATTCATCTGCGGCCTTTGATGCAACCAGACGCGTAACGTCATCTGAACTATCAGAGGTACATACTGCAAAATTTTTAATAAATCTTGCATCAGCAATAAGATTTTTTATGCTGATATTTTCTTTTGCACTACCGGCAAAAAGCTTTTTGACTGCAACGGTGTCTGCTTTACAGTCCTTCAGATATGCAGCCGCTTCAAAGGTTCTTACGCCGACACGCATTGTATAATTTTTAGTATCAAGAATAATTCCTGACAACAGCGCCTCCGCTTCAAGCGCTGACAGTTTTACTTTAGACGGTGAATACTGAACAAGCTCGGTTACCATTTCACACGCTGACGATGCATAAGGCTCATGGAATTCAAGAACCGAAGACGTAATATGATCAACAGTCATTCTGTGATGATCAATCAATATAACACGCTTAGCCTTTTCTAAAACATCAGGAGCTTCAACAAGAAGTGAACGCATTGTATCAGTCACAACAAGCAAGGAATCCTCGTCAAATAACTCATTTGCACGCTCAGGTGAAATAAAATATAATTTTTCACCCATTCTCTCAAAACGAGATATAAGCGGCATGGCAAACGTTGTTTTTCTGTTTACAATTATGTATGCGGTTTTTCCGCGAGAACGAGCAATTGCTGCAATGCCGACAGATGCACCGATAGCATCAAAATCTGAATACATATGTCCCATAACAAATACAGACGAAGAATTTTCAATATATTCGTCAAGCGCAGCTGATACGATCCTTGATTTGATCTTACCGCGCTTTTCCTTACGATTGGTGGTTCCCCCGAAGAACTCGTAAGAATCGCCTTTTTTGACTACAGCCTGATCACCGCCTCTGCCTCGAGCAAGGTCAAGGGCTTGTCTCGCACTAATTTCACTGTCGGCAAATCTGTTTTCGCGACCGACACCTACAGAAAGGGTTATGTCAACTTCCCTTTCACCATAACGATACAGCCTGATTCTGTCAATAATCTTAAACTTATTTTTTATCATTCTGTCAAGATTCTGACTTTCAGTAACCGCAACAAATTTTCCGTCTGCATATTTTCTGAAAACAGCCTTATTATCAACAAGCCACTTTGTAATTTCTCTCTCAATGTCACTGACAACGGAATAATAATCAGCGTGATCCATAGCGTCCTCGGTCTGCTCGAGAGAGTCAACGTTAATCAAAAGAACGGCAGGTCGGGTAACGTTAAATTCATCTCTGATAAGCTTAAGCTCAGTATCATTTACAAAATACAACACATAATTCTCTTCAAGGGCAGAGGAGACAACGGTGAACTGCATATCTCCGACTTTCAGTTCAAAGGGGCGAAAATCGTCAGCAGCAATTATATTTCTTGACTCGGGAAACAAAGAAAACAAATCATTGGTATATTTGCAATTACCGAGCTCCAATATTTTTTCAAACTCATTATTAAACCATTCAATGTTTCCTTTTTTATCTGCAATCAGATACGCAAAGGGAAAATTCGTAATACTTCCGGATACTTCGCCGCCGGCTACAAAGGATTGCTCAAAGCTTCTGAGCATATCCTTTTTTCTTGCAGAAATATGAGTAAGATATTTCAAAGATGCAATAACCAGAACAATAATAACACTCAACTCTGCAACGGCAAGAAATTTTGAATACACAAAGGTAATTCCGCTTATCAAAGTAGCAAGCAGAATTATTGCAACAGTGCAGGGATTATTTTTTAGTACGTCTTTAAAACTCACAAATACACCTACGTTCTGTTTTATTCTACAGTCAATACAGTTACAATAATAATCGGGGAACGTCTTGTTTTATCAAAAATTGCCTTTGAAATGCTGTCCTTAAGCTTCGTTTTGAGTGTAAAAATATCCATATTTACGTTCTTGAGATAATCTGAAAATACCTTCTGACTGATATTGTTCACAAAGCTCCAAAGCTCACCTGAATTATTTTCAAAGACAAACCCCTTGGATTGAACGTCGACGTTACTCAATAATTCGCCGGAATAAGCATCAAGAACTGCAGTTACAACAACAACACCGTCAGTTGACAGATGCTTTCTGTCTCGAAGAACTGATTTACCGACATCACAAACGCCTGTTCCGTCAACGAATATCTTACCGACAGGCACAGTGCCTGCGAATTGAATAAACTTATCACATACCTCAATTACAGAGCCAAGCTCGGGAACGATGATATTATCAGCAGGAATACCTACACTGAGCGCAGTAGCTTCGTGCTTTCTAAGATGCTTTTGCTCGCCGTGAACAGGTATGAAATACTTAGGCTTTACAAGATTCATTATCAGTTTCTGATCTTCTTGTGCCGCATGTCCTGAAACGTGGATACCGAGGTTCTTTTCATAAATAACCTCAGCGCCTAACTTCATCAGCTCGTTAATTGTATTTGCAACCATTTTTTCATTACCGGGAATGGGGGTTGCCGATATAATTATAAAGTCATTACTGTCAATAGAAACCTTTTTATGATCCTTCATGGCCATTCTGGAAAGAGCAGATAAGGGCTCGCCCTGACTTCCGGTAGTTATAATGACAACGTCCTCATCATTATAATTTTTTAATCTGTCGATCGGCAAAATAAGATTTTCATCAACGTTCATATAGCCGAGATCAATACTGATATTAGTGGTATTTTCAAGACTTCTGCCCGAAAGAAATATCTTTCTGCCGATTTTAGCGGATGCATCAATAATCTGCTGAATCCTATGAATGTTGGATGAAAATGATGCAACGATAATTCGTTTGCCCTGTGCACGTCTGAAAAGAGCCTCAAGAGTTTCTCCGACGTTTTTCTCACTCGGCGTATATCCCTGTCTTTCGGAATTTGTTGAATCAGAAAGAAGACATAAAACACCCTCTTTTCCGAGTTGAGCAAATTTGGCAAGATCTATAACTCCGCCGTCTATAGGCGTGTTATCAATCTTAAAGTCACCCGTATGAACAATAGTACCTGCAGAACATTTTATTGCAAATGCCAAAGCATCGGGAATTGAGTGATTGATATGGATAGCCTCAACTGTAAATTCGCCGACGCTAACCACGGAATCAGGTGAAATTACCTCAATTTTACATTTATTAAAAATTCGGTGCTCGCGAAGCTTTGATTCAATCAATCCGGCAGTAAGGCAAGTACAATATACCGTTTTATTAACTACCTTAAGAAGATAAGGAAGTCCGCCGATATGATCCTCATGAGCATGGGTAATAAAAATACCTTTGATTTTATCCTTGTGTCGCTCAACGTAAGTCAAATCAGGTAAAACATAATCAATGCCGGGCATATCAGCATCAGGGAATGACATCCCGCAGTCAACGATAATAATTTCATCATTACATTCAAAAAGAGTTATGTTTTTTCCTATTTCGTTGATACCGCCGAGAAACATAATCTTTACAGAAGCATTATTTAGCTTGCCTCTGGACACACTACCGTACAAAGGCATCTTCATTTCAATTTCAGAACGATTAACCTTTTTTGTTCCTTTATTTTTCTTTTCTTTGATATTATTTGCTTTCTTTTTCTCCGTCTTTTCAGCTTGTTCAATTTTATTCTTTTTAGCTTTATTATCTAAATTTTTATTTTTTGATATACTCTTATTAACGGAAGAAGCAGCAATTTTATTCTTTTGTTCGTTTTTTCTTGATTTATTTTGCATAAGCTCTCCTTATAATTATGTAACAT
>JAZOOE010000226.1:0-2159 GCA_045654865.1 Acutalibacteraceae bacterium | reverse complement strand
TCTTGATATGGGTGCCTCCCTTCTTATTTCGGTAATAGGTATGGTTTACCCCATTGTCACAAATAAGATGTTAAACGAATACATACCCGAAAAAATGTATTCAACAATCGTTATCGCAGGTATTATAGTCCTTGCCCTTTATGCACTGAGAATGGGGCTTCGTTATTTTGTGGACTACTACGGACACATCATAGGTGTAAAAATGCAGTCACAGATGAGAAAGGATCTCTTCTCCCATCTGCAGAAGCTCCCCTTCAGCTTTTATGACAACAACGAGACGGGAAAGATAATGACGAGAATCACAAGCGACCTCTTCGAGGTCTGCGAGCTTGCCCACCACGGCCCCGAGAATCTTCTCATAAGCTCCGTTATGATAGTCCTCTCGTTTATTTATCTTGTCTCCATAGACTGGATACTCACCCTCATAATATTTATCTGCGTTCCCATTCTCATCGTCGTTACAATGCACTACAGAAAGGCTATGAAAAAGGCATTCGACGACAGAAGAAAGAGCAACGCAATAATCAATGCGGCGGTTGAAAGCAGCATCACGGGCATCAGAGTAACCAAGGCCTATACGAACTCCGAGGCTGAGATCAGAAAATTCAAAGAGGGCGACGATTCCTTTGTCAATTCCTCCGGCAGAGCATATTCCGCTATGGCAAAGTTCCATTCCTCAACCACCTTTATCACCGACGTTTTCAACGTTTTCATCCTTATTGCAGGCGGTCTGTTCTTATATTCGGACAGAATCTCCTTCGGTGACTATTCCACCTTTATCGTTTCGGTAAACCTCTTTATCGGCCCCGTAAACACTCTCATTTCCTTTATGGAGCAGTTCCAGAACGGTGTCAGCGGCTTCAAGAGATTCACAGAGGTTATGGACGAGAAGCCCGAGGAAGAAAGCCCCAACGCAGAAAGGCTTGCCGACGTCCGCGGTGAGATCGAATTCAGAAACGTCAGTTACTCCTACGAAAACACCAAGGAGGTTCTCAGAAATATAAATCTTACTCTTCCCAAGGGCAGAAAGCTTGCGCTTGTAGGCCCCTCGGGAGGCGGCAAAACCACCCTTTGCCATCTTCTTCCAAATTTCTATAAATTGTCAGAGGGCAACGGCAGTATTCTTATTGACGGCAAGGATATAAATGAGCTGACAATAGAGTCACTTCGCCAAAATATCGGTATCGTTCAGCAGGACGTTTTCCTTTTCGTCGGCCCCATAAGGGACAATATTCTCTACGGCAAGCCTGATGCTACAGAGGAGGAAATGATCGAAGCCGCAAAGAGAGCGAACATCCACGATTACGTTATGACGCTTGAAAAAGGCTATGATACCCAGATCGGTGAAAGAGGCGTCAAGCTCTCGGGCGGTCAGAAGCAAAGACTGAGTATTGCAAGAGTGTTCCTCAAGGATCCCTCAATTCTTATCCTCGACGAGGCAACGAGCGCCCTTGATAACACCACGGAGGTGCTCATTCAGGCGGCTCTTGACGAGCTTTGCAAGGGTAGAACCACTCTTGTGGTTGCACACCGTCTGTCAACCATAAAAAATGCGGACGAAATTGCCGTTGTAACCGAGGGCGAAATAAAGGAAAGAGGCACACACGATGAGCTTATTGCTCTGAACGGTATATATAAGGAGCTTTACGCCTTACAGTTCAGAGATAAAAATTCGTAACATCAATTTCAGCTATGGGTATGTAAAAAACTGAGTTTTTTTACATGCCCATTCTTTTATTTCTTGCAGTTTCCGACAGGTTTGTGTCTGAGAAATACAAAAATCCGCAAGCTTTTTCTATTGAATTGAATGCCGAAAAGTGATAAAATCAAAACTATAAGATTTTGAGGAGGAATAGCTTTGTTATTGTCATTTTTTGATACACTTACAGATTGTGTAAACGATTATCTTTATCTTGCAATAAACACGCCTGCAGCTATAGCAGAATCAATAAATAAAATTTCTCCGAAAATAAAAGCATCCCCCGATGCGGCAGCGGCAATTGAGTGCTATAATATGCTTTCCGATGAGCTTCAGATAAGCTATAAGCTTCTCAGAGAAAAAACCGAAGCCCTCCTTGAGAGCCTTGACGAAAAATACAGCAGTGAGGAAAACAGCTTCTGCTTCGACGAGGAGGATCTGCTGAAAATACAGAAATATT
>JAZOOE010000225.1:0-6283 GCA_045654865.1 Acutalibacteraceae bacterium | reverse complement strand
GTAAGTACGGTTTCTTCCTTTTCGCGCATTCTTACAGCCTCCATACCGCCGTCAACGTGATCGTAGCCCAAAAGGTGAAGCATGGAATGAACCGTAAGGAATGCCACCTCTCTGTCGAGAGAATGTCCGTATTCCTGAGCCTGCTCCATAGCCTTCTGCATAGAGATCACAATATCGCCGAGAAGCACTGCACCGGAGGAGGGATTGCGATCATATTCACCGTTTTCTCCAAGTGGGAAGGATAATACGTCGGTTTCCTTATCTATATTTCTGAACTGAGCATTAAGCTCCTTTATCTGCTCATTGTCAACAAAACGGACACTTATTTCAACGGAATCATCAAAGCCCTCCATCAGCAGAACTGCATTACAGCATCTTCTTATAAGAAGTCTTACTCCGGAGGGAACCTTAACGGTATTCTGATCATTCGTTATAATTACCTTAATCTTGTTTGCCATAATATCTTCCTTTCTTGACTTTTCACACGGAATTAATCACGCTTTTTGTCTGTTTTTTCGTAAGCCTTGATTATATCCTGAACAAGACGGTGTCGGACCACATCCTTTTCCGAAAAACGAACCGTCTCAATATCATCTATTCCCTTAAGAATTTTAACCGCTTCCTTCAAGCCCGATTTTTTACCGTCCGGAAGGTCTATCTGTGTTACGTCACCGGTAACCACGATTTTTGAATTGAATCCGAGTCTTGTAAGAAACATTTTCATCTGCTCGGGCGTAGTATTCTGAGCCTCATCAAGAATAATGAAGCTGTCATCAAGAGTTCTGCCTCGCATATAAGCAAGAGGTGCAACCTCAATGCATCCCTTTTCCTGATACCTCTGAAAGCTCTCTGCTCCGAGCATATCAAACAAAGCATCGTATAAGGGTCTGAGATAGGGATCCACCTTCTGCTGAAGATCTCCGGGAAGAAAGCCGAGCTTTTCTCCGGCCTCAACAGCAGGACGTGTCAGAATGATTCTGTTTATTTCCTTTGCTCTGAACGCCTTGACCGCCATCGCAACCGCAAGATACGTTTTTCCCGTACCTGCAGGGCCAACTCCAAAAACAATTGTGTTTTTATTAATCGTATCAACGTACTTTTTTTGTCCCAGAGTTTTTGGCTTAACGGGCTTACCCGAGGTTGTAATACATATACAATCCGACGAAATTGACGGAAGCTTATCGTCATTTCCCTCGTTCACAAGAGAAATACAATATCTTACGTTCTGCTCTGTAAGCTGTTCTCCCTTGTTTATAAGCATTATCAACCCCTGAAGAGCCTTTGCTGCCTTTGTTACGGCAATATCCTCACCCGTCACCTTTATGGCAGAGCCTCGATTGACTATTTCAACCGAATACTCATTTTCTATCATTTTGATGTTTTCATCAAAACTGCCGAACAGACTCACAGCCTGCTCCATTCTGTCAATATTTATAATCTGCTCAAACATATAAGCACCTCAATGTGTTAACGCGTCAATGATGCCCGAATATAGTCTTTCGGGCTTTTCAAGAAATCTCTCACCCACAAGCTGAGCCTGCATATAGTCAGCGGCAAAAAGCTTTGTCTGCATCATCAACTCATCATTATCCGTAACCGTACATATTACGTAATAGCCACCGTTTGCCTTTTCGATTTTATAATCAACTATTCCTTTAAGACGCTCTCTTGAAACTACGCCGAAGGCTACGGACAACGCCTTTTCTCTTGATACTTTCGGAATATCAAACTGAAGCTTTTCGGCAACGGATTTTCCTTCCTCTGTAAGACTGTAATATTCGTCGTCCTCTTTCTCTATCAAGTCAACAAGTCCGTTTTCCTTGAGCGAATCAAGTGCAGGACCGATTTCAAAAAAATTTACCAGCTCTGCAGATCTGAGAATCTCCGTAAATGCAGATTTTGAAACAATACTGTTAACGTTTTTCAATATATAACACATCAATATCCGGATTCCGAATTTTGAGCGGATTCCGCCGATACCGATATCCTGTGTAAATACATCCTGTTCGCTGTTCATAATACTCCTTTTACATTAACCGATTCTTAAAAAGTCATAGGGCATAACCGCAACCTCTCCGATAAGGACAGAGTAGTTATTATAGTTTACGTATACCTGAACGCCGCCCTCATAGCACGTACAGTACACTCCGCTTTCATACATAAAGTGATCCGTTATTCTCTTATCCGAAAGCCCGCCCAGCTCTTTTTGAGCAATGAGATAGAAATCCACTGCCTCATTGAGCGTGTTCTCATAAAAATATCCTGAATCCTCCTTATACGTCCAGAAGAAATACGGAACTGCTCCGTATTCTATGCTTTTGAGCATCTGCATACGGGGAACGTTTCCGAGATTTGCCGCCGTACCTGAGTATATAAAGGCTCCGTGAAGAACCGCAGGCAAAAACGGAATTGCCTCCATTTCCATATCATCACTTTCACAATACAAAGCTACGTCCTTTATATAGTCTGCATTTCTTACCGTGTTAAGTGTTACCTCGCTCATCATAAGCTTCATCTGGGCAGAAAGTGCACCGAGATTTGACGTAAGAGCATTATTATAACCTGTAAATGATCCACTGTCTTCGGAATTATCCATCGCAAGAGCAGCTGTATCCAAAAGACAGAAGCCTGCAATATTATATTCTTTGCTGAATTCAACAAGATTTTTGGATGAGGCAGAAAGCTTCCCTGCTGAAATATATTCCGTTATGACAGTTTCATCACCAAAAACAGAATAGAAAGGATTGTCCGTTTTCCTTTCAGCAGCCGAGCCGTCCTCCTTCTTCGCCGAATCAGCGGCGTTACGGGGGGAAAGATAATTCACACCCATAAAAACGTTAAGCTTCTGGGATACGGCATAGGAGCAAAGCTGATTAAAATCCTCCTTACTTCCCTGTGCTTGTGAAAGGATCAACCCCTGTGAAGCATCTGCCGTAATTCCCGAGAAAAAAGCTCCCTCGAGTATAAGATTGATATTATTAACACCCTTTGCCTTAAGCACAGTCAGCAGATCCTCCGTCTGCTGAAAGGAAGTCATTGTGCCCTTTTTTGTACCGTCAAAGGAACCCGTGACAGAAACAAATAAGGGATATTCTCTGTCTGCGCGTGCAGAGGGTAAGATGTCCGCATTCACAAGCGCTTGTCTTACAGAGCCCGCAATACCGATATAATCTGCATCATCATTAACAAGAATATCGTAGCAAACACCGATCGTTCCGTTATACGAGGCTCCCGCAAGAACGCTTCCGTCCTGTCTGCTGATAGGGGTTATGACAAATTCGGGGTAAATCATATTAATATTTCGGCTGTCTGCATTAGAGCGGACCACCTTTATCAGAGCATTTTCTGCTCCGTCGGTAACGGTTACAGCAAGCGCCTTCGAGCCTTGTCTGACACCGAATGCGCCCATTGCGCAATTTTCGACGTCCTCACTTGATTGCTTTGAATATACGGAGTAGGTTTTTGTTACAGCCTCGCTTTCAAGTGCGGTATAGAGCAATCCTCCAACTCCGTCAGGAACAAGAAAATAATCATCAAAGGAATTATAATCAAAGCTTTCCGCACTATATCTGACGGCTCCCATAAAGGGAAGCACTGAAACAGACACGATTTTCACGTCCTCGGCACATTCAATTGCATCAATATCAATCTGCAGACTGAGATATGCCCCCTGCAAAATAAAGTCAACAGGCATCCTTATTCTGAGCTCCTCGAAAATAAACTCATAAATGATTCTTATGCCGTTTGAAAGAGCTTCAAAGGAAAGCTTGCCGAGCTTTGCGGCGTTGTATGATGAATCAAGCTCAATGAGTTTATTATCATATATAACGCGAAGAAGAAATGCCGCCGCAAAATTATTTGAAAAATCGGGAAGACTATTCCATAAAAAAGACGTTTCGCTGTCGGTCAGAGTAACGGCGCCGCTGCTTTTATCAACATAAAGAGAAATACTGTCTGTTGATGCGGCTTTTTCAAGCTTGCTTTTTTCCGTCGTTCTGAATGAATTGTCTTTATTTATAAAATTTATATCGGAATCGATTTTTATCCTTTCAAAACCGGATAAAGCCGAGCAACCCGATACAAAAATCATAAGCACACATAACACTAAAGAAAGTATGACTTTTATATATTTTCTATAAAAATACATTTACCGGCTCCTAAAATTATAGATATTAGTATAATAACACAAGGGGCGATAAATATCAACCTGAATAATCAAAAAAACTGCCTCCGTCAGCAAAAAAGCTGATGAAGGCAGAAATAATTATCTGTCCTCTCGGAAATAAGAAATACCGAGAGATGCGGGGGGCTGATGCTCTCTTTTCTTACGCATACTTGTAATAATAAGCACAACAATTGTAACGATATAAGGAAGCATCTTGAAAAGCTCCTGAGTTTCTGTGCCGAGTCCCTGAATGTAGTTGTTTGCATTACAAAGAGCACCGAAAATGAACGAACCGACAATAGCTGACGAGGGCTTCCAGAGTGCGAAAATAACAAGCGCAATTGCCATCCAGCCTCTGTCACCGAAGGCGTTGTTTGTCCATACGCCGCTTGCGTATGCCATAACGTACTGAAGTCCGCCGAGACCGGCTATTGCACTACCGATACAGGTTGCAACGTACTTGTATTTTGTAACGTTGATACCTGCGGCATCAGCAGTTGCGGGATTTTCACCTACAGAGCGCAGATTAAGTCCTACTCGGGTACGATTGAGCACAAATGCAACAATAACAGCAATAATTATCGCCGCATAAGTAAGGAAATCGTGGGAGAATAAAATCTCACCTACCACACCGAGGTCATCTGCAAAGGGAAGCTTTACGGAAAAGAAGCTGCTTGTCTTTGTAAGAGCAATTGAAGGCATATCGCTTTCAGCAAGCTTGATAAGTGAGCCGCCGAAGAAATTTCCGAATCCGATACCGAAGGTGGTAAGAGCAAGACCCGTAACGTTCTGATTCGCACGAAGCGTTACAGTAAGGAAGCTGTAGATAAAGCCCATCAAAACTGAGCCGAGAATTGCACATACAAAGGGAATAAGAACAGCAAGAATACCGTTCATATTGTCAATGCTGTCACCGCAAGCCTTTTCGTAAAGAAACGAGCCTATAACACCGCTTATGGCGCCAACGTACATAATACCGGGAATACCGAGGTTCAGATGACCTGATTTTTCTGTTACGATTTCACCGGTTGAGCCGTAAAGAAGCGGAACACCAAGAAGAATGGCACGGCAAATAAACTGAACTATCATGCTGCTACCTCCTTCTTTCCGTGACGGAATTTAACTGAATATCTGATAAAGAATTCACAGCCAACCACGCAGAGAATAACGATACCGACAACGATATCGGCAAAGGATGCATTGAGCATACACGTATCGGCAACCTTTGCGGCACCCATTCGAAGGAAGCATATAACACCTGTCATAAGCACCATAATAAAGGGGTTGAACTGACCGAGCCAGGATACCATAATCGCGGTAAAGCCCTGTCCGCCTACAGTGTTTGTATTGATTGAATGGTCAGTACCCGCAACAAGAAGCATACCTGCGATACCGCAGACTGCACCTGAAATTATCATAGTACGAATAATGACCTTCTTTACGTTGATGCCGATATAGCGGGCTGTGTTCTGGCTTTCACCTACAACGGAGATTTCATAGCCGTGCTTGCTGTACTTGAGATATACGTACATTACAAGTGTGAGAACGGCAACAACAAGGATGTTTGTAAGGTATCTGTAGTTACCTATAACGGGGAGATTACCCTCGCTTACAGGCTGAATAACGTTTGAGCCGCCGCCTACGATATAAACGTAGTAAGCAATAATCTGTGTTGCAATGTAGTTCATCATAAGAGTGAAAAGTGTTTCGTTTGTGTTGAAAAGTGCTTTGAATATAGCAGGGATTACACCCCAAATGGCACCTGCAACGATACTTGATATAACGATTACGGCAATAAGAACAGGGTAGCTGAGTGTTTCGCCAAACTGAATCATACAGAATATGGCGGCAAGACCACCCATGAGAGCTTGTCCTTCAGCACCACAGTTCCAAAACTTCATTTTAAAGGCTGGGGTGAGTGCAAGTGCAAGGCACAGAAGGATTGCAATTTCCTGTAAATACTTCCAAAGCATTGTGGTGCTACCCTCAAGCAATCTGCCGAAAACACCCTGGAACATAATCTCGTACGTTTCACCAAGTGGTTTTTCGGTAATTGCCATTGAAAGGAGACCTACAATAAAGAAGCCGATAACAACTGTTGCGCCACGTATGAGCCAA
>JAZOOE010000224.1:0-3468 GCA_045654865.1 Acutalibacteraceae bacterium | reverse complement strand
AATATATAAACGTAAACAAGGAGGTGAATCTTATCTCTCTGATAAGAGACAGCGTATCGAGGAACTCCTCATAGGTCTCTCCCGGGAAGCCGACTATAATATCACTTGTTACGGATATATCCGGCATAACACTTCTTGCATATTCTATAAGACCTATGTAATCCTCCCGTGTATATCCTCTGTTCATTTCTCTGAGCACGCGGTTGTTTCCTGACTGGAAAGGCAGATGAAGATGTCTTGCAACCTTTTCGCACTGTGCCATAGTGTCAAGCAATTCCTTAGTGCAATCCTTGGGATGCGAAGTCATAAATCTGATTTTAAAGTCGCCCGGCAAATCATTTATACGTCTTAACAGCTGAGGGAAATTGATTCCGTCTGAGCAATTCTTACCATAGGAATTTACGTTCTGACCGAGAAGAGTTATTTCCTTTGCTCCGCAAGCAATCAGCTCCTTTGCCTCCTTTATGACCTCCTCAGGAGAACGGCTCCGCTCTCTGCCTCTGACATAAGGCACTACACAATAGCTGCAGAAATTATTGCAGCCGTACATAATAGGCAGCCACATCTTAAAATCGCGATCCCTGTAAACCGGCAAGCCTTCCGCAATTTCTCCTGCGGTCTCATCGGTCTCAAACACACGCTTGCCGCTTCTCAGTACCCTGTAGAGCAGCTCGGGGACACGGTGAATCGCAAAGGTGCCGAAAACAAGATTCACATACGGATAGCTTTTCCTGATCCTTTCGGAAACGTGATTTTGCTGCATCATACATCCGCACAATGCAATAATCATATCCCGATTATTATTTTTAAGTGGCTTAAGTGCTCCGACGTTACCGAAAACTCTGTCCTGTGCGTGCTCTCTCACCGCACAGGTATTGAACAGAACAAAATCAGCCTCTTCTTTGTTTTCGGTAAACTCATATCCCATCGCACTCAGCTGTCCCTTAATTCGCTCTGAATCGGAAACGTTACCCTGACAACCGTAGGTATGAACGTAAGCCTTTGGAGCGCGGAAAGGATATTTCACAGCAAGTATTACTTTTATTTTCTCTGTATACTCCTGCTGTTTTCTCATTTCATCGAGAGAAACGACAGGAAAATCAATTTTCTCAACAGACAAATTACGACCTCCGTAATATAGACTTAAAAATCATCCGAAATTCACCCATTATTTTTCTTATTATATAAAAAATATTTTTTAAAGTAAAGACTTAAACTAAAAAATATTTTCAAATTTGACCGATTCTCCCGTAAGAATACTGTCAAGAAAGCTTTTCAGCTCAAAAAGAACGTTTTCTGCTTCAATAAGCTTCTCTTTTTCCGAATAGTCCGCCAACAAAGCAAGATAACGATTCAGCACATCAACATCAGCGTGCTTCAAAAAAACGAAAATACCTCGCCTGCGCAAATTCCAAAAAGCAAAAACATCACTCAACTGTTCTTTCCCCTTGGCGGGTTCAACATTATCGCAAAGCTCGTAAAGCTCATTAACGGTTGCCAGCACGTAGGAGTTTGAATACAAACTCATAAATAACGCGCAGAGCAAAAAAGCAACGGCAATTATCAATCTTTTTGTCATAACTTCTCCTTCAATATCACGTTGGTCTTTCCTGCTTTGTTGACCGTCATCAGATAAATATCCTTAAGCTCTGCCCCCGATTTCTTTATAAGCCTTCCAAGCCTGTCGTCATTCATACCGCAATCCTTGAAATCGGATCTTATGATTCTGCCGTCCATTACGACAACACAATCAATTCCGTCATCTGCAACCTCAATATTCATATCGCTGTTGCTGACCATTCGTTTATCGGGTTTCAGAAGCACGCTCAGTGAGCCGTCAGTTTCGGCTATGGCATAAGAAACGTCCGATATATCAAAAACGTCCTTTTGTCTTAACGCCTCAAGCAGATCATCAAGAGTATAGCGCAGCCTCTTCATCTGCTTCTGGTCGATAACGCCGTTTCTGATCAATATCAAAGAATTTCCCTGAAGAAGGCTTCTGAAGTGCAGACTTTTCATATTGAGAGCGGAAATTATGATCTCAAGTGCAACAAGTACAAGAATTGCAATAACGGTATTCATCATCGGAATATCATTATCCTGCATCGGAGTTGCCGCAATTTCGGACAAAAGTATCGTAACGACGAGTTCCGCAGGCTGAAGCTGACCGATTTGCCTTTTTCCCATAATCCTCACGGCAACCACAATGACAAACAGAAGAATAATCGTTCTGAAAAATGAAATAAGCAAAAAAACCATTCCTTTCACTTTTTAAGTATAACCTGATTTTTTTTGCAGATACATATATTCAGAAAGGATGATTTCCATGAGTGATGCTGTAACGAAAAAAGACAGCTTTTTTACGGGCTGTGCAAAAAAGGATGCCGATACCATCAGCACATACTTCGGTGAAAGCTTCGATATTATCCGACGAGAAATCTTATTCGGAACCACCGAGCTTTACGTCTTTGTGCTTGACGGTATGTGCGATGAAATAAAAATTACGGAAAGCGTCATCAAGCCTCTGACTGACCGTTTTCCTGACAACTCCGACGAGAGCTTATCTGCACAGATAAAAAAAAGAATATTCAAGGGAACAAACATAAAGGAGATATTCACAACACGCGAGGCGGCGCAGAATATAATTCTCGGTAATCTTGTTCTTGTTTGTGACGGGGAAAAAACCGCCTTAAGCTTTCCTTTACAGGGATTCCCCAAAAAAGCCATAAATGAGCCTCAGACAGAGCAGAATGAACGAGGCCCGCAGGAGGGCTTTACGGACAACTATAAGGATAACGTTACACTTCTGAGACGACGGCTTCGCACACCTGAGCTGATGCTTCAGCAATTGAACACGGGAAAAACAAGCAATACCCCCATAGTTATATGCTATCTCAAGGATCGCATTGACAAAGAGATGCTGTCAAGCGTGCTTGAAAGAATACAGGACATCAAGCTTGATGCCGTTCTGGGCTCAGGATATATTCGCCCATTTCTTGACAACAGAAGACCGTCGTTTTTTTCAGACACGGGAATTACAGAGCGACCGGATACGTTGGCAGCAATGCTTCTTGAGGGCAGAATAGGAATCATCGTCGACGGAACGCCGTTTGTGCTGATCGTCCCTTATCTGTTCATAGATTATTTTCATGCAACGGACGATTATTTATCAAGCACCTACTATGCTTTTTTTATGCGGATTCTGCGTATTGTCAGCTTTATTATAGCCTCCGTTCTGCCCGGTGCATTCGTTGCAATCTGTCTTTTTCATCCTGAGATTATGCCCGCGGATATCATGTACGGAATATCCGCCGCAACGGGCAAAACCCCGTTTCCGATAATGGTGGAAGCTCTGACGATACATTTTATTTACGAGGTCGTAAGAGAAGCGGGACTGCGAATGCCGAGAGCCGTAGGACACGCGGTAAGCATTGTCGGTGCTCTTGTTATAGGCGATGCGGCAGTTTC
>JAZOOE010000223.1:0-7604 GCA_045654865.1 Acutalibacteraceae bacterium | reverse complement strand
CGCCGCTTATGCCGTCGCTTCCCTTGTAAGCGACGATGACCTTTCTGAAGAATATATTTTCCCCCACGCTTTCGACGACAGAGTGGGAAAAACAGTAGCCGCCGCCGTAGCAGAGGCTGCAAAGAAATGCGGCGTTGCACGAATTCAGTAACCCTTAACTCTTAATTTCAATATATTTAACAAAGGAGATAACAATTATGGCAAGAGTTTACAATTTTTCAGCAGGTCCCTCCATGCTTCCTCTTGTAGCATTAAAAAAAGCACAGGAGCAGCTTCTTGATTATGAAGGCAGCGGTCAGTCCGTTATGGAAATGTCCCACCGTTCAAAGGTGTTCGATAAGATCATAAAGGATGCGGAAGCACTTATGCGCGAGATTATGAACATTCCTGATAACTACAAGGTTCTTTTCCTTCAGGGCGGTGCTTCATCTCAGTTTGCCGCAATTCCCATGAACTTTATGAACAAAAACAACAAGGCCGACTACATTGAAACAGGCGTCTGGGCAAAAAAGGCATATCAGGAGGCAAAGCGCTACGGTAATGCAAGAGTTATTGCATCATCTGCCGACAAGACTTATTCATATATTCCCAAGGTAACAAAGGAAGACATCGATCCCGAGGCAGACTACGTTTACTATTGTATGAACAATACAATCTACGGCACAAAATACCCTTATATTCCCGAAACAGGTGACGTGCCCCTTATTGCAGATATTTCATCCTGTTTCCTTTCAGAGCCTCTTGACGTAACAAAGTTTGCAGTAGTTTACGGCGGCGCACAGAAAAACATCGCTCCCGCAGGACTTACCGTTGTTATCGTAAGAGAGGATATGCTCGGCAACGCTATGGATATCACTCCCACAATGTTCAACTACAAAATCCACGCAGATAACGATTCTCTTTACAACACACCTCCCTGCTTCACCATTTATATGTGCAAGCTTGTTCTTGAGTGGATCAAGGATATGGGCGGTCTTGAAGCTGTTAAGGAAAACAATATCAAGAAGGCAAAGCTTCTTTATGATTTCTTTGAGGAATCAAAGATGTTCAAGAGCGTTATCCCTGAGGAGGATCGTTCTCTTATGAATATCCCCTTTGTTACCGGCAATGAAGAGCTTGATGCCAAATTTGTAAAGGAATCCACAGCAGCAGGCTTCATCAATCTTAAAGGTCACAGAACAACGGGCGGTATGAGAGCTTCCGTTTACAATGCAATGCCGATTGAGGGCGTTGAAAAGCTCGTTGAATTTATGAAGAAATTTGAGGCAGAAAATGCCTGATCCGAAGGAGCTACTCACTATGTATAATATTCTCACCTTAAATAAGATTTCGGCAAGCGGACTTTCCAACTTCGACAATACAAAATTTGCATGTGCAGACGATTTTGACGCACCCGATGCAATCATCGTAAGAAGTGCCGCAATGCACGAAATGGAATTCAAATCAAATCTTCTTGCAGTAGCCCGTGCAGGTGCCGGCGTTAACAATATTCCGATAGACAGATGCACCGAAAACGGAATCTGCGTTTTCAATACACCCGGTGCAAATGCAAATGCAGTTAAGGAGCTTGTTATCTGTTCCCTTTTCTTGGCATCGCGTAAAATCGTCGCAGGCTCAAAATGGTGCGACACACTCAAGGGCAACGGTGACGGCGTTTCCAAGCTCGTTGAAAAAGGCAAGGGAAATTTTGTCGGCCCCGAAATTCTCGGAAAGACTCTCGGTGTTGCAGGTCTTGGTGCTATAGGCATAAAGGTTGCTAATGCCGCAAAGGCTCTCGGAATGAACGTTATCGGCTACGATCCTTTTATTACTGATGCCGCAAAGGCTGCGCTTGATGAGGACATCAAGGTAACGGCAGAACTTGACGATATTTTTGCAGCAGCAGACTACATTACTCTTCACGCTCCCCTCAACGACGGCACAAGAGGAATGATAGGCAAGGAAAATCTTTCAAAGTGCAAGGACGGCATCCGTGTTCTCAACTTCTCAAGAGGCGAGCTTGTTGACAACGCTGACATCATTGAAGCACTTGCAAGCGGCAAATGCGCAGCATACGTAACCGACTTCCCCACCGACGAGCAATTGGGTGTTGACGGAGTTATTGCTATCCCCCACCTTGGTGCATCCACTCCCGAGGCTGAAGAAAACTGTGCAGTTATGGCAGTTTGCCAGCTCTCTGATTATCTGCTTTCAGGCAACGTAAAGAATTCTGTTAACTTCCCTGCCGTTTCATTGGAAAAAACAGCAAAAATCAGAATCACTGCCGTTACTTTTGGTGACATCGCAGGTGATATTGAAAAAACTCTTACAAACAACGGAATCAGCGTTACGGCTAAAGCTTCCGGCTTAAGAAAAACTGTCGGTTATGCAATTTTCGATACAGATAACGAAATTACTGATGAGGTAATCGAAGAGCTCAAGTCAGTTGCAGGCGTAACAGCACTGAGAATTATATAATATGAAAAATATTTATTTTGTTGAAGTCGGCTTTTCCTTTGACAACGACGTGTATCTTCCCTATGCAACGGGTTGCATTGCCGCTTATATGAAAAAGGAAGGCTGCTTCAACGAAAATCTTGACCTTGCAGGCTTCATTTACAGACGAGAACAAACCGACAGTATAATCGAAAAAATCGATGATCCGTATATTGTCGGTTTTTCGTGCAGTATATGGAATTATAATTTCAATCTTACGCTGGCAAAAAAGCTTAAGGAAAAATACCCCGAATGTCTCATAATTTTCGGCGGACACAACGTTACGAGAAACGACAATCTGCTGAAAAGCCACCCGTTTATTGACGTTCTTATATTCGGTGAGGGAGAAAAAACCTTTTCCTCCGTTGTTAAGAACTACAAAAACGGTACTTGGAAGGAAATTGACAATATATCCTACAAAAAGGATGGGGTTATCTACACGACTCCCGAAGCGGCCCCCGAAAACCTTGACTGCTTCCCTTCGCCTTATACAGAGGGTATTTTCGATAAAATTCTTCAGAGCGAGGAGCACTCTTCTCTGCTTTGTGTGCTTGAGACAAACAGAGGCTGCCCCTATTCCTGCTCATATTGCGATTGGTGCTCGGGCAAAACCGTTCGTCTGTTCCCCATAGAAAAGGTAAAAGCTGAGCTTAATTGGTTTGCCGAAAACAAAATAGAATACTGCTTCTGTGCCGATTCGAACTTCGGTTTATTTGAAAGAGATATAGAAATAGCCGAATATGCCGCTGATATGAAAAGCAAATGCTCATATCCTAAGGTATTCAGGACGTGCTTTGCAAAATACAGCAACGAAAACGTATTCAGAATCTCCTCCATATTGAACAACTCGGGAATGGATAAGGGCGCTACACTTGCATATCAGTCTCTCAGTGACAGTGTTCTCAGAAATATAAACAGAAGGAATCTGACGCTTGAGCATTTTTCGGAGCTTCTGAGAAAATACAACAATGCAGGAATCCCCACTTACTCCGAGCTGATTCTCGGACTGCCCGGAGAAACCAAGGAAAGCTTCTGCGATGGCATATGCAAAATTCTTGAATCAGGACAGCACAATTCACTCAGTATCTACTATCTTGAAATGCTTCCCAATTCTCAGATGTCTCAGAAATCTTACGTTGAAAAGCACGGACTTAAAACCATAGAGATTGAATTCAACCATATGCACAGCACAAAAAAGGATAATGAAATCAACGAATATTCCCATATTGTACAATCAACAAAAACCTTATCAAAAGAAGATTGGGTTTATTGCAATCTGTTTTCAATATGCGTTCAGACCTTTCATTTTCTTGGTTTTCTGAGATATGCGGCTCTTTATCTTAATAATGAAAAGAACGTGTCTTATTTAGATTTCTACTCAACGTTACTCGAATTTATTATGAAATCAGAGGGCACGCTTCTTAATGAAATATTCTGCTCATTTAAAAGAAAGCTCTGCTCCTCCTTGTCAGGAGACTGGAATTTTACAGACAGCGCATTCGGTGACGTTTCATGGGCCTTTGAAGAGGGGGCATACCTTACTTTCCTTAAGAATTCGAAGCAAGTAAGAAGTGAGCTGGAAGGCTTTTTACTTCCTTTGTTTGATAACAGAGAAATGTATGAACAGGTTATCGGCTTTCAGGAGGCAGTGCTCAGAAACTGCAACAAAGCCGATAATGAATGCAGCTTTTCTTACGACTTTCTTGAATATTTCAATTTACTCCAAAACGGACAAACGGCCAAATTAGAAAAAATCGAAACAAAATATCTTTTCAGAGCAGAAAAAAATTACACTGACTGGAAGGACTTTGCAAAAGAAATCGTATGGTTCGGAAGACGCAGAGGTGACACCTTATATTCCGACAGAAAAAATGCAAAGGCTGTAATTGAAAAATATCAATCGTAACAATGGGGATGTAAAAAAAACGAAAGTTTTTTACATCCCTTCAAATTTCCTCTAAATCTTACAATTTGTTATTTTTACTGCAAACATTTGAAATAAAGTTGACATATTTATTCTTATCAGTTATACTAACTCATAAGAGTATGTTTTTCTGATAATCTTTATTTATAAGTGAATAATTCCATTTAGCGGGAGAATGATCATGGAAAAAATGAAAAAATGGAGCAACGATACAAAAACCACGTTGCGATATATAGAAGCAGGTCTTGAGGTTATTGTTTTATCTGTTTTGTACTATTTGTTATGGCGTTATTGCTATGACGGAGAAAGTTTCCCTGCTTACCTCGGTATGGGCAAATATGTGCTGATGGGTTTATATGCTGTCCTTGCCTGGCTTTTCATAAAAAATTCCGACGGCTTTGAATTCGGAAATCTCAGAACCCTTGATCTGAGCATCGCACAATGGATTGCGATGGGTATTGTCAACGTTATTACATATTTCCAGCTTTGCCTTATAGGAAACAAGATGATAAATCCGATTCCTATGATAGCGCTGATAGTAATTGACGTTATCGTTTCGCTTGTATTCATAATTGTTTATAATACCCTTTACAGTAAGGTCTATGCAGCCCATACAATCGCAATGGTTTTCGGCAGCGACAATGCTGTCAGCATAAAAATCAAAATGGACAAGCTCAAGCAAAAGTATAACGTTCAGAAGCTTATTCCCGCATCAAACGGCTTCGAAAAAATCTGCGAAGAAATCAAGGATTATGAATCCGTATTGATTAACGACGTTGATGCTGAACTGAGAAACGATCTTTTGAAATTCTGCTATAAAAACAAAATCAGAACGTACGTTGTTCCCAAGATCACAGATATCATTATGCGCGGTGCAACCTCCGTACATGCTTTTGATACCCCTATGCTTATGGTTAAGGGTACAGGCCCCAATATCGGCGAAAGATTCGTTAAAAGAGCAATGGATATTGCAATCAGCCTTGTTGGTCTGATTGTCGCCTCCCCTGTTATGCTGGTTGTGGCGCTCGCTATCAAGCTTGAGGATAAGGGCCCCGTTTTCTATAAGCAAAAAAGAGTTACGCTCAACGGTAAGGTTTTTGAAATTCTCAAGTTCAGAAGTATGATCGTTGATGCTGAAAAGGATGGACGTTCTATTCCTGCAACCGAAAAGGATCCGCGAATCACAAAGATCGGCAATATTATCCGAGCTACAAGAATCGACGAGCTTCCTCAGATAATAAACATTCTCAAGGGCGATATGAGCATCGTTGGTCCCCGTCCCGAAAGAGTTGAGCACGTTGAAAAATACGGCAAAGAAATTCCCGAATTCGACTATCGCTTAAAGGTTAAGGGCGGGCTTACGGGTTATGCACAGATTTACGGAAAATATAATACGAGTGCTTATGACAAATTAAGACTCGACCTTATGTATATTGAAAACTATTCTGTTTTCCTTGATATCAAGCTTATAATTCTTACCGTAAGAATTCTTCTCAGCAAGGAAAGCACCGAAGGCTTCGACGTTGCACAACAAACAGCTGATGAGCTTAAAAACCTCCTGGAAGAAATCCGTGAGGAAGATCACCCGGAAAACAATTAAACAACAAAAGAACAATACTTCTCTGACAATGAGAAATATTGTTCTTTTTTTATCTACAACCGTTCATCCAAAAAAATCAACCGTTCATTACACTGATGCTTGAATATATCTAATTAAACAATTAAGATGTAATAAAACTACGAAAAGAGAATAATTATGAAAAAAATTATTATCACAGTTTTAACTTTCACTTTGGTTATCACCGCTTTTTCTTCTTGTGTAAAAACCGAAGAAACAACAACTTCCGAACCGATAACTGAATTTCCGACTGAGGCAAGCACACTTGAAGCTTCTGCAACAGAAGAATCAACTGCCGAAGTTCCTACAACTGAGGTGCCTACTACACAGGCTCCTGTAACTGAAGCTACCACAAAGGTTCCTGAGACTACTACAAAAGCTCCCGAAACAACTACCAAACCCGTCGAAACTACAACTAAGGTTCCTGAAACTACTACAAATAAATCCGAAGTAACAACCGAAAAAGAAGAAGTACCAACAAAGCTTATTGAAGAAGTAACAAAACCTCAAGTTGACATAAATATACGTGGTCCTAAAGACGAAAAAAGTCCTGAAAGAGCCGGTTTAATTTATAATGGCGAAGGTCTTCTTTCAACTTATGATGATCTTCCCGAAGGTTATTATTACTTTGAATATGATGAAAACGGAAATTTTATGAAAAAATACAAACCTTATAGTCCCGGTAATGAACCCGAATATGACATTTACACTTGCGAATATTGTGGTAAACATAGTCAGCCTTATGATGGTGAACATTATGCTTCTTACTATGGATATTGTGATCGCTGGTGGTCTGACATTAATTGTCCTGAATGTGGTGTATTTGTAAAAGCAAATACTTGTCACAGTTGTAAATAATATAAAGAGGAAACACGAGATGAAGAAAAATATTTATGCTATAATTTCAGCAGTTATTCTTTTAACCGTATTTCTTTCAATGTCCGCAGTTGCGGCAAAAAAGGGAGACGTTGATAATGACGGAGCAGTTTCCGCCGAGGATGCCCGTCTTGCTCTTCGTATGTCCGTGGGACTCGAAAAAATTGATATGCGTGCTGACATAGATAAAGACGGCAAGGTGTCTGCTGAGGATGCCAGATGGATTCTTCGCGCTTCGGTAGGTCTTGAAACGGTTGAAAATGAAGCAACAACCGCCCATAAAGAAGAAACTGTTATGCCTGAAGAAACAACCGCTCCCCCCTCTGAAACCACCACGCAACCAGAGGAAACTACAAAAAAGCAAGAGGTAACAACCACTCTTCCTCAAATCAAAGAAGAATTAAAGGTATTAGGCCCCGATTACAGCCCCGAAAGAGCAGGTTTGATATATAGTGCATCAGAAAAATTAACCTCCTATGAAGATTTATATGAAGGTCGGGTTTATTTTGAGTATGACGAAAATGGTAATTTAGAAATCAAAAGAAAACCTTATTCTCCCGGTAACGAGCCTGAATATGATAAATATATTTGTGAATATTGCGGCAAATACTGCATGCCTTATAACGGAAAACATTATGGTTGTTACTATGGTTGTTGCTCTCGTTTTTTAATCGATATGAATTGCCCTGAATGTGGTGTATTTGTTTTACA
>JAZOOE010000222.1:0-1918 GCA_045654865.1 Acutalibacteraceae bacterium | reverse complement strand
CAGAGCATTATCGTAAGCAAGTTTGCGAATTTTATAAAAATGAGACAGTCTGACTCAGTCTATTCATTTTTTCCGTCACGGAAAACGGGATTTACAACGGATGTTAGCTGAATTCGCTTATCCGTCGACAGAGGCTCGGGCTTGCGCCTTGCTCCAAAAATTAAAAATCCGCCTCGGTTTATCCGAGGCGGATTGATTTTGCGGATGATTATTTGTCGGAAATTACTTCCTTGAGACCGGTTGCAAGAGCTGCCATACCCTGAATTTCTGGGGGAATGATAATTTTTGTTGCTTTGCCGTCGGCGGCCTTTTCAAAGGCTTCAAGGCTCTTGAGGGTAAGAACTGCGTCAGCAGGCTTTGCATTGTTTATAAGCTCGATACCCTTTGCCGTGGCCTCCTGAATTGCAAGAATCGCCTGAGCCTCACCCTCGGATTCTCTGATCTTTGCTTCTTTTACAGCTTCTGCGCGGAGAATTGCAGATGCCTTTTCACCCTCAGCGGCAAGAATTTTTGATGCTTTTTCACCCTCTGCTACAAGAATTTTAGACGCTTTTTCGCCCTCGGCCTTGAGTATGGCTTCACGCCGCTCTCGTTCAGCCTTCATCTGTTTTTCCATAGCGTCCTGAATTTCTCGGGGCGGGAAAATATTTTTTAGCTCGACTCGGTTCACCTTGATGCCCCATGAGTCTGTTGCCTCATCAAGAATTACTCTGATTTTGGCATTGATAGTATCACGTGACGTAAGTGTATTGTCAAGCTCAAGGTCGCCTATGATATTACGGAGCGTGGTTGCCGTAAGATTTTCTATAGCGGCAAGAGGACGTTCAACACCGTAGCAATAAAGCTTGGGATCGGTAATCTGATAGAAAACGACGGTATCTATCTGCATTGTAACGTTATCCTTTGTGATAACCGGCTGAGGAGGGAAGTCCGCAACCTGTTCTTTAAGGGATACGATTTTTGCAACTCTTTCGATTACGGGGATCTTGAAATGAAAGCCTGTCTGCCACGTAGTGTTATATGCGCCGAGACGTTCTATTACGTAAGCCTTTGACTGAGGCACGATTTTGATGTTTGCAACAAGAATGAGTAAAACGAGACCGATTATAATAACCGATGCAATTACTAATGCTGGCATAATTTTACCTCCGAACTGAATTATTTAACAATGATTTTTACGCCTTCAATTTTTACAACGGTAACGGCAGAGCCTGCCGTAATTGTACTGCCGTCCTCTGAACGGGCGGTCCATTCAATACCGTTGACTTTAGCAGAGCCCTTACCGAGCAGGTTGTCTATATCCTCCGTAACGATGGCGGTAGCTCCTATACAACGGTCGGCATTAGTGGGCATTGACTTCTGGTTGATGTGTTTTTTTACTATTGGCCTTGTCGCAACGAGAAGAACGATTGAAACAGCAAAGAAGACAGCGAGCTGTACAATGGGATTGCCTATTCCCGTCGCCGCAAGAATGAGAGCCACAAGTGCACCTCCCGCAAACCAGACGGTTGTCAACTGGACGGTTGCAATTTCAGCAACAATGAAGGCTACTAAAAGAGCAAGCCATATCCATATCATATAATCGCCCATAAACATCACCTCCGCTTATATTATACTATTCGTGCGCAATAAAGTCAAATAAAATCGTCTCCGGCAAGAAAATAGTAAAAAATTTGAAAATAGTACTTGAAATTTGGATTTGAGTATGGTATTATATTTGGGCAAAACTCACGCGAGGGTAGCATAACGGGTGTGCACAAGGTTCGACATAGCCTGTGTTCCGTGTGTAATAATTCTTCGCGGCGGTTAAACAAAAGGAGGAAAAAATTATGTCAGTAGTATCAATGAAGCAGCTGCTTGAAGCAGGTGTGCACTTCGGTCACCAGACCAGAAGATGGAACCCCAAAATGGCTCCCTA
>JAZOOE010000221.1:0-1981 GCA_045654865.1 Acutalibacteraceae bacterium | reverse complement strand
TTGAAGCTTGCCCCCGAGCATTGTTCAGCCTCAGTTCTTGATAAAATGGGCAAGCCACATATTGAGGCATATAAGAAGTTTTCTGATATGTATTTCAATTACACTAAAAGTATTGGTAAAGAGCAATACATTGTTCCTTATCTTATGTCTTCGCACCCCGGTGCAACGTTGAATGATGCCGTTGATCTTGCGGTTTTTATCAAAAAACAAAATCTTAAGCCCGAACAGGTTCAGGATTTTTATCCTACTCCGGGTACCATTTCTACAGCAATGTTCTACACTGAGCTTGATCCCTATACATTAGAAAAGGTTTACGTTGCAAAAACAAGTGAAGAAAAAGCTTTGCAACGTTCTTTGCTCAGATATTTTGCACCTGAAAACAGGGATAACGTTATTAAGGCTTTACGCAAAACCGGCAGGACGTCATTGATCGGTACATCTAAGGATTGCCTGATAAATGATAACCAACTACAAAAGTGTAATGCAAAAAAACTGCCTCAACAAAACTTTAAGGATAAAAAATATGGCAAAAAGAAAAAATAAAAAACAGATGAACAAGCTTTCATTGCTTATATCATTTATAATTTTGCTTGTTTTATCAGGTCTCGGATTATTGGGCATTGATTTGCCCGATAATCTTGATAGAACTGCTAAGTCGGAGTATTTTAATAATCCTCTGTGTATCAGCTTTATTGATGTTGGCCAAGGAGACTGTTCACTTATCTCTTGTGACGGAATAAATATTCTTGTTGACGGCGGTGAGGCTGAATACAGCAATACAGTGCTTAAATATCTCAAGGATAACGGAATTGATTACATTGATTGCTACATACTTACGCATCCACATTCCGATCATATTGGTGCTTCTTTAAATATTCTTAATAATATTGAATGCGGCAAGGTGTTTACAACCTATTTCAGTGAATTCAATATCCCGACGAGCACATTATATGAAAATCTGATCGATACCATTTACAGTAACGGAGTAGAATTGGTTACTGTAGATGCGGGAGATAAATACTCCTTCGGAGAGCTTGAAATTGAGATTATTGCACCTATAATCGAGTCAGATGATTACAATGAGATGTCAATAGTTTTCATAGCTTCATACCTTGAAACACGCTGTATGTTTACGGGGGATACAACGAAAGAGGTTGAATATCAGATACTTGATACTGATACCGATGTTGACTGTGATTTGATTAAAATGGCTCACCACGGAAGCACAACGTCAAATTCATATAGCTTTATAAAAGAGGTATCTCCCGAAATTGCTCTGATTTCTTGCGGAAAGGATAATTCATACGGTCATCCTCATCGAGAAATCGTTGCTATGCTTGAAGAATATGAAATTACGTATTACCGAACTGATCAGAAGGGAACCGTTGTTTATTACGGTGACGGAAAAACTATGAATATCGGAGTTTGTTGATGAGATTTTCAATTATTGCCATTGAGGATGGCTTCGTTTTTCTTGAAGATGAGAACGCCGACTTGTCAAATATAAGCGTTGAAAAGTTTCCTGCCGATATTAAAGAAGGTCAGATTGTATTTATAAATAACGGGATTTATGAAATTGATTATTCTGAAACCGATAGAAGGCGAAATGAAATTTTTGAGAAATTCAACAAAATAAAAAAATCTAAAAATTAAAAAATACCTATTGACAAAACGAATATGTTGTACTATAATAATGTTCGTTCCGATAGGAAATGCGAGAGTGGCGGAATCGGCAGACGCGCACGTTTGAGGGGCGTGTGGTAATCCCGTACGGGTTCAAGTCCCGTCTCTCGCACCATATTGAGTATTCATAAGGGATTCTCTTGTGAATACTCAATTTTTTTGCTTAAAATAGAGTTTTGTATATAATTTAATAGTTTTTAAGTATCGTCGCATTCCTTTCGGAGTGCGACTTTGTTTTTTTGCACGGAAACAATTAACCGTTTTCCTATGCTGACTTTTCTGTAGGTTTTGCAATACA
>JAZOOE010000220.1:0-7473 GCA_045654865.1 Acutalibacteraceae bacterium | reverse complement strand
CGCTTGGCCTCCGACTTATCAACACCGTGATACATTGGTATTTTTACAGTAAAATCACAATCCGCAATAGTTTCATCAGAAAGTCCGTCACCCTCTGTCCCCATAATTACGGCAAGCTTCTTTTCAGCATTAAGAATCGGGTTATCAATTGAAACCGAATTATCCTTAAGCGCCATAGCTACCGTTTTAAAACCGAGAGCTTTAATTTCATCAAAATGATCATCAGATAAATAGGTCCATTCAATCTGAAATACAGTACCCATACTGACTCTTGCGGCGCGGCGGTACAGCGGATCAGAGCACCCGGGAGTCAGAAGCACGGCATCCATTCCGAGAGCGGCCGCCGAACGTATTACAGCACCTACGTTAGTTGGGTTCATAACCTTATCCAATATAACAATTCGTCTTTTGTCCTCACAAAGCTTCCTTACATCAGGCAGAGCCCTTCTTCTCATAGCACACAGCATACCTCTCGTAAGATTGAACCCGGTCAGTTGAGTAAGAACTTCAAAATCTGCACAAAATATCGGAGTACCTTTAATTCTTTCAAGAATATGCTTTCCTTCCCCTTCTATGTGTCTTTTTTCCATAAGACAAGAAATCGGTTCATATCCCGCATCAAGCGCACGCTCTATAACCTTAGGACTTTCTGCTATAAACAAGCCTTTTTCGGGGGCTCCCCTGCTTAACAGCTGAGCCTCACTCAAGCGTGCATATACATCCAGTTCAGGATCAAGGAAATCCGTTATTTCTATTATTCTGTTCATAGTGACTCCATTAGATTTTATTTAATTTCTGACGAACCTTATATTCATCAGGGAAAAGTTCTGACGATTCTATTCGCTAATTATATCACGACTCGTAAAAATTTACAATCAGTTCTATGCCGATATATTTCAGAAGCCATATTAATCGGGCAAAAAGATATTTTTATATTAGACAAATCAAGAAACGCCGAGGATTTCTCCCCGACGATTCGTATTTTATATATCTTCATCTTGCTGTTTCCATTTAAGAGGTGCAATAGAAACACAGCCTTTATGCGGAGTCGGCTTTTCACGCCAACCACAGGTCGTTATATACATCCTTCCGTTTTCCTCAATAATTTCAGGTGCGTGAGCTTCTATTTTTGCTATTGGCTTCACTTCTGAAAATTCTCCGTTATATTCACCAAAGCTCAACGGATCAGCAGAACAAAAAACCAAGGTATTATTATAAGTCTCTGTTGAAGAATCAGTGTAAGTAACAAACAAATAATATAAGTCGTCTTTTTTTATTACGAACGGAGATTCCATTGCCCCCCAACCCGGCTTCAACGGGGCATCCTCTCCGGAGGTCAGAGCGAAGCCCTCAAACTCCCAGTTCAAAAGATCATTTGAAGAAAAGCAGGATATTCCCCCTTTCTTATCGCGGACTCCGGCAACGTACATCAGATATCTGTTATCATCTGTCTTTATAACAAAATGATCTCTGTGAGCCGACATTAAGGGCTCATTATTAAGAAACACCTTATATCCGAACCATTCATACATATCAAAAGAAACAGCAAGAGACGTGGGTGAAGGACCATAAAACATATAGTAATTATCTTCCCTGCTTATTACGCAAGGAGCCCAAGCAAGCGTTCCCTTATCTACAGATTTACCGATTTCATTAAAGGGTTCATCCAATGTGCTGCCTTTTGCATGAACAAAGTATCGCTCCTGATATGACTGTCCGTCAATGCTTGTGGTTCCATACAAATGCCATTCATCATTTACTCCTTTTACAATCGTATGATCATTGACGTAATTACCATATTTTTCAGGCTTAAAAAGCACCTTCCACTCGCCCGCAACGTAAGGAATTTTCATACACTCACTCCGTTTCTGATTACGAAATTTATTTTACACCAAAAATCATATCACAGTCGACTGTAAAATACAACTTTACAAATAAAATTTGATTATTCAATACTTAATCCTTAAATGTAACATCTGCTTCATAGGGATTACATATAAGATGCTGCTCCTCCATTCCCTCTGCTTGCAAACGTACAAGCCCTCCGAAAAAAGCTGTCGCTCTGAGTTTTATTTGTTCTCCCTCAGAGCATGTAAGGGCTGAATAATGATCAGGTGTAATAAGATATGTCAGTTCATAAGTATAGAACGGCATTCCCGCCGTATCGATATTACCGAAGACCAGCTTTTCGGAGCGAGCTGTCAGAATACGGCAATTTCCGTCAAGTCTGACTCCGAAATCACGCAACTGGATAAAAACATTTTCTGCCGGTGCTTACAAAATACTGTAAAATTTGAGCTTTCAGATAAAAAAATATAATATAAATTTATTAATAATTGATCCGTCTGCCGAAGTAACGCTCCCTCCACGTCCAAAGACACAATTCGTTAGCGATGCCGCTTCGGTTACCGGCAAGCAAAATCGTTAATACCAGCAAGTAAAATCGTTAATACCGGCAAACAAAATGAAGTCAGGAAACACTCAGTTGAATTTTTCTGCAAAAACAGATAACTGATATTCTGCAGATATAAATACAAAAAGATAAAAGCAAGCCCATCGACTTGCTTTTATCTTTTTTTTGCATTGCTACTCAATTCTGAACAACATTCAAAACTGAATATTACAGGTATACCGTTCAGACTACTTTAAAATTACACAAGCATCAGCATGTTAATACACACGCCCTGCGTACAAAGCGGTATCATTATAAAGAAATACAATTATTACTTACCAACTGACCTGCGAAAAAATTCAAACAAACGGACAAAAAATTCGCATATTGCACGCCAAAATCTTAACAAACAGCTCTCTTCATCATTGTCTGAAACTTCGGCTCCGGGAAGTTTATCTCCTTCAGTTTCTCCGCAAGTCTTGCAAATCCTTGGAGCTTCAACAGTAGCTTCTTCCCAATTATGACCAAGGGATTCAGTATATGTATCAACATAACAATAATCGCATCTAATACAATTGTGAGTAGTATAACCCGCTTCTTCACAAGTAGGCGCAGTTACTGCTGAATCGTACTCATGTCCGAGGACTGCAACAGTTTCCTGTGCTACAAGAACTTCACCACACTTCCCACAATGCTTTCCTGTGGTGAGACCGGTTGTTGTACACGTGGGCGGTACGGCTTCATCAATTACTTCTGCATGAATATGATTTTTTTCCCAAACTGCATTGTAAACAACATCACCTTTAATGTACGTGGAAATTTCTTTATCCCAACCAACAAAGATATACCCTTCTCTTGTGGGATTTGCTCCAAATTCAGGAGTTCTTGAATTATATTCTCTCACAAAAACCTTATCGGAGAAAATGGTTTCATCATCAACACCATCACTATAAATGACATTATAGGTCATAGGAATCCATTTTGCATACAAAGTAACATTTTCACAGGTGCCCCCGGCTATCGCCCAAACGGGAGCCCCCTCAAAATAGGGATTGCTATACCACGCAACAAAACTATAATGCTCCCTTACAGGCTCATTGAGAAGAAATTCATCTGACATTGTGAAACAATCGGGATTATGGCTGTTGATTATACCGCCATTTAAATAGTAGGTAATCGAATATGTCTTTTCCTGACAAACTGCTTCACTTGTATCCGTTTCGGGAATTCCGTTAGCGGCAACCGCCAAAACAAGTGTACGTCCCCTTATATAGTCACTGTTTATTGCGGCTGTCCATACACTTCTCTTGATTCTGAAGCTGTAAACATTGTCCTCGTTTATTTCCATCTGATTGAAATAAAGGGCGCTATTAAAATCGGACTGAATTGCCTTATCATAAAGTGAAACCATCAGAAACTGTGCATTTGAGTCAATTATCGTGAAAGTAATATCAATATATTCAGGATCCTCCGACTGGCAAACATCAAAGGATTGAATACTGATTACATTTTGAACCTCTAAATTAACTTCACGCTTTGGCACTTTATCCTCAGTTATGCAGACTGCATCGCACAAGGGATTAAACGCTGCATATCCTTTTATATCTCTAACCACATAGGCAACAATCTTGTTATTAAAATTAAGGGAGCTGTTCGAAAGTGCAATTTCACTATGGTTTGTTACGGGATAGTATTCCATATTCAAGAAAACATCACCGTCGTATTCAGCTAAAATAAGATACGCCGATCCGTCAAAATTATACACCTGAAGAATTTCATCTTCTACAGAAATAACCGCATTGCTGGTAACGAGATAGTTATAGGTTGCAACCTCACTTGTTTCTCCGTTATAAACCGCTATTGCCTTGATGGTAATCTCTTTATTTGCATGCCAACTGAGCCAGATCGGAACAGCAAATGTATACTCTGTATAATTACCCGTACTCAGATCGGGATCTGTGCCGTCCAGAGTATAATAAATTTTTACTGAATCGCTGTTAGAATACAAGAATACATCGATATCGTGGTTGTACGTTCCGCTTGGTACGTTCGGAACAGGTGCCAGGGGCGGAGCCACTATATCGCCACTTGCATAGAAGCTATCATAGCTTCTCGCCCACGCACAAACAACGTCATAATAATGTGTTTGAAAAATATTGAAGATGTTGTATGCCAGTGTTCCAAGCAAATTCTGATTAGTATTATCATAGTCGTCACCAACAAAGTCTAAAAGGAAATCTGCAAAAACGTAAAAAGATGTTTTCAAGACCTTTATTTCTTCAGGATTCAGCACACTTTCAACCTGTCCTTCAATTCCGACAGCAGACCAAAGTTTGTTAAACTCTTTATTTTTCTCATCAATTGAAAAGTCATTCCATTCGCCAATGATATCCCAATAAATATCATTAGTGTCTATACTTTTCATTATAGCATCCAAATCGAGAGCATTCATTATCTGCTGTTTTTTGTAACTGTCCGTGCCGAAATAGAAGCTCATAATATTTACAAGCGATTCCTCTATGGTCAAAACCGTGTACTTACCAGACGCCATATCAGAAGGCTCATTATCATAGCATTTAATCAACAATTTACCTTCTTCTTCATACAGATACCATTTATATGTTGACCAATAATTGCGATACCCATACCAGTTCACGGAATCCTTGTTATAAATGCTTCCCGAAACGTTATTTGTAAATGAATACTCCTGCAGCTTTTTTATAAAAACCGGATTCCATTCTTCCGCGGTCTTATAGGTCGAAGACGAAACCTCCTGAATAAGGTCAGCACCGAAAGCTGACGCAATATATTCGATTGTTGCCTCATGGAAATAATCATCAAAAACAATATTAGGATTTATTGCCGCGAGTTGAGTGAGCATTTTATCCTTCTGATCATAATATTCGATTGTTGCAACATTATAGCATGGAAACATGTGATCCACACCGTAACGAATAAATCCCATCTCTTTTGTTCCGACACAGGGAACGATATCAGTTGCATTTATTATGCAATGAATATTAGCATAAGAGTATCCGTCCTTAAGTTCACTGAAAACACCACCCTTGGGTGCCTCAAAGCAAAAGGCATAAACGTCATCTTCACCATATTTATCAGTTAATCTTTTTGATACCAGATTAGCTGTTGCACCTGCACGAGAAAATCCTGAAATCCAGAATTTAGAGCCTTCCGCATCTAAACCGTAATTTCTTATATAATCATATATTCCCTGTTCAACCTGATTTGCTGCATCACAAAAGCCTTTTGCTTCACCTACACCGTCGCCAAGCGTGACGTTGCTTGCCCATTCAGCTCCATATTCACCACCACGGATTGCAATTGCAATAAGTGTTTGAGTATAACCGTTAATAGTTATCTCTCTACTTGCAATCACATAGCCAATGGTACTGAGAATTTCAGAATCCTTACCATAAAATTCAGGCTCCGGATAGTGAATATATATATTTGTGAATCCTGCCGATTCAAAGAGATCGACTATGTTTTTCGCACCCTTTTCCTTTGTATATTGCCCGCTGATATTCGCATTTACCGCCGCCATAGCAACACAATTGGACATAGTGACAAGATGCTCGTTATAATATCTTGCCGAATCAACAAAATATCCGTCAGAATAATAGTAGTAAGCTGTCAGATGTTCGCATTCAACTGAGTTATACACAAAGGTTCCTTTATTTACGGGGTACGATTCGTCGTAAATTTGAATACTATCGGGGGCTCCCATTTCAGCAGCGACAAAATAAAACGAGTCATTTGTTCCTGCAATCTTATTTTCCATCTTATCGCTAAAGAAATATTGATAATTTGTAGTTCTGATGGGTAATGTGCTTGTTACGTTCCAATGGGTTGTTATTCCAAGCTTTGAGCCTTCCCTCAGATCATTAGAGTGAATTGAGTCCTGAGTAAATATGTAAAGGTTGTTGGGAGTATTTCCGTCTGTGATAACCTTGCCTGAAAAATAGATTGTGTCATCCTTATCAACGTAGATTGCTCCGCCGTTAAGAACGGCTCTGTTTCCCAGAAATTCAGCGTTCGTAATTCTCACACCGCGCTGACCATTTATTGCACTGTTAACATAAATTGCTCCACCCTCTTCGGCGGCATAGTTTCCGGTAAAAACTCCCTTAATATTAACAACATCGGCGCCGGAATCAGCATAGACGGCACCACCCTCCTTGCCCGCATTATTGTGAGCAATGATCGTATTTTCATGTAAAAGCAAATTTCCGTTTGAAACATAAATCGCCCCACCGTTTCTTGCCGTGCTGTTATAGGATATTTCGCTGACTCGATAGCTTGATTTAGCAATTGATACAGTTCCGTTGTTTATCTGTATTGCACCACCGTCACTAGTATCACCGGATGCATAAACATTATTTGTTGCAATATTATTATTGATTTTTGTTCCTAAAATTTGAACGTTGGCATCCACACCTTCAACTCTGATAGCACCGCCACCGGTTGTCCTGTTGTAACATATTTCACTGTCAGAAATCGTTATTTTTGAATTATTGCCCTGCACTCTGATTGCACCGGCACCGTAATCGTCAGAGCTGACATTTCCTGCAATAGTGATATTATTTATATTGACCTGCGCATTCGTTTGAATATGAATTGCTCCGCCGCCGTTAAAGTTATATCCACCTGTAATCAACGCGCCCTTGATTGTGTAATTTCCGTTAACATTGTAATGCCACACATTATTCTGAATAGTTCCCTTATGCTCCGTCTGAGAGTTCTTCTCACCGTTAATATTCAGAACAGCATCGGGCTTGACCAAAAATACCTGACCACTGCTCTTAGAGCTGATCAATCCTCTGTTAATCATAAACCCGTTCATATTGACAGTTACAACTGCTTTTTCGTCAACGGCAAGAACACCGCTTATATCCCAGTTGTTAAGCATTGTGACTGTTCCGCCGCCTTTTACGGCATTCCACGCTTCTTCATAATTCTGATATTGAACGGAGTTAACCTCTGCTACATAATCGGTTGCAGGAGCGGCAGAAACGTCAAAAACGTCCCCTATTCCAAAAACCAAAACAAAAGTGCAAATACATATT
>JAZOOE010000219.1:0-10388 GCA_045654865.1 Acutalibacteraceae bacterium | reverse complement strand
AAGGCTGAGATAAGATGTTGCCGTGAGAATTACAGTAAAAATACTTACCTCAGTAAACCAATCGGTATAGGGCAATAAAAAGAAGATGCCTTCTCCGCCCTCTTCAAGTAAGGGCATAAGCTTTCCGATGGCGGCAATTACCGCAATTACCGCGAAAGAAAATGCAAAAGCAATAAGAAGTCCGATTTTGTAGTATTTTGATTTTGCAAGACGGTACGTGTCCATTTTGATGAGATTAAGCATTATTCTTACCTCCTGTGAGACCGAGATAATATTCTTCAAGAGTAAGGCGGTTGATAAAAATTTCCTTGACCTTTATTCCCGCTGCAACAAGCTTTTCAACGATAACTTCAGTTGCGATACCCGTGGAAGCAATTTTAATTGTAAATTCGTCAACAAAAGTAAAATTTAAGATATTCATTTCTCTGAGAGCTACAGCAGTCTTCTGATTATTATCGGTTCTGAGAACGATGAACTCACCGCATTTTTCATTTAATTGGGCTGAGGTCATTTCTTCAATCAGGAAGCCTTCGTGGATGATTCCGTAGGAATCCGCAATCTTGGAAAGCTCATCAAGAATATGGCTTGAAACAATAATGGTGATATTCTTCTCCTTGCTGAGCTTGAAAAGAATTTCACGGATTTCAACAATACCCTGAGGATCAAGTCCGTTGATAGGCTCATCAAGAATAATGATTTCGGGATCACCTGCAAGTGCAAGAGCAATACCGAGTCTCTGTCTCATACCCAGAGAAAATGCTTTTGTTTTTTTGTCAGCGGCATTTTCGAGACCTACAAGGGATAATAAGCCGTGTATGTATTCTTTGTTGTTCTTTCCCACTGCGATGCATTTTATTTTGAGATTTTCGTATGCCGTCATATCAGGGAAAAGACCGGGAGCTTCGATAAGTGTTCCGATCTGGCGTTTTTCCTCTGCAAGCTCTTTGCCTGTTTTTCCGTTTATTGAATATTCTCCGCCGGTAGCATAAGATAAACCGCTGATTATACGAAGAATTGTAGTTTTACCTGCACCGTTTCGTCCTATCAGACCGTATATTTCGCCTTTCTTTACGTGAATATTGATCTTTTCACACGCGCGTTGCTTGCCGTAAAATTTAGTAAGATCTGTGGTTGTGATAATATTACTCATTGTGTTATTGCCTCCTTACAGAATAAAAAGTAAATGCGAAAAAACAAGTTTAGATTATCACAACGGAATATATTTATCAAGTATAATTTACTCTGAAATAATGAAAGTTTTTCATGGTGTTTGTCCCGAATGTCGGTATCAACCCTTTATTCAGACGGATTGACTTTTTGAGCTTTGCCTTTTACAATAAAAACCATTGAGGCTTTATAAGGAGAAAAATATGGATAAACAACAAATTTCTGTTATAGAGAGCGTGAAAAAAGAGGTCGCCGAATTGTTTGAAAATGAATTTTCGGGGCACGATATGCTTCATACTATGAGGGTGCTGAATAATGCGTTGCGTCTTCAGACGGCACACGGGGGAGACAGGTTTATAATCACTCTGTCCGCACTTTTACACGATGCCGACGATAAAAAGCTTTCTCCCAAAACGCACAAGGAGCTTGATAATGCAAGGCGTATTCTTGGCAGGCACGATGTTGCTCAGGAGACGGTTGAAAAAATATTGGCCGTGATAAAAAGTGTTTCCTTTTCGGATGGAAAAGAGGCAGAGACGCTTGAGGCGCAGATCGTTCAGGATGCAGACAGACTTGATGCGCTGGGCGCTGTCGGTATTGCAAGGTGCTTTGCATGGGGCGGCGCTCACAACAGAGCGATATATTCGGAAAATGACGACGGAAAGACCTTATCAGAAGACGGTAATTCGGGAATTGCACATTTCTTTCAGAAGCTTTTAAAGCTTGAGGCTATGATGAATACTGAGACGGGAAGGGAAGAAGCCAAAAAACGGACAGTCTTCCTCAAGGAATTTCTCCTGCATTTTTCTCAGGAGACTCAGCTCTCATTTAATTCTAATTGACTTGACTTATATTATTAAAATAGTGTATTATATTAAGTTGAAATAATATCTTCGGAGGAAAATATGGCTAAAAAAGCAGAATACGGCAACGAAAGTATAGTTGCTCTTAAGGGTGCGGACAGAGTAAGAAAAAGACCTGCCGTTATTTTCGGTTCTGACGGACTTGACGGATGCCAGCACTCGGTATTTGAAATTATCTCCAATTCAATAGATGAAGCAAGAGAGGGCTTCGGCAACAGAATTCTCGTTACAAGATTTCTTGACGGTTCCGTTGAGGTTCAGGACTTCGGACGAGGTATGCCCGTAGATTTTAATGCAAAGGAAAACAGATACAATTGGGAGCTTTTGTTCTGCGAAATGTATTCGGGTAGTAAATATAATAACAACGACGGTGGTAGCTATGAGTTTGCTCTGGGACTTAACGGTCTCGGTCTTTGCTCGACTCAGTATGCCTCCGAGTATATGGATGCCGAGATTCACACGGGAGGATACTGCTATACCCTCCATTTTGAAAAGGGCGAAAATATCGGCGGACTCAAAAAGGATCCCTATGACAAAAAGGATACGGGTACAAGAATCAGATGGAAGCCCGACCTTGAGGTTTTTACCGATATTTCCATTCCTCTTGAATATTTCCAGACAGTTATGAAAAAGCAGGCTGTTGTCAACAACGGTGTACGCTTCGTTCTTAAAAATCAGCTTTCCGAATCAAAGTTTGAAACCTATGAATACCGCTATGAAAACGGTATCGTGGATTACGTGGGAGAGGTTGTTGATAATAAGGCTATCACCCCCGTTCAGTTCTGGTCCTGTGAGAGAACAGGTAAGGACAGAGAGGATATGCCCGAGTATAAGGTGAAGATATTTGCCGCTCTCACGTTTTCAGATAAAATGTCGATGAAGGAATATTATCACAACTCAAGCTATCTTGAATACGGCGGAGCGCCCGACAAAGCTGTAAAAAGTGCATTCGTATCCCAGATAGATTCGTATATGAAGCTTAACGGCAAATATAACAAGACTGATCCTAAAATTACTTTTCAGGATATAGACGATTGCCTTGTGCTTGTTATGTCCTCCTTCTCAACTCAGACCTCCTACGAAAATCAGACCAAAAAGGCTATTACCAATAAGTTCATTCAGGAGGCTATGACGGCATTCCTTAAGCATCAGCTGGAAATCTATTTTATAGAAAATAAGCTTGATGCAGACAAGATTTGTGAGCGTATTCTGATAAATATGCGCTCAAGAGTAAGAGCTGAGGCTACGAGAGTCAACGTACAGAAGGCGCTTTCCGGCTCAAACGATATGCTCAACCGCATTGAAAAGTTTGTTGACTGCCGCAGTAAGGACGTTAACGAGCGTGAGATTTTCATTGTTGAGGGTGATTCGGCTTTGGGTGCCTGTAAGCAGGCAAGAGACTCCGCTTTTCAGGCGGTCATCCCCGTAAGAGGTAAAATTCTCAACTGTCTTAAAGCAGATCTTGCAAAGGTTTTCAAAAGTGAGATAATAACCGACCTTATAAAAATTCTCGGCTGCGGTGTTGAGGTTTCGGGAAAGGCTGTCAAGGGTGTTCCCGAATTCAATATAGACAATCTCAGATGGAATAAGGTCATAATATGTACCGATGCCGATTACGACGGCTTCCAGATAAGAACCCTCATTCTTACGATGATCTACACGCTTATGCCCTCCATAATAAAGGCAGGTAAGGTTTATATTGCAGAATCTCCCCTTTATGAAATCACCTCGGGCAAGCATACATGGTTTGCTTACACGGAAAAGGAAAAGCAGGAGGCCCTTGAGGAGATAGGAGACGCGAAATATACTATTCAGCGCTCCAAGGGACTTGGTGAAAATGATGCGGATATGATGTGGCTTACCACAATGAATCCCAAAACACGCCGACTCATTAAAATTGAGCCTGATTTTGATCCCGTTGCAATTGCAGATAAATTCGATCTTCTTTTAGGTGATAATCTTCAGGGCAGAAAAGAGCATATTGCACAAAACGGTCACTTATATATCGATATGGCTGATCTCAGCTGAAAGGACTTTCTATGGCAAGAAAAAAGAAGACTCCCGATGAGGAGAATAAGCTTACAGCCCCCGTGGATCCCAATGCTCATATAGCGGGCGCGGGTGAGGTTGCAAATCAGTTTATAACAGACACTCTTGAGGTAAACTATATGCCTTACGCAATGAGTGTCATTATGTCAAGAGCGATTCCCGAGATTGACGGCTTCAAGCCCTCACACAGAAAGCTTCTTTACACTATGTATAAAATGGGACTCCTTTCGGGGGCGCGTACAAAGTCTGCCAATATAGTGGGACAGACGATGAAGCTCAACCCACACGGTGACGGACCCATTTATGAGACAATGGTAAGACTTACAAAGGGAAATGAGGCTCTTTTACACCCTTACGTGGATTCAAAGGGTAACTTCGGTAAGGCATATTCCAAAAATATGCAGTTTGCGGCATCCCGATATACTGAGGCAAAGCTGGCACCTATTTGCAGTGAGCTTTTTGCGGATATTGACAAGGATGCAATAGATTTTGTGCCTAATTATGACAATACTATGCCCGAGCCTGTGCTGTTTCCCGTAACCTTCCCCAGCGTGCTCGTAAACTCAAATTCAGGTATTGCCGTAGGTATGGCAAGCAATATCTGCTCCTTTAATCTTAAAGAGGTGTGCGATACCACTATTGAGCTTATAAAGAATCCCGAGCACGATTGCACCGAAACACTCAAGGCCCCCGACTTCAGCGGCGGAGGCTCGTGTATATACGATCCCGTGAAGATCAGAGAGATATATTCCACGGGCAGAGGCTCAGTGAGAGTCAGAGGAAAATGCACATACGACAAGTCAAACAACTGTATTGACATAACGGAGATTCCTCCCACGACCACCTGCGAGGCGATTATCGATAAGGTTATTGAGCTTGTCAAGGGCTCAAAGCTTCGTGAAATAAGCGATATCAGAGACGAGACGGACCGTTCAGGTCTCAAGATAACAATTGACCTTAAAAGAGGTGCAGATGCCGATAAGGTAATTGCTATGCTTTACAAAAAAACTCCTCTTGAGGATCCCTTCCCCTGTAACTTCAATGTGCTTATAGGCGGAACTCCCATGACTCTCGGTGTAGGTGATCTGCTTAACGAATGGATCGCATTCAGAACGGAATGTGTCAAGAGAAGAACCTATTTTGAACTGAAAAAGGCAAAGGATAGGCTTCATCTTCTTAAGGCATTACAGAAGATTCTTCTTGATATAGATAAAGCGATCAAGATAATCAGACAGACCGAGGAGGAGTCAGAGGTTGTTCCCAACCTTATGATAGGCTTCGGTATTGATGAGATACAGGCTGAATACGTGGCTGAAATAAAGCTGCGACACCTGAACAGAGAGTACATTCTCAAGCGTCTTGAGGATATTGAAAAGCTTGAAAAGCAGATTGAGGATCTTGAGGATATTCTCGAAAGCAGGAACAGAATCAAAAAGCTCATCATTGAAGAGCTTAAAAAGGTTTCCGAAAAGCACGGAGAGCCCCGAAAAACAGACATCATTTATGAGTCAGAGCTTGAGGATACGGATGATGAAGAGGAAATACCCGATTATTCAGTAATGGCATTCTTCACAAAGGAGGGCTATTTCAAGAAGATCTCACATCAGTCATGGAGAATGGGTAACAACCATAAGCTTAAGGACGGAGATGAAATAGTTTTTGCTCGTGAGGTTTCCAATAATGCAGAGCTGCTGTTCTTTACAAACAAGAATCAGTGCTACAAGTCACGTGTGAGCGAGTTTGAGGAATGTAAAGCAAGTGTGCTGGGTGATTTCATTGCAACAAAGCTTCAGATGGATGAAGGCGAAACGGCGATATTTATGGCAGTTGTCAGCGAGTATAAGGGATATATTCTTGTATTCTTTGAAAACGGTAAGGTTGCAAAGATCGACGTTGCCTCCTATGAGACGAAAACCAACCGTAAAAAGCTTATCAAGGCTTATTCCGATAAATCACTGCCCGTTGCATTTCGCTATATAACCGAGGATGCGGAATTTGTTATTTCATCCTCAGCAGGCAGACATCTCTGCTTCCACTCGGGCGCCGTTGCATCAAAGGCGGCAAAGGATACTCAGGGTGTTGCCGTTATGTCTCTAAAAAAGGGACACAAGGTGATTGCTGTTGCCGATTTTGATGAAAACAGATTCAAAAAGCCCGCAAGATACCGCACTAAGACCTTGCCCGGTACGGGAGCGGTTTTAAGTGCAGAGGATATGGCAGAGCAGCTGACAATGGAATAATTGCAGCAGAAAGGAAAATAAAATTATGAGTCCTTTATTAAAAAGAAGATCGGCTGAGGATATGCATTCATTACAGCTGAGATACAGCCTTGTTGCCGCCGTTATTGCCGCGGGAATAATGCTTGTGATTTATATGTTCCATCAGAATACTCTTGTTTTCGGAGATCTTACGGTGCTTCGAATGGACCTTTATCATCAGTACGGTCCCTTGTATGCTGAGGTATATGACAGACTGACAGAAGGCGGAAGTCTTGTATATTCATGGACCTCCGGACTCGGAGCATCATTTTTAGGAAATTTCTTTAACTATTGCAGCAGTCCCTTTGCTCTCGTAATGCTTATCTGCGGACATAAGAATATGCCCGAGGCTATTGCAATTATGATTATGCTCAAGGAAATGCTTGCAGCCGCGACATTTACTTATTACATTAACAAATCCAACAAGTGCGCAAAGAAGGAGGCAATAATTTTCGGTCTTCTTTATGCCTTCTGCGGTTATTTCGTGGCATTTTCTTGGAATATAATGTGGTTTGATTCCTTCGCCGTGTTCCCTCTGGTTATGCTCGGCATTGAAAGAATAATACAGCACAATAAGCCCCTGACGTATATTGTTGCAATGACGTATACGATGATAACAAACTACTATATGGCTTATATGATATGTATATTCTCCGTAATGTATTTCCTTTATTATTACTTCGGAAGATATGAGCTTTCATCAAAGCTTACAAGACCTCAGCCCGCATCGGACGAGACACCTTGCGATGCGCAGACCGCAACGGACACTCAGCAGACCTTGACGGATTCCTCGGAGGCCTCGTTGTCTTCTGAGGAGCAGGAGCTTCAGACTCAGGAGGCTGAAACCGTAGTTGAACGCACCGAGACGGTACAAGCTCAGACAGATGAAGAAAATGAAAAGGAAAGCTATACAGAAAGCCTTGAGCAGGCTCAGAATGAAGATAACAGCGGAAAGAAAAAAGAGAAAGTACGCAACCGCTTCTGGACGACGGGCTGGAGCTTTGCTCTTTCATCCCTGCTTTGCTTCCTTATTGCGGCTTTTGCTCTTATCCCCGTGTATTATTGTCTTCAGAGCTCGTCCGCAACAGCGGATAATTTCCCCTCGGATCCCAAGCAGTATTTTGATATTTTCAGATTTATTGCAAACCATCTTACGGGTGTTGCACCTACCATCAGAAGCAGCGGCGATAACGTTATCCCCAATGTTTATTGCGGACTTATCACCGTAATTCTTTTGCCTTTCTATTTCCTGTCTGACAGAATTCCCGGAAAGCAGAAGATAGTTTCTGCCGTAATGCTGATGGCTTGTCTTTGCGGCTTTGTGCTTAATTATTTCAACTATATCTGGCACGGCTTCCATATGCCCAATGACCTTCCCTACAGATGGTCGTTTGCATATAGCTTTATTCTTCTCGTTATTGCATTCAAGGCTTTCAGACATATCAGGGATTTTTCCAATAAGGCATATATCGGTATGGGCTTTGCGGTTATGTGCTTCCTTGTGCTTACCGAAAAATTTGAAATTCCCAACTGCGATCAGCTTACCATTCTGCTGAGTGTGATTTTTGCTGTTTTGTACGTTGTTATTTTCGGAATGATGCGTTCTGAAAAGTATAAGAAAAATGCAATTGTCACTCTTCTTTTCTTTACCGTAATTCTTGAAATAATTGCGGCTGACGCGCCTAAGATTGTAATGCAGCAGCCCAAGGATGCATATACCTCCGATTACGAAAATTATCAGCTTATCAGCGACAGCGTTGAAAAGGATGAAACAGAGCTGTTCTACAGAACAGAGCTTGCTAAGCTCAGAACACGAATGGACGCATCCTGGTACGGTTATAACGGAGTATCAATCTTCTCATCAATGGCGTATGAGCATACTGCAAAAATTATGGAAAAGCTCGGACTTTTCGGTAATAATATCAACAGCTATACCTACTATCCTCAGACTGCAATCTTCAACTCCATGTTTAACATAAGATATATTTATGATAATATGGATTTCATTCAGAATGATGATATGTATACCTTTGTTGAGGGCAACAGTGATTTTGAGGCATATAAGTATAACTACTATCTGCCTCTGATGGTTTCCGTTGATGATGATATTCTTGAATGGAATTATGATTCATCAAATCCCTTTACCGTTCAGAATAATCTGATGGAAGCCGCTACCGGTGTTTCCGATATTTTAATTCCCGTTGAGGCAACGGGCTACAGCGGAGAGAATATGAAGGACGTTGCTCTTTCTGCAATTAATTCCTCCTCTATGTTTACCGTATCAAAGAACTCTAACGGCTCAGAGGGTAAGGCAGTTGTAAAAATTGTTCCCGAAACTGAGGGTAATTACTATATTTACGTGGGTTCAACAAGACTTTCCGCAATCAGAATAACGGCAGGCGGACTCAGCTACAATTACGTAAGCTCATCAATTGAGCCCTTTACTCTTGATCTCGGATGGCTTACTCCCGAGGATGAGGTCGTTATTACCTATACCGTTCCCGCTTCGAATAATTCCGCCACTATAGCCTTCGCAGCAGCGAGACTTGATGAGGACAGATTCAAAGAGGCTTACAATAAGATCCTTGAAAACGGAACAATCGAGCTGACCTCATTTGAGGAGACCTCACTCAGCGGTAAAATTAACGTAACCAATGACAATGCGGTTCTCTGGACGTCCGTTCCTTATGACGAAAGCTGGGAAATAAGAGTAGACGGCGAGCTTCTTGCCTATACCGTAAGAGATGAGGAAACCGGAGAGGTAACAAAGGCAGGCTCAATTGAAAAGGTCGGCGGAGGTCTTATCGGTATAAGAATCGATGAGGGCGAGCACGAAATTACAATGACCTATAATGCCAAGGGCCTTTCTACAGGTATTAAGCTTACCGCTATAGGTATCGGTGCCGCCGCACTCATAATTATCTATAAAAAGTGGTTTGAAAAATTCTTCAGAGAAAAGGGCTTTGAACTCTGGTTTATGAGAAAGCCCGATTACGAAAACGATTAAAGAGGTAATTATGAACGGCATTTATAATTGTGGCAACAATACTGAGCTTGAGCTTTTTTATGACAAAGACGTTCACTCTTATAACGAAATGCTGTCACGTATTCTTCAGGACGGATACGTGATGGCACAAAGCTCGGAAATTGATAATTTCATAAGCCACACCTTTGAAAAAAACGGTGTATATAAAATTGCGTCTCTCGATAAGGCGGTCGGCGAAATCAGAGTCATTACTGACAGATATTCAGCCGCTCTTAATACGTCTTATTCAAGAGCAGGGAAGTGTCCCGTCAGAATGTGGCAATTTGAGGTTGATCACTCTCTTATCGATTGCGGTATGTGCTATGTTTTGCAGTGCACGGATTACTCCTTTGTGATCATTGACAGTGCTCACGCATATTCTCTGAATGATGACATAAGACTTTATGAACTGCTGAGAAAGGAAACTCCCGAGGAAATGCCCGTCGTTATATCGGGCTGGTATCTTTCTCACGGACACGCGGATCATATATGTAAATGCCTTGACTTTATCCTTTATAATAAGGATGTAAAGATAAAAGGGCTTTATTATAATTTTGTGCCCAATGATCATTTTTCTTCCGACGGATGGCTGATTTCCGATATAAATCACACGGAGCTGTTCAATCGGGAAATTGAAAAGAGATCGGATATTCCCAAATATAAGCTTCACGCGGGACAGTATTTCTATATCGATTGTCTCAGATTTGATATCCTTTGCAATCACGAGGATGTATATCCCCAATCACTTGAGGACTATAATGATTCATCCCTTGTAATGATGGTAAGCGTGGATGGGGATAAAATAAGCTTCCCCGGAGATGCGAGTGCAAAAGCAAGCAAAATCGTGGAAAGACGCTTTGACGAATTCCTTAAATGCGATATTGTTCAGGTTTCTCATCACGGACATTTCGGAACAAGTGTTGATTTTTATAAAAAATCTCAGGCAAGGGTCGCATTGTTCCCCGTTACACAGATAAAATTCGATGAGGAATTTCCCCGAATAGAGGCAAACCGTGTTGCCTGTGA
>JAZOOE010000218.1:0-5025 GCA_045654865.1 Acutalibacteraceae bacterium | reverse complement strand
CTTTAAGGAGACCTCCCACTATAAGGCACTCGTTGCACAGAAGCTTGCTGAGCTTGTTTACACAGCACAGTGGTTCACTCCTCTTACAGAGGCAATTCTCAGCTTTGTCAAGACTACTCAGAAGACTGGTACCGGTGACGTTACTCTTAAGCTCTACAAGGGCAATATGATAAATGCCGGTGTTACTTCTCCCTATTCACTTTATGATCCCGAAATCGCAACCTTTGACGAGGATAACGTTTATAATCAGGCTGATTCGGCAGGCTTTATAAACCTTTACGGTCTTCCTACCAAGGTTTATGCAAAGATGAAGGCTAAGAACAATATTAAGTAATTTGCGGAGAGAATAAAAATGGACAAAATGTGGGCAGGCAGATTTGAGAAGGCTCTCAATAAGGAAGCTGATGATTTCAATTCATCTATAAGCTACGACTGCAAAATGTATAAACAGGATATAAAGGGCTCTATGGAGCACGCAGCTATGCTTGCCGCATGTAATATCATTACTAAGGAGGAGAGTCTGCAGATCATTGACGGTCTGCAGACTGTTCTTGATGATATTGACAGCGGTGTGCTTCCCATTGATGAAAATGCAGAGGATATCCACATGTTTGTGGAAGCTGTGCTTACCTCCCGTATAGGAGACGTGGGTAAGAAACTTCATACTGCAAGAAGCAGAAATGATCAGGTTGCTCTGGATCTTCGCTTATATCTCAGAGACGAAGCAAAGGAGCTGCTGGAGCTTCTGTATTCAATGATAGAAACCGTTACAAAAAAGGCTGAGGAAAGCTATAATGTTATTATGCCCGGCTACACTCATCTTCAGAGAGCACAGCCTATAACCTTCGGTCAGCACCTTCTTGCTTATGCTATGATGTTTATGAGAGATGTCGGACGTGTAAAGGATGCTCTTAACAGAATGAACTATTCACCTCTGGGCTGCTGTGCTCTTGCGGGAACAACGTATCCCACGGACAGAATGATGACAGCCAAGGCGCTCGGCTTTGACGGAATTATGCTCAATTCCATCGACGGTGTTTCCGACAGAGATTACTGTGTCGAGCTTATGAGTGCATTTTCGGTGATAATGATGCATCTGTCACGTTTTTCCGAAGAGGTTATTCTCTGGTCAAGCTGGGAATTCAAATTCGTTGAGCTCGACGATTCATATACAACGGGCTCAAGCATAATGCCTCAAAAGAAGAATCCCGATATGGCTGAGCTTGTGCGCGGCAAGACGGGAAGAGTTTACGGCGATCTTATGGGATTGCTTACTACCCTAAAGGGACTTCCGCTTGCTTACAACAAGGATATGCAGGAGGACAAGGAGGCTGTATTTGACAGCATTGAAACCGTAAAAAAATGTCTTTCGGTATTCATTCCCATGATAGATACTATGAAGCCTATCCCCGAGAATATGAAGAAGGCTGCTCAGAACGGCTTTATAAATGCTACTGACCTTGCTGATTATCTGGTGGGAAAGGGACTCCCGTTCAGAACGGCTTATAAGATCGTAGGACAAATAGTAGGATACTGTGTTCAGAATAAAACAATTCTTGAGGATATATCTCTTGAAAAATATAAAGAGTTTGATGCTCATTTTGAAAATGACCTTTATGATGCAATTGATCTTACCAATTGTGTCAATATGAGAATATCTGCAGGTGGTACGGGTATTGAGTCTGTAAAAACGCAGATATCGCAGGTTAAGGAGTTTTTAGCGAATGAAAAAGGTATTCATTGACGGCTCTGCGGGTACAACGGGACTTCGTATCCACGAAAGACTCGGCGGCAGAAGCGATATAACAGTCATCACTCTTTCAGAAGAAAAGAGAAAGGATGCGGCTTACAGAAAAGAGGCAATTAATAATGCGGATATTGCATTTTTATGTCTCCCCGATGATGCAGCAAGAGAGGCTGTCAGCTTTATCGAAAATGACAATACGGTTATAATTGATACGTCAACCGCTCATCGTACCGATCCTCTTTGGGCATACGGCTTTCCCGAGCTTTCTCCGTTGCATTTCGAAAAGATAAAAGGCTCAAAAAGAATTGCCGTTCCCGGATGCCACGCAAGCGGCTTTATCGCATTGGTGTATCCCTTGATAGAAAAGGGAATTCTTCCCTGTGATACGCTTATGTCCTGTTTTTCTCTGACAGGATATTCAGGCGGCGGAAAGAAAATGATCGGAGAATATGAAGCGGGTGAAAGAGACTGTCTTCTTGATGCTCCGAGGCTTTACGGACTTTCTCAGCAGCATAAGCATCTTAAGGAAATGAAGGCTTGCACGGGACTTGACAGCTTTCCCGCGTTTATGCCTGTTGTAGCTCCCTTTTATTCGGGAATGCTCGTAAGTGTTCCTTTGTTCTTAAAAGAGCTTAACGTAAATATTGATGACGTAAAGAAAATATACAAAGAAAAGTATAATTGGGGAATGGTATCCTTTGCAGAGGATTTCGATCAGGCGGGATTTTTGTCGGCGGCATCCTTTTCGGGTAAGGATATTATGAAGATAGGCGTATGGGGTAATGATGAAAGAATTACCCTTGAGGCGGCCTATGATAATCTCGGCAAGGGAGCCTCGGGCGCGGCTATAGAATGTATGAATATAGTGCTCGGCAATTCTCCCGCAACGGGACTTGAGGAGTGAGAATTATGATTAAAACAGTAGACGGCGGCGTTTGTGCCGCTAAGGGATATAAGGCAAGCGGAATCCATTGCGGAATCCGTAAGAATAAAACAAAAAGGGACCTTGCTTTAATTGTAAGCGAGGTAAAGGCTAACGCTGCGGCGGTGTATACCACTAACCTTGTCAAGGGTGCGCCTCTTGCGGTTACAAAGAGCAATATTTCCGACGGTAAGGCTCAGGCTGTTATCTGTAATTCAGGCAATGCAAATACCTGCAATGCAGACGGTATTGAAAAGGCTCAGGCAATGTGCAGACTTGTTGCTGATAAGCTTGCAATAGATGAAAAGGACGTTATTGTTGCATCTACCGGTGTTATCGGTCAGACTCTTGACATCACCCCCATTGAAAACGGAATGGATGCTCTTGTGAATGCTCTCGGCAATAATTCTCAGGAGGCCGCAGAGGGCATTATGACAACCGATACGGCTCTCAAGGAAATTGCAGTTGAGTTTACCGTTGGCTCAAAGACCTGCACCATCGGCGGTATTGCAAAGGGCTCGGGTATGATCCATCCCAATATGGCAACAATGCTTGTGTTCATCACAACAGACTGCGCTATCAGCTCCGAGATGCTGTCAAAGGCTCTGAGCTCAGATATAGCAGATACCTTCAATATGGTAAGCGTTGACGGCGATACATCTACCAATGATATGGTAAGCGTGCTTGCAAACGGCATGGCAGGAAACGAGGAGATCACGTCAGAGGGTGAGGATTTTAATGCCTTTATGACGGCCCTCAATACTGTTACTGTGTATCTTTGCAGATGTATTGCAGGTGATGGTGAGGGGGCAACCAAGCTTCTTGAATGTAAGCTCTGCGGTGCAAAGTCCAAGGAAATTGCAAAGACTGTTGCAAAAAGCGTTATCTGCTCATCTCTTACAAAGGCTGCAATGTTCGGTGCTGATGCTAACTGGGGCAGAGTGCTTTGTGCTATCGGTTATTCGGGCGCAGACGTTGACGTTAATAAAATAGACGTGGCATTCAGATCTCCCAAGGGCACGGTTGAGGTATGTAAAAACGGTGCCGGAATTCCTTTCTCTGAGGAAATTGCTAAGGAGATTCTTCTTGAAAAGGACATTGAAATTCTTGTAGATCTTAATGACGGAGACTTTTCCTCTGTTGCATGGGGCTGTGACCTTACCTATGATTACGTAAAGATAAACGGAGATTACAGAACCTGAGAAAGGAAAATATAATGGATATTTCAAATTCAAGCCGTGCAAAGGTGCTTGTTGAGGCTCTGCCTTATATACTTAAATACACGGGCAAGGTTCTTGTTGTAAAATACGGCGGGAACGCTATGATAAACGGTGAACTCAAGGACTCCGTTATGCGCGATATCGTTCTGCTGAACCTTATAGGCGTAAAGGTCGTGCTTGTTCACGGCGGCGGTCCCGAAATTACGGAAATGCTTGATAAGGTAGGCAAGGAAACCGTTTTTGTCGACGGACTCAGAGTCACCGATGAGGAAACGGCTCAGATAGTGCTTATGGTACTTGCGGGAAAGATAAACAAGGGGCTCGTAGGACTTATTGAGCAGAAGGGCGGCAAGGCTATCGGACTTTCGGGTGTTGACGGTTCTATGATAACGGCAACAAAGAGAAATGAGAAATTAGGCTTTGTCGGTGATATTACAGGTGTTGATACCAAAATTATTGAGGATGCTCTTGAAAAGGGTTATATTCCCATAATTTCAACCGTAGGCTGTGATAAGCAGGGGAACATCTATAATATCAATGCAGATACCGCGGCAGCAAAAATAGCAGGTGCTCTCGGCGCGGAAAGTCTTATTTCCATGACGGACATCAGCGGTATTATGAGAGATAAAAATGATCCTTCCTCTCTTATTTCTTCTCTGAGTATTGCCGAGGCAGAGGCTCTTATGAAGGACGGAACAATAAGAGACGGTATGATCCCCAAGACACAGTGCTGTATTGATGCACTTAACTGGGGCGTAAAGAAGGTATTTATAATAGACGGCAGAGTGCCTCATTCGATTCTTATAGAGACTCTTACAAATGAGGGCTTGGGCACAATGTTTACGGCAGGTGAAAATAATGAGTGATATTAAAGCGCTTGACAAGGAGTACGTTGCAAATACCTATGCAAGATTTCCTCTTGAAATAGTAAGGGGCTCCGGCTCTTTGGTCTATGATGACGGCGGTAAGGAATATATTGATCTCGGCTCGGGAATCGCAGTTACCTCCTTCGGTATTGCAGATGAGCAGTGGCAGAAGGCAGTTGCCGATCAGGCAGCCTGCTTAGAGCATACGTCAAATCTTTATTTCACCGCCCCTTGTGTCAATCTTGCAAAAATGCTTTGCGTAAAAACCGG
>JAZOOE010000217.1:0-12433 GCA_045654865.1 Acutalibacteraceae bacterium | reverse complement strand
CGAGATCTGCGATCATCTTGCACTCTGCGGGATCTGCAACCTCACCGCTGCCTACAACGCCGTCTTCTTCGCCGCCGATAGCGCCAACCTCAGCTTCAACGGAAACGCCCTTTGCTTCAGCGTCTGCGATGATCTGCTTTGTCTTTGCGATGTTTTCGTCGATTGCATAGTGTGAGCCGTCGAACATAACTGATGAGAAGCCTGCGTTCATAGCAGCGTATGCGCCGTCATATGAGCCGTGGTCAAGGTGAAGAGCAACGGGAACAGTGATGCCGAGAGTATCGATCATACCGTTTACCATGCCTACGATTGTGTTGTAGCCGCACATATACTTACCTGCGCCTTCGGAAACACCGAGGATAACAGGGGAGTTGCACTCCTGTGCTGTAAGGAGAACTGCCTTTGTCCATTCAAGATTGTTGATGTTGAACTGACCGACTGCATATTTGCCGGCCTTTGCTTTGTTAAGCATTTCTTTTGCTGATACTAACATACTGAAAAACCTCCGTTTATTATTAACAGTATAATTATAACTGAAAAAGTCAAAATTGCAAGGTTTTTTTATTTTTATGATTCAGGATCTGTTTTTTTGTTAGTGTATGACGGGTAAAATTGTTTTTATCTGAATTCATCCCCCTTGTACGGTAAAAAAGAAATGTGATATAATTAAAGAAAATTTAAGCGACAGTCAGTAAAATTTCCGTAAGGCGGTGGGGATAAGTATGTTCGGTTTTGTTATTGCAAATCCCGATAGGCTCAGTGAGGAGCAAAGAAAAAGATACAAGGGAATATACTGTGGACTTTGCAGGGCTCTCGGAAATGCGGGCGGCTTAAAATGCCGTATGGCGCTGACCTATGATCTTGCATTTCTTGCGCTCATTCTGTCCTCGGTAAACTCGAGTGAGTTTACTTCCGAAACGGGGAAATGTCCCGTGCATCCTCTGGGAACTCGAAGCTTTCTTCTCAATGAATTTACGACTTATGCGGCAGATATGAATATTGCATTGGCATACTATAAATATCTCGATGACTGGAATGACGACAGATCGGAAACGGCATGGCTCAAGGCACGTCTGTTCAGTAAAAGTATGAAAAAAACCGAGAAGGAATATCCCGAGGTGTGCCGTCATATAAGAGAATGTCTGAATGAGCTTGCCGAAGTCGAAAAAGAGGACGTATCTGTTCCCGATATTCCTGCGGGAATTTTCGGGCGGCTTCTTGGCTGTATTTTTGCAGGCGGAAGCAGTGTGTATAAAAAGGAATTGTATGAATTCGGCGAGGCATTGGGAAAATTTATATACGTTACCGATGCGGCGGTGGATCTTAAAAGCGACATAAAAAGAAAGCGCTATAATCCGCTTGTCAGATACAGTACAAAGGACGTTGAGCCGGTGCTGGGTATGCTGATGGCGGAGTGTGCAGAGAAATATAAAATGCTTCCCGTCATTCAGGATAAGGAAATTGCGGATAATATAATTTATTCGGGAGTATGGACGGTGTTTGAAGCAAAAATGAAAGGAAATAAAAAGTGAACAGGAATCCTTATGAGGTTCTCGGAGTTGCCCGCGGGGCGACGGATGAAGAAATAACCAAGGCATACAGACGGCTTGCAAAAAAGTATCATCCGGATCTGAATCCCGGCGATGCGGCTGCTGCAGAAAAAATGAGTGAAATCAATGCTGCTTATGATATGATCAAAAACGGATATTCTCCCGATGAGGAGCGGAGAGCTTCCTCGGGCGGAGCCGGCAGACAAGATCCCTTCGGGGGCTTTTCGGGAAATCCTTTTTACGGTGATTTTGGATTTGGTGCCGATGCTTTTGATGACAGAAAAAAACTTGATTCAGTGAGAATACTGCTGAACAACAGAAGATTTTATCAGGCTCTTGTGCTTTTGTCCTCAATAAGAGACAGAAATGCACGGTGGTATTATTACAGCGCAATTGCGAATTACGGTCAGGGAAATCCGATTGCCGCCCTGGAGCATATAAGAATAGCCTGTGAAATGGAACCGGAAAATGAAGATTATGCAAATCTTTACGGAAGACTCAGCAGACGTAAGGACGAATATTTTGACAAGGAGTCAGAGTATGGCAGACCGTCCTTCAGAATTTCCCGTTCATGTCTTTGGTGTATGGCGGCGAATCTTTTTTGCAACGCTTTATCCTGTTTCGGACAAGGCGTGATGCCCTATTTCTTTTGTTGTTGACAGAAAGGATATGTTATGAATAATTTCAGAGAGAAATTAGCAAGATTTATGTACGGACGATACGGCTTCGACCAATTCGGACGCTTCCTTATTACGGCAGGCTTTGTCTGTGCCGTGCTGTGTATGTTTTTGAGATTTTTGCCCGTCCGCGGTGTATATTACGTATGCTCCTCGCTGAATACGGTTTTTTACGTTTATGCTTTTTTCAGAATATTATCAAAAAATATTCCTGCAAGAAGTGCTGAAAATGAAAAATATCTGAGATTCCGTGCAAGGGCACTCCCCGTTATTGATGAAAAAACTAAAAACCTGAGAGATAAGGACTTTGTTTATAAAAAATGCTCCAAGTGCTCTGCAAAGCTCAGGCTGAGAAGAATCAAGGGAAAGCATACCACGAAATGTCCCAAATGCGGACATAAGTTCAAGGTCCGGATCTTTATCGAATACAAGGACAACACATCATATACACAATTTTAAAAAATTTCCGTGCAAATTACATTTTTATATTGCACGGAAATATTTTTTGTGATAATATGTAGCATGCAACATATTTGTTTGAAAGGAGAGCTTGTACCACGGAAAATCTTCATATAGGGCCGCTGATAAAATTGCTGAACAAGGAATTTGAACGGCTCCATACAGAAAAAGCGGGCAGCATAGGACTTACGCCCACACAGCTTTTTGTTCTGCACTATATATCAATGCATCAGGGAGAAAATATCTGCCATAAGGATATAGAGAGACAGTTTGAGCTGACTCACGCTACCGTATCGGGGATAATTTCGCGTCTTGAGGCAAAGGGCTTTATAATCTGTCGGGCAGATGAAAGCGACAGGCGTTACAGAAATATAGTAATCACCGAAAAAGCAAAATGCTGTGAGGATGAAATGAAGAATCATATCGACCTTTATGAGGAGCAGTTGGTTAATGGCTTTTCTCAGGATGAAAAGCAGCTTCTCGTTGATTTTATACTTCGTTTGCTTTTAAATCTTGACGTAAGACTTCCCGCCGCGGAAAAAAAGGAGGAACAAAATGATTAAAAGGTTTATCGGCTGTATCAGAGAGTACAAAATGCATACGATGCTCACTCCGATTCTTATGATCGGTGAGGTTGTTTGTGAATGTATTATTCCTGCAATTACGGCTAAACTCATCAATTCTATCAATGCAGGCTGTGAGATGAGGGATATCATCACCTACGGGCTTATGCTTGTGGGTATGGCATTTCTGTCGCTTGCGTTCGGTGTTCTTGCAGGTAAAACTGCGGCAACGGCGAGTGCGGGCTTTGCAAAGAATCTCCGCCACGATATTTTCTACAAGATACAGGATTTTTCATTCTCGAATATTGACCGCTTCAGCACGTCCTCTCTTGTAACGAGACTTACTACTGATATTACCAATGTGCAGATGGCATTTATGATGATAATAAGAGTTGCGGTAAGAGCACCTCTTATGCTTATATTTGCAACGGTAATGTCGGTTATCGTAGGTAAAAAGCTCAGTATTGTTTTCCTGTTCATTATTCCCGTGCTTGCAATAGGTCTTGCCGCAATCGGTCTGCGTGCACTTCCTCTTTTCCGTGCGGTTTTCAAAAAATATGATAAGCTCAACAATTCCGTTCAGGAAAACATCAAGGGCATCCGCGTTGTAAAGAGCTTCGTAAGAGAAGAGTATGAAAAGAAAAAGTTTGCGGCGGCCTCTGAGGATATCAGAAATGATTTTACCCGCGTTGAAAGGATCGTTGTTCTCAACGGCCCTCTTATGCAGTTTACTATGTATGCTTCAATGCTTCTGATTTCATTCTTTACCTCAAAGCTTGTTGTTTCCTCCGGCGGTACATATCTTGACGTCGGTACTCTTTCAAGTATGCTTACGTATTCCATGCAGGTGCTTATGTCTCTTATGATGGTTTCGATGATCTTCGTTATGATAACCATTGCCGTGGCATCCGTAAAGAGAATTACAGAGGTGCTTACAGAGGAGCCTGACATCAGAGAAAAGGAAAATGCCGTAACCGAAGTAAAGGACGGCAGTATTGACTTTGATAATGTAAGCTTCAGATATTCCTCGCAGGCAGAAAAGTTTGCTCTGTCACAGATCAATCTCCATATAAAATCAGGCGAAACCGTGGGAATCATCGGTTCTACGGGCTCATCCAAGACTACGCTTATACAGCTCATTTCCCGTCTTTATGACGTCTCAGAGGGTGCTGTAAGGGTAGGCGGCGTTGACGTCAGAGACTATAATCTCAAGGCACTCAGAGACGAGGTTTCCGTTGTTCTGCAGAAAAACGTGCTTTTTTCGGGCACTATCAAGGAAAACCTCCGATGGGGCGATCCCGAGGCTACGGATGAGGAGATCGAAAGAATCTGTGCTCTTTCTCAGGCAAAGGAATTTATAGAAGCCTTCCCCGATAAGTATGATACCTTTATTGAGCAGGGCGGTGCCAATGTTTCGGGCGGACAGAAGCAGAGACTCTGTATTGCCCGTGCTCTTCTCAAAAAGCCTAAGATACTTATTCTGGACGATTCCACCTCGGCTGTTGATACAAAGACGGATGCTCTTATAAGAAAGGCGTTCCGCGAGGAGATTCCGGGAACGACAAAAATTATTATTGCTCAGAGAATTTCCTCGGTGCAGGATGCCGATAAGATAATCGTTATGGATAACGGTATGATTGACGGTATGGGCACTCACGAGGAGCTGCTCTTGTCAAATGAGATCTATAAGGAAGCTTATGAAATTCAGTGTAAGGCAGGTGCTGACGGTGAAGAAGAATAAAATGATGCCCGGAAAGGGCGGCCCCGGTGGCCCTCCCGGAGGACCTCCCGGAAAAAATATTGATCCCAAGCTTCTTTTGAGAGTTCTGAAGCTTTTTATGCACGATTATCCCGTGCACATTGGTATTTCCGTTGTTTGTATAGTGATTTCCGCAGTAATCGGCGTTATGCCTGCCGTTTATATCGAAAATATTACGGATATTATTATCCGAGGCCTTGAAATAGCGGGGACCTCGGGCTTTGCCGATGCATGGACTGCCGTTGCTCCCGACGTGATTTCCTCTCTTGCGGTTATGGCGGCTCTTTTTGTTCTCGGACTGGGGGCATCAGCTTTACAGCAGCAGCTTGTTGCAATTGCAACACAGGGATTTCTTGATAAAATGAGAAAAAGAATGTTCGAGAAGATGCAGAATCTTCCCGTTAAGTTCTTTGACTCAAATAATCACGGCGATATAATGAGCTATTATACCAATGACATTGATACTCTTCGTCAGCTTATATCTCAGGGTATTCCCAGTATTATTTCAGCTCTGCTGACGCTGGTTGTGCTTATAGGCGTTATGATCTATTTCAGCGTATCTCTTATGGCTGTCGTGGTCATCGGTGTCATTGCAATGTTCAAGGTGACTAAATTCGTAGGCGGAAACTCTGCAAGGTTCTTTATGATGCAGCAGAAGGCTGTAGGTAAAATGGAGGGCTTTGCCGAGGAAATGATGAACGGTCAGAAGGTTATAAAGGTTTTCTGTCACGAGGAGACATCCAAGGAGGACTTTGATAAGGTAAATGAGGAGCTTTTCAAGAACGTAGAAAAGGCCAATACCTTTGGTAACGTTTTTGGTCCCATAATGAACAATATAGGTAACATTCTTTACGTTGTTACTGCTTTTGTGGGCGGTGTTCTCATCGTTTCAAACGGAAAAATTCCCAATATTTCAATGGAAAACATATTTGTTCACGGTAGTATTGTTGCTCCGCTTGCAATTTCTGTTCTGGCTTCATATCTCGGTATGACAAAGCAGTTTACGGGAAGCGTCAATCAGGCTTCTCAGCAGATAAACTCAATTGCAATGGCTCTTGCAGGTGCAGGCAGAATCTTCTCCATCATTGACTGTGAAACAGAGGTCGATGACGGCTATGTAACTCTTGTGAATGCAAAAATTGAAAACGGCGTGATCACCGAATGCGAAGAGCATACGGGACGTTGGGCATGGAAGCATCCTCATTCCTCCGACGGTACAATTACTTATACCGAGCTTAAGGGCGACGTGGTTCTTGACAGCGTTGATTTTGAATATACTGAGGGTAAGCCTGTTCTCTATGACGTATCACTTTATGCAAAGCCCGGTCAGAAGGTTGCCTTTGTAGGCGCTACGGGTGCGGGAAAAACCACGATTACAAACCTTATAAACCGTTTTTATGATATTGCAGACGGTAAGATAAGATATGACGGCATCAACATAAACAAGATAAAAAAGGCCGATTTAAGACGAAGCCTCGGCATCGTTTTGCAGGATACGAATCTGTTTACGGGTACGGTTATCGATAACATCAGATACGGTAAGCTTGATGCAACGGACGAGGAATGTATAAATGCCGCCAAGCTTGCAAATGCGCATGACTTTATAACAAGACTTCCCGACGGCTATAACACCGAGCTTACCGGAAGCGGCGCAAATCTCTCACAGGGACAGCGTCAGCTTATCTCTATTGCCCGTGCCGCCGTTGCCGATCCTCCCGTTATGATCCTTGACGAGGCTACCTCCTCCATTGACACAAGAACCGAGCAGCTTGTTCAGCGCGGTATGGATGCTCTTATGAAGGGCAGAACTGTATTTGTTATTGCTCACAGACTTTCTACCGTCAGAAATTCGGATGCGATTATGGTGCTTGATCACGGCAGAATCATTGAAAGAGGCAGTCATGATGAGCTTATTGAGCAACAGGGAACATACTATAAGCTTTATACGGGTGCGTTTGAGCTTGAATAATTCTGACGGCTGAAAACGTCGGAAGCGAAAAATTTATAAGTGCTTGTAAAAAAAGCGGAGTGCCACCCGAGACACTCCGCCTTTTGTAACAAAAACGTCTGCGGGACATTTTTATCCTGCAGACGTGCTTTTTTAAATATAAAACTGACTGTAGTCGTCAACCTCAAAGACGTAGAGCTTAAATCTTTTTTCGTTCATTGCCTCTTTGAAATTGGCACCTATTTTCAGCATTTTTACCGAGGTTTTCAATTCAAAATCAATGTGCTCGTAATGGAGAGCCTCGCATACGTCCATGGTTCTTACCTCAAGTCGGGGAGTGCCGTCCTCGTTACGGGTAAGTGAAAAATTTATAGCCTCCACCTGCACACCGTTGGCTGTAAGTGATAAAAACTTTTCAGGCGGTGTCTTTTTCTTTTTGTCTTTTTTCTTTTTTCCGAACATATCAAAGCTCCGTTTTTCTCAAATAATAATATATTATACAAGAGAAATTACGGAGTGTCAATTATTTAGTGCGGACTTTTTCCTTCAGATATTTTTCTTTCGTTGCAAGTCCGCCCCTGATGTGCCTTTGCGCCTTGTTGACGTCAAGGATTTTCCGGACCTGACAATAAAGTGACGGATGAGTATACCGCAGTCTCTCAGTTACGTCCGTATGTACCGTGGATTTTGAAATTCCGAATGCATTGGCGGCTGAGCGAACTGTAGCATTGTTGTTGACTATATATTCGCCCAGCAGAACTGCTCTTTCGGATGAACAGGTATAAAAAATAAGTATCCCTCCCGTAAAATCGTGTTAGTAAAGATATATGCGGCAGGGGAAAATGAAATTCATGCTTATGCTATAATATATATAAATCAAAAAAATAAAAAAATTAAAAATATTATAAAAAAGTATTGACTTTTGGAAAATATTACTGTAATATTATATACTGCATTAATATGGATACGCATAAGCTGATACTATGTCCGAGCAGGAGTACAGTTTATCTGTAGGCCGGAAAAAACCTGTTTTTACGGTGGTTTTTTTCTGCTGAACCGAATGTGAGGATCGTGTTGGTTTTCAGCAAACGGATTGCGTTTCCGCATTTTGTTTTTTGAAATAATTTATGAAAAGAACGGAGTGAATAGGCGCATGGAGAACATGAAGTCTGTTAAAACAGGCAGAAACATTCGTAAGAGCTTCTCAACCATAAATGAGGTTATGGAAATGCCCAACCTTATTGAAGTTCAGAAGAATTCCTACAATTGGTTTCTTGACGTGGGTCTGAAGGAAGTTTTTAAGGAAGTCGGTGAAATCAAGACTGACAAGATTGATACCTTGAAGGTTGAATTTCTTGATTTCAGATTGGAGAAGAAAGACAAGCCGCTGTCAGTAAAGGAATGTAAGGAGCGTAACGCTACTTATGCTCAGAAGCTTATGGTTAAGGTGCGTATCACCGATACAAATCCTTACTCAAAGGATGATGGCGATAATGAGATGCTTCGCACTGATGAAAACGGTGAAGTTATAGAGGATTCGGATAAGCTTCTTTCCCGAAATCCCGAATATGAAATGATCGAACGCGAGATCTTTATGGGTGAACTGCCCGAAATGACAGACAGCGGTACCTTTGTTATCAACGGTGCAGAGCGTGTTATTATTTCCCAGCTTATCCGTTCTCCCGGTATATATTTCGACAAGGTTAAGGATAAAAACGGTAACTTCATCTATACCGCTCAGGTTATTCCCAACAGAGGTGCATGGCTTGAATATGAAACCTCGGTTGACAATATCTTCAGTGTCAAGATAGATAAGAACAAGAAGATTCCGATCACCACCTTCGTAAGAGCTCTCGGACATAAGTTTGCTTCCGAAAACGGCGACGGCTGCGGTCTTGCAACTGATAAGGATATCATTTCGTTCTTTGGCGGTGACGAGAGAATCACGGCTACTATCGAAAAGGAAAATGCCAAAAAGGATACAACCGGCGGCGACAGAACTGACAGAAACGATAACATCGGCAGTGCTCTTCTTGAGATATTCAGAAAGCTCCGTCCCTCTGAGGCTCCCACGCTTGATGCTGCTAAGGATCATCTTGAATCCATCCTTTTCAACGTGCAGCGTTATGACCTTTCAAGAGTCGGCAGATACAAGTATAACAAAAAGCTTGCTCTTGCAGACAGACTTGAAGGACAGATCCTTGCAGAAAACGTTATTGATGCAAACGGTGAGCTGCTTGCAGCAAAGGGTACGGTTGTACCAAAGGAGCTTGCTGACAGCATTGAACAGCACGGTGTGTTCAAGGTAAAGGTTTCTCCCGATGCAACGGACGATGCAGACAGAGAGGTTCTTATCATTGCAAACGGAATGGTAGAGCCCTACGAGTTCTTCCCCCAGTTTACAGTTGAAGAGCTTGATGCAATCGGTATTAACGAAAAGGTAAGATACAGCGTGCTTCAGGAGATCCTTGAGGAAGAGATTTCCGATAAGGAAGAGCTTAAGGAGCTTCTTGTTGACAGATGTGCAGAGCTTATTCCCAATCACATCACCGTTGATGATATTCTTGCTTCAATCAACTATCTTAACTGTCTTGCTGACAACATCGGTTTCACAGATGATATCGATCATCTCGGAAACCGCCGTATCCGTTCTGTAGGTGAGCTTCTTCAGAATCAGTTCAGCACAAGCTTTAAGAGACTTGCTCAGAGCATCCGCGAAAAGATCGCAACCCGTTCTGAAAGAGATAAGCCCGAGAAGATCGAATCTCTTATAAATGCAAGACAGATAATTGCAAATATCAAGGAGTTCTTCGGTTCATCACAGCTTTCACAGTTTATGGATCAGGCTAACCCCTTGTCAGAGCTTACACATAAGCGTCGTCTCTCTGCTCTCGGTCCCGGCGGTCTTTCAAGAGATCGTGCAGGCTTCGAGGTTCGAGACGTTCACTACACTCATTACGGCCGTATGTGTCCCATCGAATCTCTCGAAGGTCCCAACACCGGTCTTATCTCATCTCTTGCAACCTTTGCAAGAATAAACAAATACGGCTTCATTGAGGCACCCTTCCGCAGAGTTGATAAAACTACAGGTCAGGTGCTTGAGGAAGTTGAATATATGACTGCTGACGTTGAAGACAATTTCAAGATCGCTCAGGCAAACGAGCCTCTTGATGAAAACGGCTTCTTCAAGAACAGCAGAGTTGTCGTAAGATTCAAGGACGAGTTCCGTGAGGTTGAGCCCACAGATGTTGACTTTATGGACGTTTCTCCCAAGATGGTTGTTTCGGTTGCTACCGCAATGATTCCCTTCCTTGAGAACGACGACGCAAACCGTGCACTGATGGGTGCCAACATGCAGCGTCAGGCAGTTCCGCTTATCAAGACAGAAGCTCCCTACGTCGGAACCGGTATGGAAAGCAAGGCAGCTCACGACTCAGGTGTCTGCGTGCTCAGTAAGGAAGCCGGTGTTGTTACAAAGGTTGCATCCGATATTATTGAGATCACCTCTGATAACGGCCACGTTGAGCAGTATCCTCTGATTAAGTTTATGCGCTCCAACCAGGGTACCTGTATAAATCAGAGACCTATCGTTGACCTCGGCGAAAGAGTTGAAGCAGACGTGGTTATCGCAGACGGTCCCGCTACAAGTAACGGTGAAATCTCCCTCGGTAAGAATGCCCTTGTCGGATTTATGACATGGGAAGGCTATAACTTCGAGGACGCCGTTCTTATTAACGAAAAGCTTGTCAGCGAAGACGTTTATACTTCAATTCATATTGAAAAGTATGAAATTGAGGCAAGATCAACAAAGCTCGGTAACGAACAGATCACAAGAGATATTCCCAATCTTTCAGAGGATATGCTCAAGGATCTTGATGAAAACGGTATCATCCGTGTCGGTGCTGAGGTTCGTGCAAATTCAATTCTCGTAGGTAAGATAACTCCTAAGGGCGATTCAGAGCAGACGTCCGAGGACAGACTTCTCAAGGCTATCTTCGGTGAAAAGGCAAAGGAAGTAAGAGATACCTCTCTCAGACTTCCTCACGGTGCTTACGGTACTGTTGTCAGTGTTGAGGTTTACACCTCTGCAAACTCCGATGGTCAGGAGCTTGCATCCGGCGTTGAGAAGATCGTTCGTTGCTACGTTGCTCAGAAGAGAAAGCTTTCCGTCGGTGACAAGATGGCCGGTCGTCACGGTAACAAGGGCGTTGTTTCAAGAATTCTTCCTCAGGAGGATATGCCCTTCCTTGCAGACGGTACGCCTCTTGATATCGTACTTAATCCTCTGGGCGTTCCCTCCCGAATGAATATCGGTCAGGTACTTGAAGTGCATCTGGGCCGCGCCTGCAGAGAGCTTGATGAAAAGATAATGACTCCCGTATTTGATGGTGCTCACGAAGAGGATATCAAGGAATTCCTCAAGCGTGCAGGACTCAGAGAGGACGGTAAGGTTGATCTTTACGACGGCAGAACCGGTGAAAAGTTCGATAACCCCGTAACAGTCGGTGTTATGTACTACCTCAAGCTGCATCACCTCGTTGATGATAAGATTCATGCCCGTTCAACCGGTCCTTACTCTCTTGTTACACAGCAGCCTCTCGGCGGTAAGGCACAGTTCGGCGGACAGCGTTTCGGTGAAATGGAAGTTTGGGCTCTTGAGGCTTACGGTGCTGCATATACTCTTCAGGAAATTCTTACAATCAAGTCTGACGACGTTGTAGGACGTTCAAAGGCATTCGAAGCAATTGCCAAGGGCTTAGAGGTTCCCAAACCCGGTATTCCCGAAAGCTTCAAGGTGCTTCTCAGAGAATTGCAGTCTCTTGCACTTGACGTCAGAGTATACGACGAAAATAAGTGTGAAATTGAGCTTCAGCAGGATTTCTCCGAGGATGAGGGCATCTCCAGAGTTATTGCAAAGCCCGGAGATGATGAAATTTCCGCTGCTATTGCTAAGGTGCTTGAAGAAGAGCAGAACAAGGGCACTGCCATAGAAGAGACCTTCGGCGGTTTTACTGATACGGTAATGACCATAGATGAGCTCGAAAAAGCATCAAGCACCTCAGACAATGATGAATCTGATGATTTTTAATTGAATACGAAAAATCAAATCGGTTCATTTTAATGAACGTAACGCGTTAATCGGCTGAATATCGGTAAGGGTAAGGGGCAGGTGCTCCAAGCAAGAGATGCTTGCCTTTTTCCCTATTAATAATGTAAATAAATATTTTAACATTATATATACGCTGTTTTGGTCAGAAACTTAAATAAACAAAGGAGCTGCTGACAGATGAGTGAGATAGCAGAAAACTCTGCAATAAAGTATAACGAAATTAATTGCGAATCAATCAGAATCGGTTTGGCTTCACCTAAAAGAATCAGAGAATGGTCACGCGGTGAGGTTAAAAAAGCCGAAACAATAAACTACAGAACCCTTAAGCCCGATAAGGACGGACTTTTCTGAAGTCGGAGGCCAAGCG
>JAZOOE010000216.1:0-8224 GCA_045654865.1 Acutalibacteraceae bacterium | reverse complement strand
GTAATAATACCATATAGGGATGGTGATTGTTTTGAAAATAGAAATTTTAAGTGCACCGAGAATAATAATGTCAAATCAGATGTCGAAGCATAATTATTTCGGTTGGCCAAGTATAGTCGGAATGAAAGACGGAAAAATTATTGCCGGTGCATCGGGATTCAGGCTTGATCACGTTTGTCCTTTCGGAAAGGCCGTAATTGCGTATTCATTTGACTCGGGTAAGTCATTTACACAGCCTGTTCCCGTTATTGATACTGTTCTTGATGACCGCGATGTGGGACTTTGTGCATTTGGTGAAAACGGTCTCATCGTAACGTCTTTTAATAATACACGAAGAATGCAGCGTCGGCATAATGAGGATAATGAGCCTCGAATGAAGAGCTATATCAGCACTTACCTTGATACTGTGTCCGATGCAGAGGAAAATGCAGCTATCGGTTCAACTTTTCGTGTGAGCTTCGACGGTGGTGTTACCTTCGGTTCAATCTATAAATCTCCCGTATCATCGCCTCACGGTCCTGTTGAAACCTCAGACGGTGAAATAATATGGGTGGGGTATGTTTTCAATACTGCTGAGCCCGGTGAAAGCTTTTATGAGCATCTTGAAGCTTACAGGCTTGATGTGAACAACGGTAAATCGGAATTTATCGGAAGGATTCCCGATATTGTTGAAAACGGTGTTCGGATAACACCTTCCGAGCCATATATGATAGAGCTTCCCGACGGAAAATATTTGTGTCATATAAGATCTGAAGAGAACTTCAGTACGTATCAGACGGTTTCATCCGATAAAGGAAAAACATGGTCTGTGCCCGAAAAATTGCTTTCCGATTTCGGAGGAGCGCCTTGTCATATATTGAGACATTCATCGGGTATTCTATGTTCTCTTTACGGATATAGGCAAGCTCCCTATGAAATAAGGGCTATGTTTTCTGCGGACAACGGAAAAAACTGGGATACCGATCATACTCTTTATGTGAACGGTGTCAGTGATGATATCGGTTATCCGTGCTCGGTAGAGCTTTCAGACGGAAGTATTTTTACTGTGTTTTATGCTAAGGAGTCCGAGGAAAGTTCACCTTGTGTGATTTATGCCGTATGCTGGAAAATATCTGAATAAAATCAGGCAGTATCAGAAATAATGTTCTGATGCTGCCTTGTGTTATTTTATTAAGGTAAATGCAATATTGTATTACAATTGGATGATATTATTTAAAACGAAATCTCGAGCATATTTTCCAGAAAAATTCCATAACCTTTGGTTGGATCATTCAGAAAAACGTGAGTAACAGCGCCTACTATCATTCCGTTTTGAATAATAGGGGAGCCGCTCATTCCCTGAATAATACCGCCGGTGGCTGAGAGCAATTCTTCATCTGTTATTTTAATGATCATATTTTTGTTGTCACTGTTAAGATTGATTTTTTCAATTTCTACATCATAGTAGTTTTTTGTATTGTTGATAGTCGAAATAATCTGAGCTTTTCCGACTTCTATTTCATCAGCGGTAGCAACAGGTAGCATATCATCGTCTGTGTTGATATAGTAGACGTTTCCGAAAATACCGCTGTCGCAGTTAATATTGATTTTACCGAAAGCGTTTCCGCTTATAACTCCCTTTAATTCACCTGCGCTGCCGGATATACCTTTTTGTATGCCGTTAAGTGTCGCTGAGAACAGCTCGCCGCTCTCTGACGGCAACAGCTTGTTTGTATCGGTGTCATAAATACCGTGGCCCAGAGAAGCAAAGGTGCCGTTTTCTATATCAAAATAAGTCAGTGTTCCTATGCCGCCTGTCGAGTCTCTTACCCACAAGCCGCCCTTGTAATTTCCCGTTACGTCTGAAAGCTGTGCTTTAAGTGTCAGATTCTTTTCTTCTCCGTCTCTGTTTATGACAACGTTGATAGGTTGTCCACCTGAGTCCGAAATAATCTCCGCTAATTCTTTATTTGTAGAAATTGCTTTTCCGTCTATTTTCAGAAGCGAATCACCGACACGGATTCCCGCATCCTGAGCAGGTGCAACGTTATTTCCGTTGCTCATAAAGCTTTCTGTGCCTACAACGAGAACACCGTTTGTCTTTAGTCGTATTCCGACAAGCTCTCCGCCGGGTATTACGTATTTTCTTTCACTTTTGGTAACGTTAATTTTCTTGACGGGAAAGGTTCCGAAGAGCTTTATATCTGAGTCCGTTGTGTAATTTTCGGTTACGGAAACTGATATATCCGAGCTGCCGTTTTCTGATACTGAAACAGAGTATATGCCCGAAAAATTCAGGTCGGTACCGATGGTTCTGATGAAATCGGGCAGTGCGGATGAGCCATAAATAATAAGAGAGAAAATGATTACCGATAGTGTCGTTAATGCAATTGAAAAGCCTTTAATGAATTTTTTGATTTTGATCACCTCCATACAAAAATATTCTTTGCCGAAAGCGTCAAAATATTAATTCCAATCGAAGCAATATTGGAAAAATCTGTTTAATTTATTGATGTTTGAAGGTTGTAATTTTAACGGAGATAGCTTGCTGATATTTGCAACAGTTTTTGATTATATTCCACGTTTATACCGTGCTTTACTTTATAATTTCAGTTTTGAAAGTTTTGGCATGAAACATTATTTCTGATTTCAAACTTATATAAAAAAGTTAAAAGAAAAAATGGGAGAACACTTTTTAAGGTGTCTCCCGATGTTTTTTTTGTGTTTGCTTTTTATTTGATGATTTCGCCCATAGCGTTGCCGCCTGCAAGAACAGCATTAGCTTCATCTGTGTCGATGTGCATAGCAAGAGCAAAGCTGTCATTAACTCTTACAACTACGTCACCGAAAGTGAGTGAACGTTCTGCAGATTCAATTTTGACGCTTACTACCTGCTTATCGGTAAGTCCGAATTCTGCAGCATCTGCGCTTGTCATGTGAATATGTCTCTTTGCAACGATAACACCTTCGCTGATTTCAACCTCACCCTTGGGGCCTACAAGCTTACATGCACCGGATTCTTTGATGTCGCCGGATTCTCTTACGGGAGCAGTAACACCGATTGAACGAGCGTCAGAAGCAGAGATCTCAACCTGAGTAGCATTACGAACAGGGCCGAGAATTGAAACGCCGGGGAAGGAGCTCTTGGGGCCTACAACCTGTACTCTTTCCTCGCAAGCATACTGACCGGGCTGTGAAAGATCCTTCTTCTTAGTGAGCTCATATCCTTCACCGAAAAGGATTTCAAGGTCTTCCTTTGACACGTGAACGTGTCTTGCGGAAGTTTCTACAAGAACTTTTTTGTCCATTATATTTTCCTCCAATTGATTTTTCTTTTTAATTATACATACAAGTATTGGAATTTACAAGAGCAAAAAGAAGAAAAAGTCAAAAAGTCTCGTAAATTTGTTAAATAAATAACAAAAAAGTCAGTTTTCTTTGATTTTACTATAGACTTGAAAAAACATATATGATATAATTCAAACTGTATGACTATGCGTCATCGTAATTTTTCTTTTCTCAAAAAATGAATGGAGGAAATAAAGAATGGAGAAAAAAATCAGTAAACTTCCTTTTATCGACACTCCCGAGCAGGCAAAAAAGCTTGACGAAGTGATCGCTGCGGCAAACCGTGATAAGAGCCGTCTTATGGCTGTTATGCAGGATGCACAGGGAATCTACGGTTATCTGCCCTATGAAGTACAGTGTAAAATTGCCGAAGGTCTTGACGTGCCCGTTGAAAAGGTATACGGCGTTGCTACCTTCTATGCTCAGTTTGCACTTTCACCTAAGGGTAAGTATAACATTTCTGTATGCTTAGGAACCGCATGCTACGTTAAGGGTGCTCAGCAGGTTCTTGATAAGATCTGCGCACTTACAGGTGTTGAGGTCGGTGAATGCTCCGAGGATGGTAAGTTCTCTGTTGAAGCTTGCCGTTGTATAGGTGCTTGCGGTCTTGCTCCCGTTATGACAATTAATGAAGACGTTTACGGTAAACTTACAGAAGATATGGTACCCGGCATACTTGCTAAGTATGAATAAATTTAAAGGATAATTTTTTATGAAAATCAGTACCTTAAAAGAATTACTTGATGCCGAAATTCTGTGCGGTGAAGAATTTCTCGATAAGGACGTACATTCAGCTTGCGGAAGTGATATGATGAGTGACGTGCTTGCCTTTGTCAAGGATCAGGCTGTGCTGATGACAGGTCTTGTCAATCTGCAGGTAATAAGAACTGCTGAGATGATGGATATGATCTGCATAGTTTTTGTTCGTTCAAAGCGCCCCACTCCTGATATGATCGAGGCGGCAAAGGAGAGCGGCATAGCTCTTCTGGCAACAAAGAAGCGTATGTATGATGCCTGCGGAACTCTTTATGTAAACGGATTGACAGGTACAAAATTATGAATGAATCAATTAAGTTTCACTTTGATGTAGACGGTGATAATTTTGTTTCGGCGGGCCAGGCATCCGTTCAGGTTAAAAAAAATCTGAGAAGACTCGGACTTCCGCCTGAAATTATAAGACAGGTCTCAATTGCCCTTTATGAAGGCGAAATTAATATGGTTATTCACGCAGACGGCGGTGATGCCGACGTAATAGTGTATGAGGACAAGATTGAGATTATTCTTGCAGATAAGGGCCCCGGTATCCCCGATATTGAGCTTGCTATGCAAGAGGGATATTCAACCGCAACCGAAAATGTCCGTTCGTTGGGCTTCGGTGCAGGCATGGGGCTTCCGAATATGAAGCGATATACCGATGAAATGAAAATAGAGTCGGTTGTCGGAGTCGGAACTACTATTACAATGTGTGTTTACCTCAAGTAAATAAGGTGATGGTTTGAATTCTTACAGACACTCTGTTGTGCTTGACGTGGAAAAATGTACGGGATGCACTACATGTATCCGACATTGTCCCACCGAGGCCATCAGAATAGTATCGGGGCATGCTGAGATCAATACAGACAGATGTATTGATTGCGGTGAATGCATAAGAGTATGTCCCCATAAGGCAAAAAAAGCCATGTGCAGTAAATTTGAGCATTATCAGCATTATAAATGGAAAATCGCTCTTCCTGCTCCGGCTTTATACGGCCAGTTTGACGGACTTGACGACGTCGATTCTGTGTTACAGGGACTTCTTGACATCGGATTTGATGACGTGTATGAGGTTGCTAAGGCGGCCGAAGTTGTATCGGGCTACACCCGAATATTTATGAAATCCGAGGGAATCAAAAAGCCTGTGATCAGTTCGGCTTGTCCTGTTATCTCAAGATTGATAACTCTTCGATTTCCGTATCTGAAAGATAATATTTTACCTCTTTTGCCTCCTATGGAGATTGCGGCGCTCGAAGCTCGTAAAAGAGCAAAGAATGAGCATCCTGAGCTTCTTGATGAAGATATTGGTGTATTCTTTATTTCACCCTGTGCTGCAAAGGTGAGCTATATCAGAAACGGCTTCGGAAATTATAAGAGTAACGTTGACGTTGTGGTTTCTTTAAGCGACATTTACTTTTTGCTTTTAGGGGCTATGAAGAAGAATAACACACCGAGTATTTCCTCTGAGACGGGAATGATCGGAATCGGATGGGCATCATCCGGCGGTGAATCATCTGCAATTCTTAATGACAGCTATTTGTTTGCCGACGGTATTGAGAATTGTATTCAGGTTCTTGAATCCATAGAAAACGGTAACATTCCGCAGATTGAGTTTGTTGAGCTTAACGCTTGTATCGGCGGATGCGTCGGCGGCGTGATGACAATAGAGAATCCCTTTATTGCCAAGACGCGTTTGCAGACGGTCAGACGTTATATGCAGGTATCAAAAAATTTCATTCCGAATGATATCAATTTTGTGCCTGAGTGTTTTATAACGGAGGATCTTCCCGATTATAAGCCGATTTCAAGGCTTAGTGACAGTATGGCTGAATCTATGCGAATGATGGCTAAAATGCAGGAAATCAGAAAGGGACTTCCCGGAATCGATTGCGGAGCTTGCGGTGCTCCTACCTGCAGAGCCTTTGCTGAGGATATCGTCAGAGGAATCAGTGCTGACAGAAAATGTGTTGTTCTTGAATCGGCAAAAACAAAGGATGATTGTGAGGGCACGGAAAATGACGGTTAATGAGCTATGCTTGAAATACGGTTATACGGCAGCCTCCTTGCCTGAGCCCGAAAAGGAAATATCCGGCGGTTACGTAGGAGATCTTCTGAGCTGGGTTATGGGCAGAGCTACAGAAAACTGCGCTTGGATCACGATTATGACAAATATAAATATTGCTGCGGTGGGCGCGCTTGCTGATGTTGCAACCATAATTATAGCAGAGGGTGCCTTACCCGACGATGCAGTAATACAAACCGCAAAAGAGAAGGGTGTAAACATTCTTTTGACAAGTAAGACTGCTTATGAAACGGTGGTTGAAATTTCATCGGATATATGAATAAATATTATTACGACCTTCATATACACTCCTGTCTGTCTCCATGCGGAGATGACGATATGACACCTAATAATATCGCAGGAATGGCCTCGCTTGCAGGTCTTAATATAGTTGCACTTACCGATCATAACTCTGCTAAAAATTGTCCTGCTTTTTTTGAAGCAGCCAAAAGAAACGGTATCATTCCTATTGCGGGAATGGAGCTTACAACGGCAGAGGATATTCATCTTGTTTGCCTTTTTGAAGAGCTTGAGGCGGCTTTGGAATTTGACTTGTTTCTTGACGATAAACGGTTTAAGATTCCCAACCGCATTGATATATTCGGTGAACAGATGATTATGAACGGAATGGATGAAATTATCGGAACTGAAAAATATCTTCTTTCCAACGCTACTGCGGTAACGGTTGATGATGCGGCCGGTATTGTCAAAAGCCACGGCGGCATTTGTTATCCTGCGCACGTTGACAGGGAAGCCAACGGCATAATTTCAACTCTGGGTATTTTTCCCGATGATGAAAATTTTTTGTGTGCAGGCTTTCATAACGGCGAAAAGATCGAAGAGTATCGTGAAAAATATCCGACACTCAAATCAAGACGTCCGCTTGTTTCCTCTGATGCCCATTATTTGTGGGACATCAGGGATAAAAGTTACTATCTTGAAATAGATGACGAACCTTATTCAGGAAATAAGGTGCGGCAGGAATTTTTCAGAATTCTCAGAGGTGTATGATATGAAAGAGCTTTCATTGAACATTCTTGATATTGCTCAGAATTCAGTTAAAGCAGGAGCAAGCGTAATCAGAATTATTTTGAATGAAACCTCCGAAATTCTCAGAATAACAATTGAGGACAACGGATGCGGAATGAAAAAGGATTTTCTTGAAAGCGTAACAAATCCCTTCACTACAACGAGAACAACGAGAAGTGTTGGTCTCGGAATACCGCTTTTTATGCTTGCGTCACAGCAAACAGGCGGTGAGTTTGAAATTAATTCCAGACATTTTGAGGATTATCCCGACGACCACGGAACAATAATTTCAGCAAGCTTTGTTAAAAATCATCTTGATTTTACTCCCTTGGGAGACGTTGTTGCTACAATTGTTGTTCTTATTCAGGGACAGCCTCAGATACATTGGGTTTATGAGCATATCACCGAAAAAGTTCAAATCAGTCTTGATACTGATCAGCTTAAAGAAGTTCTCGGTGACGTGCCCTTGGATACTTATGAGGTAATTGAATGGATAGAAGGTTATCTCAGAGAACAGTATTCTGAATCAGGTTATTAAAACAAAACATAACAAATAATGAAAGGAACATTTTTATGAAGTCTTTAGCAGAACTTGCAGCAATCAAAGAAAAAATGCAAAACAAAGTTGTACTTCGTGAAGGCAGCTCCGATATCAGAGTTGTTGTCGGAATGGCAACCTGCGGTATCGCAGCGGGTGCAAGACCCGTTCTCAATGCTTTCGTTAAAGAAGTAAATGAAGCCGGTCTCAGCGATAAAGTCGTTGTTACCCAGACAGGATGTATAGGCATCTGTCAGTTTGAGCCTGTTGTTGAAATTTTTGAGGCAGGCAAGGAAAAGGTAACATATATCCAGATGACCCCCGAAAAGGCTAAAGAAGTTGTTGAAAAGCATCTTAAGGGCGGTAATGCAATAGCTGAATATACAGTCAGCAGCATCTGAGTTAATAAATAATAGTTATTAAGATATTTATTGGAGGTAAAAAAAATGATTCGTGCACAGGTATTGATCTGCGGCGGTACCGGATGTACTTCTTCAGGAAGTAATAAGCTTATC
>JAZOOE010000215.1:0-4682 GCA_045654865.1 Acutalibacteraceae bacterium | reverse complement strand
CGTTATCCAACTGCGCCACGGGCGGATATGAAATATTTTACAATACTTTATATGAACAGTCAAGCAAATCATTTTTTTTGACAAAAAAAGCATAGGTCTGTTTTATACAAGCCTATGCTTTTTTGCTGTTTTTATTCCTTTACGCCGAGACCGAGCTCGTCGGCGTGCTTTTTCATAGCCTCAATACAGATCTCGGCAACCTGCTTTACCTCAAGACCGAGCATTTCACAGCCCTTTTTTATGATCTCTCTGTCGCACTTTGCGGCAAATTTCTTATCCTTAAACTTTTTCATAAAGCTGCCGATCTCCATATCGGTGATGCCCATAGCTCTCATTCTTGCCGCAGCCTGAATGATACCCGTCAGCTCATCAACGGTATAAAGACTCTTCTCTGCATTGCTTATCGGCTCAACGTCGTTACAATGTCCGAAGCCGTGAGCAAGAATAACTCTGATCTCCTCATCCTCAAGGCCTGCCTCCTTTAAGGGAGCCTCGGTATGCTGAAGATGCTCCTCGGGGAACTGCTCGTAATCATAATCGTGAAGATAACCGAGAGCCTCCCAATGAGCCTTGTTCTCGGAGAAGAATTCAGCCATTCCTCCCATAGCCGCAGATACGTTCATAGCGTGCAGAAAAAGATGCTCCTCTGTGGTGGTGGCGCAAAGCATCTCCTTTGCCCTTTCTAACGTTAACATAAGTTTTCTCTCCCTGTGAATCAAAGCTTGAAATTATCGTTGATTTTCTTCATAAAGTCAATATCAACCTTAACTATCTCTCTGTCATAGGTAAGCAGACCGTTGGTTTCATCCTCAACGTCACTGACCTCAGTATAAACGAGAGCAGAAAGCCCCTTTTTGCTGATAAGGGGAAGAAGTCTCTTTATATAAAGAGTCTCAAGTGCCTTTTCAAGAGCATCCTTTGACTTATAGATTCTGTAGCCGAAGGTCTTTTCCGTATTGAAGCGATGTCCGTCAATTGACATTGAATAACCGCCGAACTCAGTAAGACAGATTGCTCTTTCATCATTTCTTCCGAACTTGGGGAAGATAAAGGGAGTGAAATAAATATGGAAGCTGTTTACGTCGCCTGCGCCCTGATCGTGCCAGCCCGAAGCGTGGTCGATAATTCTTGTAGGATCCTTTTCACGGAAGAATTTTGCAGCCTTTGCGGAATCAAACTGTCCCCAGCCCTCGTTAAAGGGAACCCAAAGACAAATTGAAACGCAGTTATAAAGTGCATTTATCATTCTTTCGGCATCAACATAATATTCATCTCTTCCCTTTTTGTCAAGACGGGAGAAGAGCTTGTAATTTTCCTTTGTATCCTTTACGCCGAGAGTCTTTTTGAGTCCCGTTGCAAGAGCAAATGCGGGCAGAATCGTGGTTGCCGCCTGATAATATACGTCACCGCCGTTTATCATATCCTGCCATACGAGCATACCGAGTCTGTCGCAATGATAATACCAGCGCATAGGCTCAATCTTGATATGCTTTCTGAGCATATTGAAGCCCATATCCTTCATTGTCTGAATATCGTATATAAGTGCCTCATCGGAGGGAGCGGTATACATACCGTCACTCCAATAGCCCTGATCAAGAAGTCCGTTCTGGAAATAGGGCTCGTTATTAAGCATAAGACGAGTAAAGCCGTCCTTGTCCTTGCCGATGCCGAACTTTCTCATACCGAAATAGCTTTTCACCTCGTCCGTATCGGTTTTTATAACAAGGTCATAAAGCTTGGGGTTTTCGGGAGACCATAACTCATAACCGTCAAGCTTGATAATTGCAGTATCCCCTGATGTGGTGACACTGCAAAGCACATTATCACCGTCAAGCGCAGTTACACAGACCTGCTGTGCATCACCCGACGTATCAAGTTCAACCTTGAGAAGATCGTTATCAATGTCGGGAGTGAGCTTTACTGACTTTATATAATTTTCGGGAACCTCCTCGAGCCATACCGTCTGCCAGATACCCGACTGAGGTGTATACCAGATATTACCTCTCTTTGAGGTCTGCTTACCTGATGCCTGAGAGCCCGTTTCGGAGGGATCGGTTACCTTGAGAGTAATCTCGTTTTCGCCGTCCTTTACTGCCTTTGTAATATCAATATTGAAAGCATAATAGCCGCCCTCGTGAGTGCCGAAGCACTTACCGTTTACGGTTACCTCGCACTTATAGTCAACAGCACCGAAGTGAAGAAGAACTCTGTCATTTGTCTTTTTGAAGGTAAATTTCTTTCTGTAATAAAGCACGTCCTCGGGAGTTACGCTTCTCTCAACTCCGCTGAGCACACATTCGGGGCTGAAGGGTACGACGATCTCGCCCTCCCAGCCGTCAAATGCCTTACCCATAGGATAAATGGCATAATCCCATATTCCGTTAAGACATACAAAAGAATCTCTCACCATCTGAGGACGGGGATATTCTGAAAGAGGCATTTCACGATTAAGCTCTCTGCCCCAGCGTGTAAGTAATTTTTCCATATATTATTCCTCCGTTAAGTTAAACTTTTCAATCATATCGGGGATCTCGGTAACGAAGCCGACTTCCCCGTCAGCACGCTCAACGCTGTCATCCCAATAGCCTGTGGACTGTATCCATATTGCCTTCCAGCCCGCGCTGTGCGCTCCCAAAATATCATTCACGGGATTGTCACCAACGTAGACTATCTCCTCGGGACGCAAGCCCAGCTTTTCACGCATTATATCAAAAATCCGTCTGTCAGGCTTGAACACCTCATAGTCACCGCTTACCATAATTTCATCAAAGCAATCCCTCAGCCCCAGCATATCGATCTTACTGTACTGCAAATCGTGATATCCGTTCGTAATCATAGCGGTTTTATAGCCGGCCTCACGAAGACTCATAAGCATCGGCACGGTCTCGGGAAATGCCACGGCAGTATGTCCGAAGCTGTATGAAAGGAAATCACTGTATTCGGAAAACTCGGGCGGTGAATTAAACACGCCGTTCTCAATAAGAAAGCTCCATACCCTCTCCCAGCCGTGATACACGAGAGAATCATCACCGCAGCACCACAAAGATAAAAGCTTTTCATCCGACATATCGGAAGCCGTATCAAATCTCCGTCTGAAATCAGGCACCAATGCCCTCAGAGTAGCGTGACGGTCAAACAAGGTGTGATCAAGGTCAAAAACAACTGCTTTAATCATTAGTCAAACATTCCTTCAAAGTCCTTTCCCGCACAATCCGTCAAGGGAAGAGTCACGGGAAGAGACGTGCTCATAGATTTATAAATTGCAAGCACCGCTTCAAGTGCATTTCTGCCGTCGACAGCGGTCACGTAGGGCTCACGGTCATCCTCAATTGCCTGCTTTACGTCAGCAAAAAGACTTGTATGTCCGTTTCCGTAGACGTTTACCGTCTGCTCGTGGAAGCCGTCCTTTGAATCGTCGGGAGCATCAAGAAACCGCCATACGTCAATAGCGTTTGCACTCTTGCCGCCAAGCTTTACAATACCGCCCTCGCCTATTAAGGTCAGATGCTCCTCAAGGCTGTCTCCGGGCACGTTTACCGTTCCCTCAACCGTAGCGACAACACCGTTTGCGAACTGAAAAACGGCAGTTCCCACATCCTCGGCTTCAATATAGGGGTGATACTGTCTTCTTGTGACACCGTAAACGGTTTTAAGCTCACCGCCGCACATCCATACAAGCAGATCTATTCCGTGAATACACTGATTCATAAGTGTGCCGCCGTCGCTTTCAAATTTTCCGCGCCAGTCAGCCTGATCGTAATAATCCTTGCCTCTTGACCATCTGACGGTAACCGCACCGTTGGAAAGAGTGCCGAATCTGCCCTTTTCCAAGGCACAGCGCATCTCCTGAACAGCCTTATTAAATCTGTTCTGATGACAAGCAGATACCTTGACGCCCTTTTCACGGGAAAGACGGATTATCTCCTCGGCATCGGCAATACTCATAGCCATAGGCTTTTCTATAATTACGTGAATTCCTCTTTTTATGGCTTCGACAGCCGCCTTGGCGTGAAGACCGCTCGGCAGAGCAATACTGACAAGCTCCGGCTTCTCTGCATCATACATTTCAGTAAAGGACTCGTATCTTCTGATGCCGTCCTTATTACATTCAACTGCTCTCATGAACATATCATCAATATGAGAAGCATCAATATCACATACTGCGAGGATATCAAATCCGTTTTCAACAGCCGCTTTTATATGGTTGGGAGATACTCTGCCGCAACCGACAAGTGCATACTTCATAAGAAACCTCCGTTTCTTAACATATATATATATAATATATTTTAATATTAACGAACATAACTGTCAACGAAATTTTTGAAATTCCCTGTAATTCCGTAATCGGTCATCCGCGGCAATTCCCCTTGCAGCTTTCATCGCAAGGCACTGCCGACACCAATGCAGATGGCAGCACTGTCCCTTGCCTTATACATATAAAGTAAAAGGTGCCGTGTCCTTTCGGACACGGCACCGTGCGATAAACTGTTTTACTATGTTCGGAATTAATATACGAAGTTGTAGTACTTACAGTAGTTCCACATATGACCGGACTTGTTCTCGATCTTACCAACGATAAGCTTTGCATAACCGATGATAATATCAACGTCAGCTGTGTGGTCGATAGAAACGAACTTTCCGTCGGGAGTCATTTCAGCTTCAATCTTGTATCCCTTGTAGAT
>JAZOOE010000214.1:0-4671 GCA_045654865.1 Acutalibacteraceae bacterium | reverse complement strand
GTTAGGAGTGTAGTTATGGAAAATGAAAATATGAATCGGGAAAATATTATTGGTGAATGTTCGGTTAATGAGGGTAGCGTTTTTATCAAGCTTGAAAACAAAATTATTGCTTGTCTTATTATTATCGGGCAGATAGAAGGGCATTATAAATTGTCTGATGAAATTAACACGACTCAATATGAAAATATCATTCCTCAGATCGTATGCATTGAAGAAAATGAAAATGTGGACGGATTGTTTCTGTTGCTGAATACAATCGGGGGAGATATAGAGGCAGGAATGGCGATTGCTGAACTTATTGCGGGCATGAAAAAGCCCACAGTTTCTCTTGTTCTCGGGGGCGGACATTCCATCGGTATTGCACTTGCAGTTTCGGCAAAAAAATCCTTCATAGTACCTTCAGCTACAATGACTGTTCATCCCGTGAGAATGAACGGTCTGATTATGGGGGTGCCGCAACAGCTTGAATATTTTAATGATATGCAGAAAAGAATTGTTGATTTTGTTAACCGAAATTCGGGAATTTCTTGTGAAAGGTTCAGTGAGCTTATGATGTCGTCAGGTAATCTCGTCGGAGATTTCGGTACTGTGCTCAGTGGTGAAGAGGCTGTCAGCGAAGGATTGATAGACAGTATCGGCTCGGTTGACAGTGCACTGAAAGTTTTTTTTGAAGAATAAAATCCCGTACACTTGCTTTTGTCGTTAAAAAGTTGTAATATAACAATATAAAAAACTTTAAGGAGAGAAAAAAATTGGCAAAAGCTCCGGCAAAAAATACTAAGAAGAAAAAAAATACAAAGAAGAAAAAATCTAATCAGATTTCAATGTTTGAGATTCTTGCAAAACGTGAGGTAGCGGCAAGCATTACCTTTGTTTGCGGATTGATATTATTGATTATAGCTTTTTTTTCCGGCGGAGATAATTCCTTCTGGAATAATATTCATTCGATTTATTTTGCTGTTTTCGGTATAACGGGATACTATATCCCTGTGGCTGTTTTGTTTTACGGTGTTGTTTACCTTCTCAATAAGCAGAATCGTAATCAGTTTGCAAAGGTTTCTGAATTGATGATTTTGTTTACGATAATTGCATCATTTATGCATATAAACGTTTTTGCTGATATTAATAAAGGATATACTGCTGCAATTTCTGAGGTTTTTTCGATAGATTATGATATGCCTCTTGATTCTCTGACAAACGGCGGTGTTGTCGGTGCTGTCTTCGGCGGTGCTATATTTCAGATGTGTAAATCAGTTGCTCTGTCTAATGTAATCCTTATTCTTATAACAATTGCCGTTCTAATGTTACTTTTCGGAGTAACGCTTTTTAAGCTTCTTACCGAAATGTCGAAGCCTGTCAAAAAGGCTGAAACCGTTTTTGAAAAATCTAAAGATGATATTGCTAAACGTTTTCAGGAAAGAACTGAAACGAAGCCTATTAAAAATGAAAATGTGCAGGTAGCAAAAATTATGAATGACTTTATCGAATCCAACGATGAGTCAAAAAAGAAGACGAGTAAATCTAAAAGCGGCTCAGTTTCTTCAGCAGAAACGGTTGCAGAAGCCCCAAAAGAATCTGCACCCGATAATTTGTTTTCCATTGCTTCGCTTATAAAAGATAATGTTCCTGAAAAAACTGCACCTGTGCCTGATGTTACAATTATGCCTGACGCAGAAGAACCGTCACGTGCAGCAAAGGCCCCTAAGACTGAAAAAGCAGAACCCTTGACTCAAGAGGAAAAAGATGAAATCAATGAAACTCTTGATGAGGCTGTGAGTCAGACTTTCAAAGCTGAGTATATTTTGCCCTCGCTTGATTGTCTCAATCCTCCTAAGGAAAAGGGTGTCGGTTTTGACAAGAATGAGCTTGAAAGCAACGGTAACAAGCTCATTTCTGCTCTTGAGAGCTTCAACGTTGCTGCAAGCATCGTCGGTGTAGTTCCCGGTCCCACTGTAACGAGATACGAGCTTTTGCCTGCTCCCGGAGTTAAAATCAGTAAATTTACAAATCTTTCCGATGATCTTGCATTGCATCTCGCCGCACCTGCAGGATTGCGAATAGAGGCTCCCATTCCTAATAAATCAGCAATAGGTGTTGAGATTCCCAATAAAAGCAAAACAGTTGTTACCTTCAGGGAATCAATTGATAATAATGAGTTCAGAAACGCGAAAAGTAAGCTTTGTGTTGCCCTTGGTAAGGATATTTCAGGCGTGCCGATGTTTTGCGATCTTGCAAAAATGCCTCATTTGTTGGTTGCGGGAACTACGGGTTCGGGTAAATCTGTATGCCTTAATTCAATGATTGTCAGCATTTTATATAATGCCTCTCCCGATGAGGTTAAAATCCTTCTTATAGATCCTAAGCAGGTTGAATTCGGTATATATAACGGCTTGCCTCATCTGCTTGTTCCTGTTGTTTCGGATCCGCGAAAGGCGGCGGGTGCTTTGGGCTGGGCTGTTACAGAAATGCTCAACCGTTACAAGACTCTCAATGCTAACGGTGTCAGAGATATTGCAGCTTATAACAGCCTTTGTGATGCAAGAGATGATCTTGAAAAGCTTCCTCAGATAGTAATATTTATTGATGAGCTTGCCGATCTTATGTCTGTTGCTCAGGCTGACGTTGAGGATTCTATTCAGCGTCTTGCTCAGATGGCTCGTGCTGCCGGTATGCATCTTGTTGTTGCTACTCAGAGACCTTCCGTTGACGTTATTACGGGTGTCATCAAATCAAACATTCCCAGCCGTATAGCATTGACTGTTAAATCATACGTCGATTCCAAGATTATAATTGATACTCAGGGTGCTGAAAAACTGATGGGAAATGGCGATATGCTCTACTATCCCGTCGGTGAGCCTAAGCCAGTCAGAATTCAGGGTTGTTATCTTTCTGACGGAGAAATTGAAAAGGTTGTAACTTCAATTAAAAGCACTAATTCAAGTGATTACAGCGATGAGATACAGCAGGAAATAGAAAGACAGGCTGTTAAGGAAAAGAAAAAGAATGATGAATCATCGGGTTCTGCGGCTGTAAATTCCAATGATGATCTGTTAAACAGAGCAGTAGAGCTTTTTGTCAGTGCCCCTGATAAAGCATCGATTTCTGCCTTGCAGAGACATTTAGGCTTAGGATTTGCTAAGGCAGGCAGATTAATGGATACTTTAGAGGAAAAGGGTATCGTAGGCCCTCATATGGGCAGTAAACCGAGAAATGTACTTATTACTAAAAGTCAATGGTATGAAATGAGCGCTATGTCTTCAGGCCTTTCAGATGAATCTGCTGCTGAGGATTTTACTGACGCTACTGAGGAGAATTAAAATGTTTCTTCCAATTAGTATGAATGAAGCTAAGCAACGTGATTGGCATTATGTTGATTTCGTTTATGTAAGCGGTGATGCATATGTTGATCACCCCAGCTTCGGTGCGGCTATTATTACGCGAGTTCTTGAGAATGAGGGCTATAAGGTTGGTTTTATCAGTCAACCTGATTGGAAAAATGCCGATTCCGTTAAGGTTTTCGGTAAGCCCCGTTATGGCTTCTTTGTTTCCTCGGGTAATATTGATTCAATGGTTGCTCATTATACTGTCGCAAAAAAGCGAAGAAGCGATGATTTGTATTCACCCGGCGGTAAGAGCGGCTTTCGTCCCGACCGCGCTGTCGATGTTTATTGTCATTTAATTCGTGATGCCTACGGTGATATTCCTATTGTCATCGGAGGACTTGAGGCTTCATTGAGAAGATTTGCTCACTATGACTATTGGTCTGATGCTGTTTTACCGTCTGTTCTCGTTTCCTCCGGTGCTGATATTTTATCATTCGGAATGGGCGAGAAACAAACTGTTCAGATTGCAAGGGCATTAAGCAAAGGAGCAAAAACAGAGGATATCAGAAAAATCAAAGGTATTTGCTACCTTTGTAAAACCAGTGAAACACCCTACGGTGGCGTTGAATGTCCATCCTATGAAAACGTTGTAAATAATAAAAAAGAATACGCTGTTGCTGCGAGGCTTCAGCAGGATGAGCAGGATTTTTTTCGAGGAAAGCTTCTCAAACAACGACACGGAAAGATGATGCTTGTTCAGAATATTCCAATGGAGCCTTTGACGACTGAAGAGCTTGATGCCGTATATGAGCTTCCGTTTATGCGTACATATCATCCTTCCTATGAAAATCTCGGTGGAGTACCGGCTATTAAGGAGGTTGAGTTTTCTATTACTCATAACAGGGGATGCTTCGGCGGATGTAATTTTTGCTCTATTGCTTTTCATCAGGGGCGTTTTATATCCTCCCGCAGTAAAGAATCAATTTTACGAGAAGCATCTTTACTTGACTCTCTTCCGAATTTTAAAGGATATACCCACGACGTTGGCGGGCCCACTGCGAATTTCAGATTTCCTTCCTGTGAAGGACAAGAACACAGAGGTCTTTGCAAGGGTAAGAAATGCCTTGCGCCCAGTCCGTGTAAAAATCTTATTGCTGATCATACGGAATACCTTGATATTCTGAGAGAATTGACTCAGATCCCTAAGGTTAAAAAGGTCTTTATTCGCTCCGGGATACGTTTTGATTATATCCTCGAGGATAAATCAAATCAGTTTTTTAAAGAGTTAATTAAGAATCACGTCAGTGGTCAGTTGAAGCTTGCCCCCGAGCATTGTTCAGCCTCAGTT
>JAZOOE010000213.1:0-6685 GCA_045654865.1 Acutalibacteraceae bacterium | reverse complement strand
TATTTGGAAAATTATTTCCTTCTTCTCTAAGCTGTTCAATGTAAGCCCTGTATGCGAATGCGGTGCCGCACACTATTAATTAAAGCATAAATTATGCCGAGGAGAAATCCTCGGCAGTTTATGATAGTAATATTTTATGTTGTGTTTTATAGCTATTTCAGAGTCTCTATTGAGATAGCTGTAATAACTGGAGGTTAATATGATAAAAAGCAGAACAACTCAATTGATTTATCAGACAATCTATTGCACTATCGGCTTAATCGGTATATTTGCAAGCTTTGGCATTTTTGATGACATCAGTACATTCAGGTGGGATTTTTACGTTCATTTTACAAATATCAGCAACTTTGTTTGTATTGGCATTATGCTTGCGGCTTTAATTCAGACCGCAAAGAAAAAAGAAGACAGCTACGTTACAGCTGCTCCGCTTCTTAAATTCATTGGCATGCTCGGTATTCTTCTCACATTCCTTGTATTTAACATTATGCTTGCAGGAAATCGTGATCCTCAGCTTAACTGGAGGATCGGCAGTCTTTCTTTTCACGTAGTTCTTCCCATAATGTACGTAGCTGATTGGTTCCTTTTTTATGAACGCAAAAAATGTAAATGGTATTATCCGATTGCATCTCTTGCATTCCCCCTTGCTTATATCACCTTTATTTTTATTCAGGCTGCTATTATGGGCTTTGACACTACTGTTCTGATTCCTGAAACCACAACCCCGCTTATTTACCCCTATTTCTTTTTGAATGTTGAGACTCAGGGTGTTGTCGGAGTCATTAAATGGATATTGATTCTTCTATGTGCATTTGTTGCAGTAGGATTCATTTTCTTCGGTGTTGATAAAATCGGCAAGAAAAAAGAAAAGCTTGATAAATAAAAAAATGCTATACTAATAAATTAACTCCTCCCGCGGCAATTATCTGCCACAGGAGGAGCTTTTATATAACGTTCCTTTATTTTTTTGCTTCTTTGTTTTTGGCAATCATTTTCTTTGTAATTAAACCTGAAATTATCACAAAGAAAACTATAGCTGCAACGGGTATGACAGCAAGCCACGGCTGTTCGCCAACATTTTTTAATGCAACTCCGAATCCGGTATATACAATAACAAGGGGAAGATTACCGAGATTTGCACCGAGCATATAGTTTTTATAGGAGACATTCATAGCTCCGAAAAGGAGACTTGAAAGGTCGCCCGGAAGTAATCCCGAAAGCTTCACAACAAATGTCATTTGCATTTCATTTGCACCTGCAAAATCATCAATCTTTTTAACTGCCTTAAATTTTGATTTAAGTGTATCAACCATTCCCGCACCGGTGAATTTTCCGAGAAAGTAGGGAATAGATAAGCTTAAAAATACTGATATGATGTTTATAAGCAGTCCGACTAAATAGTTTGGCATCAGATATCCGCATATTGAAAAAACAACCGCAGGCGGAAAAATTAAAGCAAATGATTTTATAACGGAAAAAGCAATTATACCCAATGCAATGACCATAGTGCCGCCTTGAATCATTTTGCTGAGTTCAGGTATGTTGGTGACCTTTATATTGTATTTATTCATAAGGACAATGCAGAGAATAACCATACCAAGCATCAGAACACCTGAAGCTATCTGCAATATTTTAATAAATTTTGAAAAGTTTTTATTTTCCATAATAATACCTCCCTCACATCCCGAATTATATATCGAATTTACATTAAACACAATAGAGATTTATAAAATATCAAAAATTTCAGAGTAATATCGCCCTGAGATTCTGTCGGGCATATCCTTATGAATAACTAATACCTTACCGACCGTTCTTAAAATTACAATATTTATATTTTTCTGAAAATACTCGGAATACTTCTTTTTTAGCTGCTTGTACATAGGATCATAAATTATAAGCTCGTCGGGAATGTGAATGTTTACAGGAAGTGAATTTATGTCGGTTAATATTGCCTCACGAAGTCGTTCATTTTCACATTTTAACTTAAAAAACTGCCATACGGCTTCTGTGAAGTCAGTCAGGCTCATACCGTTAAAATCGTATCTGCTTCCAAAATCACAGAAAGTGTCAAAGGGATCGAAATTCAGTTCATCGAATAAAAGCTCGCATGTTCTTTTAAATCTGCCGCTGTTGTACATGCGATCTAACGTGTCTTCGCAATTTTTCAATAATTTAATATCATCAACAGACATCCATTTATTTGAAATTATTTCATAAGGCGGTGCAGAATTAAATTTTGCCGAATATGCATCTGCGCAATTTCGCATAACTGTGCCAAAAAGGAATTTTAAGAAGCCAAGCTGTAACATGTCGGATTTTAATGAATACGCCTGATTAAAGCTTTTTTTGAAGCTATTAACGTCCTCAAACGGTAATCCTGCGATGAGATCAATGTGAATATGCATATTTCTTAAGGAAATCAGCTTTCTGATATTAGAAATCAAATTTTCAGTATTTTGCTTTCTTTGGATAGCATTTAAGGTTTCACGGTTAAAGGATTGTATGCCTATTTCAAGCTGACATACGCCTACAGGCATTTCAGATAATATGTCGATTGTTTCAGCCTTTAGTATATCTGCTGCAATTTCAAAATGAAAACAAGTTTCAGGCTTAATATTTTTGCTGTAATTATCCTTGATAAATTTAAAAATAGCATCAGCCTTGTGGGAATCTGCATTAAAGGTTCTGTCGACAAATTTGATAGTTTTTGCCGAGCTTTGCGAAATAGCTATGATACGCTTGAAAACTTCCTTTTCATCAAAATATCTTGTTGAATTAAGTTGTCCGGACAGGCAATAGGTGCACTTATAAGGGCACCCTCTGCTTGCTTCAAAATAAGCAATTCTCCCGTTAAGAGAATCATAGTAAGAATCACAGTAAGGCGACGGGGGAGTCTCATTATGATGTTTTTTAGGAGTGCTGATTATTTCATTATTAATTTTGCAACTGATTCCCTCTGTATGATCGTATGATATTTTCTTGTCAAGAAAATTGACGAGCGACGAAAATGACCATTCTCCTTCGCCGGTGACAATAAAATCAACAAAATTATTATTTTCAAGAATTTCGATTGAATTATATTCAGCTTCAGGGCCACCGAGCGCTATAATACAATCGGTTTCTTCTTTAATAATTTTTGCAATTTGAAGAAGCTTCTTAATATTCCATATATAACAGGAAAATGCGACAAGCTCTGGCTTAAACTCAATAATTTCATTAACAAATTTTTCTAAATCGCTGTTGATAGTAGATTCTTTAACCGCAACGTTATGCTCATAAGAGCAAAAGTTTTCAACTCCTGCCTTCAGGCACCAAGGCGCAAGGGAAGAGTGAATAAATTTAGAATTTAAGGTAACACATAAAATATTCATAATCGTAATATAAAAGCAAGTACCGTAAAGTACCTGCTTCTAATAATATTTTTATTTGTTGGTTAAAATCTCGTATGTATCCTGAGCAATCATAAGCTCTTCGTTTGTAGGAATAACAAAAAGCTTAACCTTTGAGCCGGGAACTGAAATTTCGAGCTCTTCGCCGCGTTTGCAATTTTCTTCTTCATTAATAGCAGTGCCGAGGAAGCCAAGCTTTTCAGCAACTCTTGTACGGTAGTGGGGATTGTTTTCGCCGATACCACCTGTAAATACAATTGCATCAACACCGCCCATAGCAGCAGCAAATCCGCCGATATATTTTGTGAGCTGATGACAAAGCATTGACTCAACGAGCTGTGCTCTCTTGCAGCCTTTCTTTGCATCATTTTCAATCGTTCTGTTATCGTTTGTCTTCTGTGTTATGCCAAGCATACCTGACTTCTTGTTCATAACATCATCCATCTCATCAGGAGTAAGACCTTCTTTTTTCATAATAATGGGAATGATAGCAGGATCGATTGAGCCGCATCTTGTACCCATCATAATACCTTCCAGGGGAGTAACACCCATTGTTGTATCAAGACACTTACCGTCCTGAACGGCTGTGATTGAGGAGCCGTTGCCAAGGTGACAAGTAACGATTTTAGTTCCTTCGGCCTTACCTCCGAGAAGCTCAATACATCTCTTGCTTACAAATCGGTGAGATGTACCGTGGAAGCCGTAGCGACGGATGCCGTACTTCTCATAATACTCATAAGGAAGAGCATACATATACGCATAATCGGGCATTGTTGCATGGAAGCCTGTGTCAAATACAGCAACCTGAGGAACTCCGGGCATAACCTTTTCGCAGGATTCAATACCTAAAAGATTTGCGGGATTGTGAAGAGGACCGAGATCAAAACACTCTCTTATAGCATCCTTAACAGCATCAGTTACAAGAACTGAACCGCTGAATTTTTCAGCGCCGTGAAGAACTCTGTGTCCGACAGCTGCAATTTCGGACATAGATGCAAGAACACCCTTATCCGCACTAACAAGTGTTTCAATGACTATTTTAATTGCGTCAGCATGGTCTTTCATTTCCATGTAAACGTGTGCACAGTTCTTTGATTCATCCGCGGGAACCTTATGAGTGAATGTGCTTTTACCGCCAATTGCCTCACAGATACCTTTAGCAAGAAGCTCATTCGTTGTCATGTCGAAAAGCTGATATTTTAATGAGGAGCTTCCGCAGTTAATAACAAGAATTTTCATTATTTTTTCCTCCGTATATTGTAATTTTATTAATTCCTATGTATTATAATACTTATCAGCATTAATTTCAAGAGTTTATTTTAAGGAGTGTTATTATTGCCCTACGGCTTTATTGCTTGTGAGTATAATCCGCTTCACAACGGACATAAATATCAGATAAATAAAACCAAGGAGCTTGGAGCGGACGGAGTAATTTGCATAATGAGCGGAAACTTCGTGCAAAGAGGAGATATTGCAGTTGCCAATAAGCACACGCGCGCAAAAGCTGCATTGGCAAGCGGCGCTGATCTCGTCATTGAGTTACCTTTGAAATATGCAATTTCCACCGCTTGCTACTTTGCTGAAGGCTTCGTCAGAACTGTTAAAGCTTCAGGATTGGAAGGCTTTGTCTGTTGCGGTGCAACTTCGTCTGCAGACGATATCAAATTATTATGTAATACTGCATTTTCACAAGACGCAGAGGCTTTCGTCAGACAACAGCTCAGCCTAGGAATAAATTATCCGAGAGCTAAAGCCCGGTATATCAGAGAAATTCTCGGTACGGAATATGAGAGAATGTTCAATGAACCGAATAATATCCTAGCTATAGAGTATCTTAATGCAATTGGCAGAATTGCTCCCAATATCAATTTCCAAACGATCGAAAGAATCGGAGCCGCTCACGATTGCGAATATTCCGTCGGAAATTTCAGCAACGCATCACTTTTGAGAAAAATAATTTACGAAAGCATTGATTCAGAATCACCTCTGTCGCACATATCTTCATTTATACCCTCTGAGGTTCTTGAAATTTTTAATGAGGATTATATCAACGGTAACTTTCCTGTAAATATTGAAAGATTTAATTCTGTCTGCATGGCACGTCTGATTAATTTGACGGGAAATGATTTTTCTCAGATCAATAACGTAAACGGAGGAATTGAAAATAAAATACTTAAGTGCATCAGATCTTCCTCCGACGTTAATGAAATTGCCCATTGCACCAAGAGTAAAATGTATACACATTCCCGTATCAGACAAATACTTTTAAGTGCGGTTCTTGGGGTTAAAAGATCAGATCTTCTGAACGGTCCCTCATACATAAGAATTCTTGGGTTTAATGATATCGGGAGAAGAATAATCAATGAAATGAAGACTAAAGCGGATTTGCCCGTTATCGGAAATCTTTCGCAATTAAATAGCACAAATCCCCAAATCAGAAGAGATAGTGATCTTGATTATTCAGCAGGCAGAATTTACGGACTTTGTCTTGAAAATTGCAAATCCGCGAATCCTGAATTTTCAACACCGCCGATATATTATAAATAATTTCAGCCGTCTTCACTTTCGTGACGACGGCTGTTTTTTATGGGATCAGAATACCATACTTTCAAGTTCATTGAGAGGACCATGTAATTCCTTTGGTAAAAGTGATATAATGCCAGTTTTCTTATAAAGAGAATATAATGCCGATTTTTTTGAATTATCGCACTTATATTTTGAAATAATTTCAGTTACGAGGCTCGCTTTATCATTGTTTTGTCTTGACTTGAATCCGCATAGTGTAATTTTTATTTCGTCTTCAGGCTTAGTGTCAGAAATTATCAAATAAACACCTAATGCATCAGTAAAAGTAGTCGGTATAATCGTTTGGCTGTTAACACTTACAGACAATTGATCACACGATGCAATATCTATAAATTTGAGTCGTAGCCTTCTTCTTTCGGGAATGAGAGAAGTATTACCGACGGAAGCCGCTTTTTCAAAAATCAGATTTCTGCCGTCAACCTTAACAGAAAAATCGGTTTTGCAAAAATCACCGTCAAGATAATTCATTGTTTCACCGTCATCTTCATAAAGCGTAAACGTGTTATTGCCTCTGCACACAAGGATTTCAAGCGAAGCGGGATTTGATATATCATTAGTTTTATAGTTATCAGCAAGAGGAATTATTGCCCCCTCTTTGGCAAGAACTGGAAGTGACGATTGATCTCTGTAAAATCTTGTAAGTGTATTTCCGTTATAGATTCTGCCGCTGAAAATATCTACAAATCTGCTCTTGGGAAGGTAAACCTCTGTTC
>JAZOOE010000212.1:0-7305 GCA_045654865.1 Acutalibacteraceae bacterium | reverse complement strand
AAAATATTCCAGCCCCTGATCCTCTATGAATTTACGGAAGGAGGCAAGCTGCTCATCGGTGGCAAGATCCACCTTGTTTGCGGCAACTATCTGAGGACAGTTGATAAGCTCGGGATTGAAGACCTCAAGCTCCTTGTTGATTATCTTGAAGTCCTCTATGGGATCTCTGCCCTCACTGCCCGCAACGTCAACGATGTGAACGAGCATACGGCATCTTTCAACGTGGCGCAGGAATCTGTGTCCGAGACCTACTCCCTCGCCCGCACCCTCGATAAGTCCGGGAATATCAGCCATAACGAATGAGCTTTCGGGGCCCATTCTTACAACTCCGAGAACGGGTGTAAGTGTGGTGAAGTGGTAGTTGGCAATAACGGGTTTGGCCTCACTTACCACGGAAATGAGAGTGGATTTACCTACGTTGGGGAAGCCGAGAAGTCCTACGTCTGCAAGAAGCTTCAGCTCAAGAACGATCTCCCATTCCTCTCCGGGATAGCCGTCACGGGCAAAACGGGGAGCCTGGCGGGTGGGTGTGGCAAAATGCTGATTGCCCCAGCCGCCTCTGCCGCCCTTTGCACATATAAAGGGCTCGTCGCTCCACATATCCGCAAGCACGGCACCGCTTTGCGCCTCTTTTATTACGGTTCCTCTGGGAACACGGATTGTGAGGCTCTTTCCGCTTTTACCGCTTCTGTTACCGCCCTCTCCGTTTGCTCCGTTCTCAGCGGTATATTTTCTCTTGTAACGAAAATCGGCAAGAGTTGCCAGATGATCATCCGCGACAAAGATAATATCTCCGCCCTTTCCGCCGTCTCCGCCGTCGGGACCGCCTGAGGCTACGTACTTTTCTCTGTGGAAGGCAACGGCACCGTTACCGCCGTTACCGGCCTTTATTTTTATTTTAGCAGAATCTACAAACATAATTCATTCTCCTGACACAATTTTACATTCTATATCATAACATAAGCAAAAAAAAATATAAATACTTTTTAAATAAAAAAATAATTATTATTGATTGATTATAAAAAACAATCGTCCCGAGACTCAGCTGTCATAAAAAAAGCCCTCCGAGGGGCATTACCCCAAGGAGTGACACGTCCGTGATTGCCGATAAAAGTATTTTCACGGCAGCCTTATAAAAAATCCCGCATAAAAAAGACTAAAGGCCGATTTCCGAAGAAATCAGCCTCTTTCCGTTCTTTACCTTCAAGTAAAATCAGACAGCTCTTTCAACCTTACCGGAACGCATGCAACGTGTGCAAGCATAAACTCTGCAAGGAGAACCGTTAACGATAGCCTTAACTCTCTTTACGTTGGGCTTCCAAGTTCTGTTTGATCTTCTGTGTGAGTGAGAAACCTGAATACCGAATTTAACGTCCTTACCGCAAAAATCACATTTTGCCATAGAGCGCACCTCCCTTTTATTTTTAGGGCAAATCCCTAATATCTAAATCAGCACCGTAAATAATAGCAGATTATAAAACAAATTTCAAGTCTTTTTTAAACTTTTTTTCTTTACAGCCTGTGAATAAATAATCCGCTTAACAATTTCGGCTCAAACCAGGTGGATTTCGGGGGCATTACCCTTCCCGAATCCGCAATGCTCATAAGCTCTGAAAGAGACGTGGGATACATTGAAAATGCAAGCTCCATATCGTCTTCACATCTTCTTTCAAGCTCCGAAAGACCTCTTATTCCGCCGACAAAATCTATTCTCTTATCCGTTCTCGGATCATCTATACCGAAAATGCCCGAAATCACGTATTTCTGAAGCACTGACACGTCAAGGCTGTCAAGAGCGTCGCTTTCATCGCAAAGCCCGTCCTTAAGCGTCAGATGATACCAGCTGCCGTCACAAAGGAAGCCGAAGGTATGTCTCTTTTCGGGATGCACGGCACCGTCTCTTTTTTCAATAATGAAGAGCTCTCCCAATTTTTCAAGCAGCTCCTCCGAAGTAAGAGAATTTTTATCCTTGATAAGACGGTTATAGTCCATAATTTTCAGCTCTTCCGCTCTGAAAGCCACGGCAAGGAAAAAATTGAACTCCTCATCACCCGTAAATTCAGGATTCTGCTCTCGTCTTTTAAGTCCCACCTTAACTGCGGATGCGGCTCTGTGATGTCCGTCGGCAATATAGAGTGCATCCACCTGAGAAAAGGCTGCGGCTATCACCGCGCAGTCCTCCTTGTCGGAGATAACCCAGCAGATATTTCTTACCTCTCCCTCCGAAACAAAATCGTATTCGGGGGAAAGTGCGGTATATTTATCAACAATAGCATCAATTGCAGACTGTCTCTTATACGCGAGGAAAATAGGGCCTGTATTTGCATTACAGGTATCCACGTGTCGGATTCTGTCCTCCTCCTTGTCTGCTCTCGTAAATTCGTGTTTTTTGATAACGTCCGTCAGATAATCGTCAACGCTTGCCGTGCCCACAAGTCCCGTCTGACACACGTCACCCATAATCTGTCTGTAGATATAAAAGCAGGGGGCATCCTCCTCAAAGCTTATACCGTCGCTGACCAGCCTTTCAAGATTCTCAGCCGCTTTATTATAAACCTCATCACTGTAAAGATAAGTGTCCTCGGGCAGATCAACCTCTGCCTTGTCAACGTGAATAAAGGAATAGGGCTTTCCCCGCACCTTGAGTCTTGCCTCCTCAGAATTCATAACGTCATAAGGAAGAGCCGCTACGTCCGATGCATATTCCTTTTTCGGTCTTACAGCCTTGAAGGGCTTAAAAACTGCCATAAAATTATCCTGCCTTTCATTATTTTACGTTTGTTGCCTTATGGAAATAAAGCTTATCAGCCGAGGAGAAATAAATAACTCCGCGGACGTTCTTTGTGCATACAAAATAAGTATTCTCCGTGCTTACGGGAATAAACAGCGCCGCGCCCGAAAGCTTGCTTTCTATTGAGGAAAAAACGGAGGAAAAGAGCTTGTCGTCACCCGAATGAAGCTTTGCAATAAGCTCAGTCATTCCGAGACCGTCATAGCCCGTAACGTTATAAGGAGATAAGGGCGTGAAGCTTCCGAAAAACTCATAGGCGCTGTCCGCTCTTGAGCTGAGAGTATGTAAGGCTATCTGATAATTTTTGTTATCCACCGCACTTTTTACCTGAGCCGCAGTTCCCGTTTTTACGCTGAAATTCACTCTGATTCCCAGAATCCTCTGCCACTCCTGCATAACTCTTCTTACTGCAGATTCATAAGCTGTCTCGCACAGCACCGTAATATCAATGCTTGTCGCCTCAAGCTTTTCAAGTCCCTGCTGAAGATATATCTTTGCCTTCTCCTCACTGTAGGGCTCGGGATGAGACACAGCACCCTCAGGAGTACAGGATAAGGGAACAATACTCTGTGTGTATACTCCGCTTATGTTCTGAGCAACCGCACCGGTCTCAGTTGCCGCCGCGAGAGCCTTTCTTATATTCACCTCGCCCATAACGGCGTCGGAAAGATTCATAATGAAGCCTCTGACGGTATTTCCCGTCTCGGTAACCGTCATATTTTTCCCAACTTCAAGCAGTGAATAAACCTCCTGTGAGATAACCGCGCCCGAATAATCGTCGGTTTCAAGCACCTCTGTCAGCTTTGCGGTATCATTTACCACGTAAAGCCACACGTAATCGGGAACCGCGTCAACCTCACCGAAATAATCGGCTGCCTTGTTTATTCTGTAGGATTCATTGTCAAATCTTGAAAGATAAAAGGGGCCGTTTGACAATGAAAAAGCAATAAGTGTTCCATATCTGCCCGCGCAGGCTTCAAAAAACGTCTCGTTACAGGGCATACACACGGGCTCTGTCAGCACCTCGGGGAAATTGCTCTGAGGCTGAGAAAGCTTTATTTCAAGGGTATATCTGTCCTTCACCTTAACACCGAGAGACTCGGGAACAGCCGAGCCGTCGGCAATTTCAGGAGCATTTTCCACATTGTAAAGCATATATGCATTGTGCGCCCCCGTTGACGGATCAACGGCTCTTCTTAATGCAAACTGAAAATCATAGGCGGTAACAGAAAGGTCGAAATCCTCGGGAATCTTTCCCTCAAGCTGCTTTTTTGCATTGGAGGTGAGATGCCACTGAGCATCCTCTCTGAGGTAAAAGGTATAAGTAAGTCCGTCGGGAGACACCGTCCAGTCCCTTGCCACACCGTTGACAATATTGCCGTTTTCATCCTTTCTTACAAGTCCCTCAAAGCAGTTTCTTACCACTATTGACGCAGTGGTATCGGAGACTATCTGAGGATCAAAGGAGCCTGCCTTTTTGTCTACGGCAAAAAACAGAACCACGGGATCATCCGAGGAGCACCCCGCAAAAAGTCCTGTCAGAACACACAAAATCATTATCAAAGAAAATATTTTTTTCAAGCTTATATCATCCTTCGTTTCAATTACCCTTTTATTGTAGCAGATTCTGTTTTTCATTTCCATACCAATTTACAGCTTTTTATTCATATTAATCTTTATTTTTTAATTACATTATGATACAATTAAAATAAACACAAATCCCGGGGAGAACAATATGGATACCGTCCTTACTATTTTCAGTATATTATCGTTTATACTTCTTCTTATCATCACCGTGAAGCTCTTTACTCTGAAATCGGGTAAAGGTGCTCTTACAGATGAAAAAATAGAAAATCTCAGAAAGCTCACCTCAGAGGGCTTTGATTCTCTCAGAAAGGAATCCGCCTCGGCCTCCGAAACAGTCAGAGCCGCTGTTTCCGACAGCATCGGAACCATGAGCAGAAGAATCGATACGCTTTCCGCAACAAACCACGAGGGACAGCTGAGAACCGTCACTGCATTGTCAGATATGAGAGAAAAGCTTGATATGACGGGGCGCAGACAGACGGAGGCTGTTACGGCGGCAGTTGAAAAGCTTCAGCTTTCAAACGAGCAAAAGCTTGAGCAGATGCGCCTTACCGTTGACGAAAAGCTGACCTCAACTCTCGCATCCCGTCTGGATTCCTCCTTCAAATCCGTTTCGGAGCAGCTTTCAAACGTGTATAAATCCCTTGGAGAAATGAAGGAGCTCGGCGCAGGCGTTACCTCACTTAACAGAATATTCACCAACGTAAAAACACGAGGAAACTGGGCGGAGGCTCAGCTTGAGGGGATTCTTGATAAGATCATTCCCGGAATGTACGTAAAAAACTACCGTCCCGACGAAAAAAGAGACGTGGTAGAATTTGCGGTTCTTATTCCCGATTCCGATTCCGACAAAAAAACCTATCTTCCCATCGACTCAAAATTCCCCATGGAGGACTATTTAAGACTCTGCGACGCCGCAGATGCAGGTGATGCCGAAAGCGTAAGAGCGGCAAAAAAGGCTCTCGAGGCACGAGTCCTTGCAGAGGGCAAGGCTGTATCAAAATACATAGCTCCTCCTCACACCACTCCCTTTGCGGTTATGTATCTGGCAACCGACTCCCTTTATGCGGAAATCGTAGCCTCAAAGGAAAATATTGCCGACCGTCTCCATGACGAATTCGGCGTTCTTCTTGCAGGCCCCTCCACTATCACGGCTCTGCTGTCCTCTCTTGCTATGGGCTTCCGCACGGTTGCACTCAATCAGAAGGCAAACGAGGTTATGGATCTTCTCGCCGCCGCACGGCTTCAGTATGATAAATTCGGTATTGCTCTTGACAAGGCAAAGAGAAAGCTTGATGAAGCATCCTCAAGCATTGACGACGCGCAGAAGAGAAATTCAATTATTGTAAAAAAATTAAAAGGTGTTGAAGTAATTGAGGCGGACTCAGCCGCTGACATTCTCGGCATCGAAGAATAAAGGAGAATCATTATGATAAAATTAGGTCTTGCAGGTGCCTGGCACGTTCATTTCGGCGGCTACGTAAGGGAATTCAAGGAATACGGCGACGTTCAGATCACCGCTATGTGGGATCCCGATGCCGAATGTGCAAAAATCAAGGGTGAGGAGCTGGGCTGTGCCTATACCTCCGATCTTGACGAATTCTATTCAATGGACTTTGATGCCGTTATGGTCTGTGCTCAGACAAACATCCACAAGGAGGTTCTTATAAAGGCTGCAAATGCCCGAAAGCACATCTTCACCGAAAAGGTGCTCACAGCAAGCTATGCCGATGCACTTGAGGTAAAAGAAGCCGTAGAAAAGGCAGGCATAAAGTTCTGTATTTCATTCCCTTGGAGAACACGCTCCGATTTTCTGTGGATAAAGGAGGCTCTTAAAGAAGAGCTTATAGGTCAGGTAACCTATATGAGAATGAGGAACGCTCACGACGGAGTAAGCCGCGGCTGGCTTCCCGCATCCTTCCTTGATCCCGTTCCCACCTGCGGCGGTGCAATGATGGATCTCGGCGCACACGGAATGTATCTTCTCAACTGGCTTATGGGTGAGCCCGAAAAATGCACGAGCGTTTTCACAAATTGTCTTTGCAACTCCGTCGAGGACAACTGTGTAAGCGTATTCAGCTATAAAAACGGTGCTGTCGGTGTCAGCGAAACGGGCTTTGTAACAGGCAGAAATCCCTTCGAGCTTGAAATCGCAGGTACAAAGGGCACGATCCTTGCAGGCGGCGTTTTCGATAAGCTTTGCTATAACAACGGCGACGGCTGGATGTTCCCCGCACTCGGCAAGGGCAGTGAATCCGCAATTACCTCCTTCTGTAATGCAATTAACGGTAAGGGAGAGCCTCTTTTCGGTATAGACGATGCAGTTGCTCTTACAAAGACCATGGAAATGGCCTACAATAATATAATCTGATATAAAGACTGACCGGAAAGAATCCCGACTTCGGAATTCAAAGCTTCTTTCAAAGAAACAAAAGAATACAACAAGGGGAGAAATAAATGAAACACAAAGAATTACTTGAACAGATGACGCTTGAAGAAAAGACCGCGCTTTGCTCGGGACTTGACTTCTGGCATCTCAACGGTGTTGAAAGATTAGGACTTAATTCAATTATGGTTTCCGACGGCCCTCACGGGCTGAGAAAGCATCCCGACAAAAAGGATAAAACAGATATTATGGGCTCTGTCCCCGCTGTCTGCTTCCCTACAGCCTCTCTCACAGCCGCCTCATGGGATGAGGAGCTGCTTTACAGAATGGGCGAGGCGCTGGGCGACGAATGCAAGGCTGAAAAGGTCAGTGTGCTTCTTGGCCCCGGCAATAATATCAAGCGTTCTCCCTTGTGCGGACGAAATTTTGAATACTTCTCCGAGGATCCCTATCTTGCGGGAAAAATTGCCGCCTCATTCATAAAGGGCGTGCAGTCAAAGGGCATCGGTACGTCTCTCAAGCATTTTGCCGCCAACAATCA
>JAZOOE010000211.1:0-7915 GCA_045654865.1 Acutalibacteraceae bacterium | reverse complement strand
AAGTTTGAGCTTGCAGCACTTGCAAAGAAGCTTAATCTTGATGCTATCCACGACACAGTTCATGAAATGGCTCGCGACGAAGCTCGCCACGGTAAGGCATTTGAAGGACTTCTTAACAGATATTTCAAGGGTTGAAGGGCTCCGCAGCAGGACCCCACGGCTCTGTTTAACCTGAGCTATGGCTTATTTATCCTGACTGCGAAAGATGAGGATGGCAAGGACAACGGTTGTATTATAAATACAGCATTTCAGGTTGCAAATGACCCCACAAAAATTGCAATTTCCTGCCAGATGGGTAACTTAACCCGTGAAATAATCGAGAAGACAGGTAAGTTCAATTTAAGCGTCTTAACCGAAGATTTACCCTTTGAAACCGTAAAGCATTTTGGTATGCAAAGCGGCAGAGATGCCGATAAATTGGGCGGTTTTGACGCAAAAAAGCGTAGCGTAAACGACCTTTACTACATCACCGAAAACACCAACGCATTCTTCAGCTGTGACGTCAAGGAAAAGCTTAACCTCGGCTCTCATATGCTCTTTATAGGTGAAGTAAAGGAAAGTGCAGTTCTTTCAAAAGAACCCTCCTGCACATACGCTCACTATCACAAGGCAATTAAGAAGAAATTTGTTTGATTTCTTATCGGCAGCATTTCTGAATAATTAAAAATAACCACCTCTTACGGTAGCGATACGTTGCCATAGGAGGTGTTTATTTGTTATATTTAATTTTCATTCTGATTATAAAAGATTATTTTGTCTTTTTTGATTTTATAATCCTTTTCCGTTGCACAATCTCTGCAGCGGATTGTGAAAATTCCCTTGAACTGACCTCCGCAAAAACGGCAACGCCCGTTCTTTATGTAGTTATTTACATCAATTTTCGGTGAAAACTCATTTATAAAATAGGGAAGCACCTGAGCGGATTCACAGGTAATGTCTGTGAGACCTTTGCAGTTGAAAAAGGCATTTTCGCCAACATAAGAGACATTCTCCGGAATATAAAGGCAATCAAGCTCAGCGCATCCGCCGAAGGCAGATATGCCTATGTGAGAAAGAGAGGCAGGGAAGCTTATGTCGGAAAGGACAGAACATCCGTTGAAGGCATAGTCCTCAATTTTAGTGATGCAGCCGTTTAGTAGTACTCTTTTGAGATTCTTACAGTTTTCAAAGCAGTGCGCGCTGATTATGCTTACATTTTGCGGGATTTCAATTTCTTCAAGTCCCTCACAGCCTCTGAATGCTCCGTATTCTATTAATCTTATTGAAGCGGGAAGACTTATTGCTGTAAGTCCCGAGCAGCCTGAAAAAGCGTTACTGCCGATGACCTTTACGGAGTCGGGAATGATGACACTTTCAAGGCCGGGACAATCGGCAAAAGCATCGTTTCCTATTATTGTAACCGTAGACGGTATGACGGCTGACACTGCTTCGCCGTTATACTTTTCGAGCTTACCGGCTCTGATATTATAATCGGGTTGTATAGCTGTAACTGTCCCGCCAAACAGAATTCTGGTTTGCTCAAGAGTATAATTACAGCCGCAGTGAGAGCATCTGAATGTGTCATCGTTTACTTTTGTTATTTCGATGCTTCCGCATACCTCGCATTGTATTTTTTTCACTTGATCACATCCGAAAATCTTTATAATTACACGATAAAGAGCAGTAGTACCAATGTTGTTGATTAGTGCTCTGTGGTAGCTTCGTTTTCGCCGGTTGTAGTCTCCTCATCGATTGTAGTTTCCTCGCCGGTTGTAGTTTCCTCGCCGGTTGTGGTTTCCTCACCGGTTGTGGTTTCTTCGCCGGTTGTAGTTTCCTCGCCGGTTGTAGTTTCCTCACCGGTTGTAGTTTCCTCACCGGTTGTAGTTTCCTCGCCGGTTGTAGTTTCTTCGCCGGTTGTAGTCTCTTCTTCGATTGTGGTTTCTTCTTCCGATGTGAAGTTATCGTCCGAATTTATGAGGAAGGATTCATATTTTTTGTCCAGCAGAGGTATTATTGTGATAAGATACTCATTTATCTGAGCGATACCAAAGCCGGGAATATCATTACCCCATTTTGCTGTTTCTTTTTCGATAAGTTCTTCAGGGATTGATGTTGTAAATACCTTAAATCGTGTAATAATTCCGTTATGAGTAAGAGTATCTTTTCTCAGTTCAAAATATCTGTCTGCTAATTCCTTTTTGAATATTTTTTCGATTCTTGCCCAAAGATTGCTGCTATTATAACTTAAAAGATTGTTTTTGTAATTGTATATCTCTCTTCCCGTCCATGATGTTCCCCAACTTGTGTCAAGGTCATAAAGGGCAGGATACCAGATATTGCCGTCATAAGTTACAAGCAACATATTTTTTCCTATATTATCCGGTAGGTAACCAAAATCCATAAGAATGTAATAATTTAACACGGCATCAAGGTTCATATATTCACCAAAATGGTTTTTGAATTCTTCGTTCGTGCTGTTCATTATAAAATCAAAAAGTCGGTTAAGTCTCAAATAAGCATATTCGCTGTCATTGCCTACCTCAAGCTCCCAGGAGGATTCATCCGGTAATGCATAAAAATAGTTTGAATCATACCAGGATTCACCACAGAAAACGATGTGATTTTTATTGTTTTTGTCCATATTGAACATCCATGCATCTTTGGGGATGTTCATAGTATATATGCCGAGAAATTCACCGTTTATATGAATTTCAATCGGAAAGCCGTCGATTGCACCGTTAGCGGGAGCATCTGTGAACAGATTATAGCTTTGTTGGATGTCTCTAACAAGATTTGCAGTTATTATGTTTCTTGAGTGTGTTTTATCGATCCAGTTTGCTTTTAAGCAATACTTGTACTGTTGTCCCCAACCAACATCTACACTCAATTCGGCTGAATGCTCTGCATCTGAGTAGAAGTTTATTGTATAATTTTTCTTGTCATAACTGAGACTGGAGGTGCCTTGCACCTTAAGGGTTGCGAATCCGGTAAAGGAATTGCTTCCGTCAACGTAAGTTACTTGGATATTTCGAATATCTTTTTTAGAATACATTTCAGAGATATTGCCTGAAAAATAGAGTCTCGGAATACCTGCTGTTGATAAGTTTATTCCGTTGCAGTAGGTGCAAATTCCGTTTTGGTAATTGTGAACAAGACATATCTCAACTTTTTCAGTCGCTCCGCAGACGCATATTTTTGTCATTATTCCGTTTTCGGTACAAGATGGAGCTTTTTCTATTATGTGCTCATCAAAAGAATGCTGATGCTCCTGAGGTTCTTCTTCGTCTTTCTCTTCTTTTTCTTCTTCTTTTTCTTTTTCTTCTTCTTCTTTTGACTCCTCTTCATTTTCAGCGTCTTCGTCACCGTCAAGATTGACAGACATTCTTAAAATTATTCGTGCATCCGAGGATGTTATTCCATCTTCTCCGTCAACATCTGCTGCGGATAACTGCTCTTCCGTTAAGCTTTCAAGGCCTACCGTAGCTCTCAAAGCAAGTCTTGCATCTGCAGAAGAAACAACCGAATCGCCGTCAACATCACCTTTTATTGCTGCAATAGCTGAAATATTTGAAGTTGTCAGAATGAAAATAGCAATAATAACAGCTGTGAATATAGAAAGAAATCGATTCATAACAATACCTCCATTCATTTTAAGGATAACATAAAGGCAGTTGGAAATCAATCGGAATATTATTCTATATATAATTCTTATTTTGATCACAAAGATGCTTGACAATAATTTCGCATAATGTTAACATTATGATAATAAATATGTTAGGGAGAGAGTATATGAAAAAGACAATTGCTTTGATTCTTGTATTATCAATGCTGTTCAGCGTTTCTTCTGTTTCTGTTTTTGCAACACAAACGCAAAGCGATACCGGAGATGTTTTGTTCCTTGATTACAGAGAGGATTTTAATAATCTTGCGCTGATGGAGGAGATTCCGATTGTTGAGGTTCCCGGCTTCGGCGAAACAATATACAGGAATCTTGATACTGAGGACGAAAGCGATGATACGACGGTTTTCGGTCCGTCAATGGACGTTCTGTTGCCTGCAATCGTAAAATACGTTCCCGGCTTCCTTACCGGACTTATTTTTAAAAATTATGATCTTGTTGATAAAAACCTCGGTCCGTTCCTTCTTGACGTTTTCTCTGACGTCAGCTGTAATCCTGACGGAACGATGAAAGAGGGAACAGGCGGCAAGTATGACAACAGTCTCGGACTCGATGAAAATCTTGATCCCGTGCCTCCGAAGGAAGAGGAGCCTGTTGTTCCCGAGGAAAATTTCATTACAAAGGTTAACGGTTTCTTTAATCAGGTTTCCGAAAAAGTAAACGGTTTTATGGGAATGATAGGTGATGCTATTGCTCCTTCTGAGCCTGAAGTACCTGAAGAGCCCTCAGAGGAGGAAGAATTCGTTGATCCAAAGTACGGTTACGAGCATACTTATTCCTTCCATTTTGACTGGCGCAAGGATATGCACACTCTTGCAGGTGAGCTTCACGACTATATCCAGAGAGTAAAAAAGATAACAGGCAGCGACAAGGTTGCCATTACGGCTTTTTCTCAGGGTAACTGTGTTGTTATGACGTATCTTTATGAGTATTACTACAATGAGACGGATCCTGAAAAGCGCGATGATATTCACGCTGTGGTATTTATGTGCGGTGCTATGAACGGTGTTGCCGCCTGTGAGGATCCCATTTCCGGAAATATCGGTATTGACAGCCTTTCATTGCTTCGTTTCCTTAAGACTGCATTTAACGGAAGCGGTATCTATTATCTCTTTGAAATGCTTTATGCAGTAGGTCTTTTTGATGCTCTCGTTGATATTGTCAATGAGTATCTTGACCAGCGTCTTGACGCGGCGGTTGATCCTTATCTTCTTGAGACCTTCGGTGCAATTCCCGGCTTCTTCGCTATGATGAGTCCCGAAAGATATGCTCAGGCTGAGGCATTCCTCTACGGCACTCCCGAGAGACAGGAGAAATACGCAGGTATGCTTGAAAAGAATCGTTACTACCACGATGAGGTTCAGGCAAATATGACGAATATCATTGATTCTCTTATGGCTGACGGTAAGAACGTGGGCATTATAGCTGAATACGGATATCCTATGGCTCCCTTTACCACAAACAATGACAGAATGACAGACTTCTCAATCTGTACCTCTGCTGAGTCCTTCGGTGCAACCTGCAGTGATGTGGACGGTATTCTCGGACTTGATTACACGCAGGCTGAAATGTGCTCCTGCGGCGGAGATCACGTATCTGCAGATCTTCAGATAGATGCTTCAACCTGTGCTTATCCCGACATTACGTGGTTCGGTAAGAATCTTAAGCACGACGGTGCAAGACGTTATTGGGGCCATCTCATTAACCTTGTTATTTATTCCGAAAAGCAGATCACCGTTTGGGATTATGATGCACTTCCTCAGTTTATGATAAACTACAATGATGAGTGTCTTATCCCTCTTACGAGCGACGGCACCTATGCGGTTCCCTTTGAAAGCACTCTTGTTTTCGGTAAGGTAAGAGCAAACGGCGGCGGCTCTCTCGGTTGATGTCAGATTTGCTTGCTTTCATTGCAAATAACCCTAAGATAAAAATTATTCTCTCTGTTTTCGGACAGAGAGAATTTTTTTGTTGCAAAATTTATCAGATTATGTTAATATACATTCAGTATTTTTTAAGGAGAATTGATATGACTTACTTTTATAAGAAAGACGGAGAAATTTTTATTCCCGAGAAAATTAATCCCGACCTTGCAAAGCTTGCAACGGCAATAGTTAAAACGTGTAAGCTTTCATTCAAGCTGCAGATGAAGACTGCTTCTCTTAACAGTATGCTTAAAAACGGAAGCAAGGAGCAGATGCTTGAGATTATGCAGAAGTGCTTTGAAAAGTACAGAAAGCTTTATAATCAGGATATGTCTCTTACCGGTGTTTCCCTTGAAGAGGTAGATGCAGAATTTTTTGCAGACAAGGACGAGGATTTCTTCAGAGCTCAGCTTCAGATTCTTCTCGATTTTGCTATTATCAATACTGTAATTGAGGCAAGAATGATGCCTTTGATGAGCGGTGCATGTGAAAAATCTCTCGGTGTGCCTCTTAATAAGATCAAGTTCTTTACAAATCAGGAGTATATTCTTGAAGAACCTGAGGATGAAGATGATCAGCAGGTAGAAGATTAAAATAAAAAAGTCTGTTTCCGAAAGGGAACAGACTTTTTTTGCTGTTACAGTGTGATTGTTTCTTCTTTTTCGCTTTTCAGTTCAACGCTATACATCGTGTTATTTGCCTTGATTCTGACAGAAGTGTCATAAGGTGCCGATACAGTGACGGATGTGACCTTGCCGTTTTTAAATTCAGCAGAAACAGTAATATTTCCTCTTGCCTTGAGATTTATAAATTGTCCCGTAAGTCCGTCCTTAGCCGCAGGCAGAATGCTGATATAGCCCTCGTGGGACTGAATAAGAGATTCTGCAATACCTGCCGCACCGCCGAAGTTACCGTCGATCTGGAAGGGCGGATGTATATCAAGAAGGTTTCCGAGTGTTGATTTTGTAAGGAGAAGACGTATGTGCTCATAGGTCTTGTTGCCGTCCTTGAGTCTTGCGAAGAGATTGATAAGCCATGCACGGCTCCATCCCGTATGACCGCCGCCGAAGCTGAGTCTTCTTTCAAGGGTGTTTCTGATTGCTTCAAACAGCTCGGAGGTATTTTCGCTGATCATATTATCGGGATAAAGTCCGAATGCATGAGAAATATGTCTGTGTCCGGGCTCGGGCTCGCCATAGTCCTCAAGCCATTCCATAAGACAACCGTTTTTACCGACCTTGAGAGGAGGAAGCTTACTGAGCGTCTGCTGTGCCAGCTCCTTGTCATCGGGGTTGATATTCAGAATGTTCTCTGCGTCTATATAATTACGAAGCGTACCATATATGATCTCGGTATCCATAGTAGGCGAGAATGCGATAGTTGCTGTTATATCTTCGTTGCCCTCAACGGGATAGTAAGAATTTTCGGGAGACATAGACGGGCCCGAAATCAGATATCCGTTTGCATCCTCAAATAAGAAATCCATAAAGAACAAGGCACATTCGTGCAGATATTCATAAGCGGTTTCTCTTAAAAATTCTTCATCCCTTGTAAAGAGGAAGTGGTCCCATAAATGAAAGCTAAGCCATGCTCCGCCCATAGGCCATACACCCCATATTCCGTCTGCGGGTGTTGTAAAGCCGTATATGTCACTGAGATGATGAAGCACCATACCGCGGCATCTGTAATTTTCTTCAGCGGTAATTTTACCCGAGGGAAGAAGATACTTGTTCATATAATCAAATAAGGGCAGGTGACATTCTGAAATATTTGCAACCTCGGGAAGCCAGTAGTTCATCTGAAGATTGATATTTGTGTGATAATCCGAATTCCAGGGATTCTGCAGCTTTTCAACCCACACGCCCTGAAGATTAGCAGGGAGCGTTTCTTCTCTTGAGGACGAAATAAGAAGATACTTGCCGAATGCAAAATAAAGAGACATAAGCTCATCATCTTGTGCGGAGGGATCGTTTTTAAGACGAGTCAATCTTTCATCCGTGTAAAGACTTTTAAGTGCTTCGTCGGATTTAAGTCTTATATCTGAGCGGTTGAACATTCCGAAGAAATCTAAAACGTGGCTGTTGAGCACGTCTTCAAAATCAGCAAGCTCCTCATAGTCTGATACAAGCTCGAGGCCCATTTCTTCAAAACCGTTTCCGAATTTGAAGGAGGTGGAAATTGAAATGAAAAGCACCGTATTTTTGGAGTTTTTGATTTCGATTCTGTTGTTTTCTCCCTCTGCGGTTTCACCGTCGCTGATAATTTTTATTGTTACTGAGAATTTATGATTTCCACAGGCGGTTTTTGCACGGACAAGAAGAAGATCATTGTT
>JAZOOE010000210.1:0-9033 GCA_045654865.1 Acutalibacteraceae bacterium | reverse complement strand
CGACTTCGCAAGAAAGCTGCTTTCAATTCTTGACATTGATGAAAAGAAGCTTTGCACAGAGGGTGCGCAGGATATTGATATGCGTCTTGAGCATTACGGTAAGGGAAAGGCCGCAGATGAATGCGGCGTGGGCATTCCCACACTCACGGATATTGCCCAAGAGCTTAAAAAGCCCGGCAGAGACATAAGAGATGCTCTGCCCGCACCTCTTCTTCGCTCCGACATTCTCTCAATGGAGGATCTTACCGAGGGAATGGAGCTTCAGGGAACTGTAAGAAACGTTATTGATTTCGGTGTATTCGTGGACATCGGCGTTCACCAGGACGGTCTCGTTCACATTTCACAGATAACCAACCGTTATATCAAGCATCCCTCAGACGTACTCAAGGTAGGCGACGTGGTCAAGGTAAAGGTTCTGAGCGTTGACACGGCAAAGAAAAGAATCTCTCTTACTATGAAGGAATAAAAAATCAACAAAAACAAAATCTATATATAGGCGGTGTTTTAATTGAAAAAAGCAACAAAAATTCTTGCAGGCACAGCTATCGGCTCTGCTGCTGCATTGGGCGCATTCTGCACGGTAACCTACGAATGTATGCTCAATATTGACGTTTCAAGAATAATAGGTGAAAAGTTCGGTCCCAAGCCCGAGCCTGCTCCCGCTCCTTGTGCGGAAGAAGCTGAGCCCGCTCCCGCGCCCAATCTCTTCGGCGAGGCTATGGCCAAATGGCACAGCGAGCATACTGCCGAGGATATTTTCCTCATAAACGAAAAGGGACAGAAGCGTCACGCAAAGCTTTTCGACAACGGACATCCCGAAAAATGGGCAATCATATTCCACGGCTACACCTCAGGTCCCGAGGGAATGTATCATTATGCCTATGCATACGGTGCTATGGGCTTCAATCTCATTCTTCCCTCTATGATAGGCCACGCTCAGGACGAAAACAGATATTGCTCAATGGGCTACCACGACAGATATATGGGACTTGACTGGATAAATTACGTTGTATCCTCATATCCCAATGCAGAAATAGTCCTTCACGGAGAAAGCATGGGTGCGGTAACCACAATGCTCATTACAGGCGAAAAGCTTCCCGAAAACGTAAAATGTGCGGTTGAGGATTGCGGCTTTACAACTTGTATGGAGGAATACAATCACGTGGCAAAAACACAGATCTCTCCTCAGCTTGCTCCGCTTCTTCCCGTTATCAGCATTTATTCTCAGCTGCGCGGAAACTTTAATTTCAAAAAATGCGCCCCCATAGATGCGGTAAAGAATTCCGTCACACCAACTCTCTTCATTCACGGCGAGGCAGATGATTTCGTCCCCTTCCCGATGATGGCAAGAGTTTTTGATGCCTGCGCGGCAGAAAAGGAATTTTTCACGGTTCCCGGAGCCGGACACGCGGAATCATCCACAAGGGATCCCAAATTCTACTGGACAAACGTTTACAGCTTCGTAAAGAAGCACGTAACATCATGGTAAAAGCAAAAAAACGTGACGTGGATATGACTGAGGGTAATATCGTACGTCACCTGATCACCTTTTCCGTTCCTCTTCTTCTCGGCAACCTCTTTCAGCTGCTTTATAACACGGTTGATGCCTGGTGTGTGGGAAAGTTTGCCTCCAACGAGGCATATTCGGCAGTAGGCTCGGTGGGACCCATAATCAATATGCTCATAGGCATATTTCTCGGACTTTCCAGCGGTGCGGGTGTTGTCATATCTCAGTTTTACGGAGCAAAGCAATTCGACAAGGTAAAAAAAGCAGTACACACGTCTATGGCGCTGACTGTTCTTCTTGCAGTTATATTTACCGTACTCGGTATTGCTATGACACCTCTTATGCTGCAGCTTATGAAAATGCCCGATGAGGTCATTCCGGAGGCGAGAACCTATCTCATCATATATTTCGCCGGTGTTACGGGCCTTATGATATACAATATGGGTGCGGGAATATTACGTGCCGTAGGAGACTCAAAAAGACCTTTTATCTATCTTTTTGCGGCAGCCTGTATAAATACAGTTCTGGATATTTTATTTGTTGCCGTTTTTAAAATGGGTGTCAAGGGTGTTGCGGCAGCCACGGTAATTGCACAAAGCATATCTGCAATACTGGTTCTCGTAACCCTTTTACGCTCGGAAGCCTGCATAAAAGTACACTTTAAGGAGATACGCATTTCCGCTGAACAGCTTAAGCTTATTATGAAGGTGGGCATCCCCGCCTCGATGCAGATGGCGATCACCTCTTTTTCCAACGTATTCGTGCAATCCTACGTCAATTACTTCGGCGTTGACTGCATGTCGGGCTGGACCACTTATGCAAAGCTCGATCAGTTTATGTTTCTTCCCATGCAATCCGTTTCCCTTGCGGCAACAACCTTTATGGGGCAGAATCTCGGAATCGGCAACGTAGACAGAGCAAAAAAGGGCGTCAGAGTGGCATCGGCAATGTCTCTTATATGCACGGCATGCGTAATGCTTCCCCTTGTTATCTTTGCCGAATTCTTCGGCGGCATATTCAACGGCAAGCCTGAGGTTATCGAATACAGCACTCTGCTTCTTCGCTGGATGTCTCCCTTTTATCTGCTGTGCTGCTTCAATCAGGTTTATTCCGCCGCTCTCAGAGGCGCGGGAAACAGCAAGGTGCCTATGATCATTATGATATGCTCCTTCGTTGTTTTCAGACAGATATATCTTTTCGTTATGGCAAATTATATCTGCAATGAGATCATCCCCATTGCTATGGGATATCCCGCGGGCTGGGCTGTCTGTTCCGCGGCAACTCTGATTTATTATAAGAAGACAGATTTAAGAAAAACCAAGTTAGTGCAATAAAACGAGAAAAGATCAAAAGATATATCTTTTGATCTTTTTTTATTGCTCTTTAAAAAACCGAAAAGGGGATGTAAAAAACTTTCGTTTTTTTACATCCCCTTCTTTTATGCAGTTATATAATAATATGCAAAAATCGGAAAATTACGGCTTCGCAGTATATCAGCTCCAATCAAAGCCATAGGTATCCTCAGTTTCTGTTTCGGCATCCTCACTGCCATCTTCGTCGGAAGCCTCCGCAAGCGCCTCATTATCATAGGAATATTCTCCCGCTTCGTCACCGTCCGAATCGGTACCGCCGTTATCATCGGCATCCTCCGAAACGCCGGCAGGCTTGGTAAATTTCTGAGCAAGTGCCTGTGTCTCCCTTTCGTCATCCGCACCGAAAATTTCGGAAAGCTCAACGATAACAGGCTCACCGCTGTCCATACAGATAAAGCGCTGTCCTATATAGCACATATTGAAAACCCTGAGGTCATGAGTAAACCATATTTTCTGCTGAGGATTATTTTTTATAATATCCTTTATTACCTCATAGATCTCACTTATATGCTCATCATCCTCACAGATGAGATTTATTATCGGGCGGGAAGGATACGTTATCTTCCTTGTCTCCTTGTACATCTCATCGGGATTATCAAATATCTGTATCATTCTTTCAAGCTTGTTGCGAAGAAACTCACAATTGGCATCTTGCTGACTGCTGTCACCTCGTCTGACAGCCTCACCCACAAGCACCTTATCATCCACCTGAACCGTGGCGTAAAGCCTTGCAGCAGTGTATTGAGCACCGATACGCTTCATAACAAAGGCAGAATCAAAATTATCTCCGATTCTGTTTTTGAAGGCCCTTAGCCAATAAATCAGCCATTGATTTACGGTGAGAGAGCTTTTTATCGTATGTGCTTCACGGATAACGTCAAAGGGATTATAACGATTGCCCTCTATGGCAAATTCTTTAAGCACCATACCGCCGTTTTTACCCACCGTCAGAACCTTGGATGCGGAAAAGCCCACGGCAGACAGCACGCCGTCCTCATCCAACGTACCGAAATGACTCCTGTTGAGAATATCATAAACCAGCATTCTTTTGATAAGCTCGGCATACTTGTCTCTCTTTATACTGCCGCGCCAGCCCGTGTCGATATATCCGTAATAGGTCAGCTCCTGAAGCATAACCGTCGTCAGATATTTAAGGCGCGCAACCCATTTAAGCACACCAAATTCATAGGGACCTATACCGCCCATTATTCCCTTGGACATAGCCGCGGCAAGAATATGAATATTTTTTCTTTCGCTGTCCGGGACACTTCCGTCGGATATAAGCACGGAGCCCGGAATATATCTGAAATCGGACTTTTCCGCGTTTGCGATTCTTCCTGCGGGAGTAAGCTCCTTTGCTCCCTTTTCCTTTCGGGGCTCCGAGATAAATTCCGAAGCAACGGGATATTTCTCAAGCACTGATGCGCTCATAAGACGGGTAAGCTTTCCCCACTCATATATTCTTTCATTCCACGCGCTAATATAGTGAGGCTTATCTATTCTTACATTTGAAATTGAGTATATCTTGACGGAAAAACCGCCGATATCCTTTTTAGGTGAGCTGAAGTGGGCATCCGCAAGACAGGTGTAAAATGTTTTCGGCTTACTGAAGCTTACCTCACAGCCGCATTCACGCTCGGCCCCAAGTCCCATAAAGCTTTTTCTGAATTTATATTCTATATCCGTTGAAAGATCATACCACGCCTTTTCATTAAGCTCGGGAATATCGGATATAATTGCGGGCTTTTTTACAAAAACAGTATCATCGCTGAGATTACCCTGCACAAAAATCCCGCTTAACGGAACGGCGATATCGGGCAGCACAACATCTGCAATTGCGGATATTTTCGTGTCAAGGGCACTGAACGTAAAGGTCGGCTCCTCGGCTGATGACTCATCTGACGGGATGTCGGCCGCCTTTGCCTTTTTTGCATCATTTCCTGCACCGATCGCTGTAAATTTTTCATATTCCTCAGTGATCCTCTTATAAAGCTCACCAAGGCTTATCTCACTGTAGCTCCAACGGTTATTAAGAAACCTCGGAAGCTCAAAAATAATTCTTCCGCCTCTTTCCCGTTTAAGCTTTATGTAATTTACGCATTTGCCGCTTTCGGGAAGCTCAACATCCACGTAACAGCCTCCGTCAGGTTTTACGGAATGAAACTTTATTTTAAGCTGTTTTTTCATATCAGCCATCTGTGATACCTCCGTTGCTTATTATAAATTCTCTTCCCTCGGGCAAGGCAATATCTCCCCTTACGTCCTTGAAGGAGCAGCCGAAAATAAATACACCCGAATAATTTGTAAAGCTTATCTTATTATAAGGCGGTCGCTTATCAAAGGCAATTACCTTGCTTCCTATCGGATAATATTTCATATCATCCTCATTCACGGGAACATCGGCAACACGGAAGCTTTCATTCATAGGACAAACCTCGGCGGTCTCAAAATCCATCACTCTGCCGAAGGGGTATTCCTGCGTTGCCTTAATAAGCATACTGCACTTGCCCGTTGAAATATTTTTTACCCATTGAAAGCCGCTTGCGGACGTATTCAGACGTCTGACTCTGACAAGTTGCAAATCACGGTTAAGCTTCTTTATAAGATAACCGCTTGACAAAACATAGCAGCCGTCACCGTCAATATCCTCAATAATGTTTTTCACGTCACTCTGATTGCTTGATTCAAAGGCCTCAATGAGCACGTGCCCCGATGTCATTACAAAAATCTGCTTTCCCGCGCCGACGATTATTTTATCTCCGCAGTAAACGGCAGACCTTACCCCCGCAGTGAAGTTAGTCTTCTTGATAAGTGTAAGTGAACCAAAATCAAATTCCAATAAAAGCTGACCTATACAAACCAGAAGTCTTGAGCCGTCTTCATTAAAGCTCATACAACTGACGGTCTCATTTTTGAATTCCTTATTGAAATATCTGAGACTGAGCATTGATGTATAAAGCTTAAGCTGAGGATCTAAAACTATTATTCTGCTGTCAATGTAAACACTTATAAGATTGGATGCAAAATATACGGAATCTATATCTTTTGCGAAGCTGATCTTTTTACTTATGCGCTTCTTCTTTATCTCATAAAAATACATATCTCTGCCGATGCACAGAACGTATCCCTCTACGACGCCCCTGACGGTAGATGCCTGCACTTTTACACAAAAGCCCGTATTATTTTTAATCATCTCATTCAAAGCCTTCTTCACACTGAGTGTCTCCTTGTCAGAAAAGCCCTCTGTCTGCTGAATCATAATATCCTTGAAGGCAGGGTGCATCCACCAGTTTTTTCCGTCATCGGCTCTGACGGTTGCCGTAATGGTCTGTCCCATTCTTGAACGGACGAACTTTTCATCCGTGGGGTGCCATTTTGCACAGCCCGCAGGCACGTCAAAGCCCCAGTCCGCAGGAAAATCCTCTGTCAGCTCTCCCGACAAAAGTCTCGGCATCAGCGGCTCAAAGGTGCTTGAAACGGGAACATTACCGTTTTTGTCAAAGCCTGTATATCTGTAATCCGTATCACGTCTGGGATTTTCGGTAATTTCCGCACTCTTATCATCAAGAGAATATATCAGCAGCTCGTTTCTTGTAACAGCGGCAATTTTGCGGTTTTTTTCGCAGTAAGCAATATCAATTACCGCCTTATCCGAGAAATCTATTTTATCCGTATAGACGTGCTCGGATATGCTTGATATTCTTACCTTGCCGTCTGCATCACCGCTGAAAATCAGATCTCTGCCATCAGTGCAAATAGCCGTAACCGCAGCCGAATGTCCGTCCTTTATAAAGGAGGACATATTTATATACGCTCCGTCAAACAGGCAGGGATATATCTTATCATTGAACCAATTGACAAAAACTGAATTTACAAGCTCACATTTTCTCATATCAAGACGGGAAAAGTCACAGAATGCAAGCTTACCGCCTCTGCCGATACGCATAATATTGAATATGTTATATACGGCGTTCTGAGCCTCCTCGCCTTGCTTATCCCTGAAAAGCTCAAGCATATTTTCCACGGGGCTTTCAGACTTATCAGAGGGAGAATTTTTACCGCCGCAGAAATAGCCGTTCTCTGTTCTGACGGGCTGTCGGGAGGTTTCCCCTGCAATATCGGCAACAAAGGTTAATATATCATCGCTTAACGTACCGATTGTCAGCAGCGACTCCTCCTCCCTTGCTCTGCGCTTGTCGCAGGCAAAGGCATCTATTTCGTTGACAATGTGGTAAGCGGCAAAATAATCGCGGAAGCTCTGATGAGTAAACTCATACTCATCCTCCGAGGTCTTTGTTATAAAGTGAAGAGATGCGGCAGCCGTCGCAATAAGCAGATTCGTATCGACACTTATATTTCCGTCGGTAAAATCGAGCAGCTTATCGTCAATAAACCAATCGTATCTGCCTCTTTCACGGTCAATATCACGTCTCATTCTGTGCATCACGGAGGACTTCACCTTACCCGCACCTTCCTCGTCCTTTACGGACTCAAAGGCTATGGCGGGCAGGAAATATTCAAGAAGCACGTAATGAGTGGTTCTGTCAAAATATGGCTCCGCAGAAGCTCTGAAAAGCTGTGTCAGGAAGAAGTTCCTGAGAATCTTTGCAGGTGAATCCGGATTCGGACAAAGCTCAACTCCGTTTACCTTACCGTATTTTCCGATATGCTGCTCTACGTTTGCATAAAGAGTAAGCAGCAAGGGGGTTGAAAGCACGGACAGCATACCGGGATCCGTCACCTGAGCCAGCCCCTCCGAGCTCAGATATCTGTTTATTCGCGAAACGTCAAACTTCTGCATTTCAAGAGGAATCACAACGTCCTTTATACGTCCCGTGATATCGGGATCATCCCATCTTGAGGTTATTATAAAATCAGTACCTGCATAGCCTGAGGCAAAATCACTTCTGATTCTTTCAACTATCCGCTTTGTCTTTTCCTTGTCGGCAGAAAGCTCGTTCACACCGTCGAACAAAAGCACGACGGCGGGCGCCCCCGACATATCAAGGCTCATAAAATCGTAAAGTATCTTCTTATACTGCTCATTTCCGTGAAGAACCTCCACCGCTATATATTCCGCGATGCTGTCCTCATCCTTTATCTTGCTTAAGGGTATATAAACGGCAGGAATACCCTTTTCAAGCAGATATTGTGCGGTTTTAAGCATAGCAACGGTCTTTCCCATACCGCCGTCGCCGTAAAGGAAAAGATTGCATCTTTCGGCTGACTCCGTCTTATCTGCAACGTATCTTGTAAGAGAGGTCATTTTTTCTGACACGTCTCTGAATACGACGTTCTCTCTGACGTCAAGCACCGACGGAAACAGAATATTGCTTACGTCTCCGAGAGCATAATTTGCTCTTAGCTCAAACTGCTTGTCAAGATTGAATCTCAGCGTATCAAAAACAGCCTCGGGAAGCGAGGGAGAGGGAATATCCTTCTTATCTCCGCTTGAATAGTAAAGACTGAGCTTCTGCAGCTGATAGGTTTCCTTAAGAAATTCAACTACAGAGTCAACGTCCTCCTCCGAAATACATTTTCCGTAATTTTTATTTGTTTTTCCTGCCATAAAGCCGAACATATAAGCGGCGTTTCTGTTAGTGCTTTTGCTGACCGAATCTATAGTAAGAGAAACAATACTTTTTCCCTCGTCACGGGCAAGGGCAAACTCACGCTGACAATATTCCTTGTTTACGTAGCTTTCAGACAAAAAGGAAATGAAAACAAGACAATTTCTGATTCCCTCCTGTATCAGGATATGGAAATCATCATCATGGCGCAGATTATCTGAATCTATCCAGCAGGAAAAGCCCTCTGACTCAAGTCCGGCTGCTATCTTCTCCACGATTCCGGCATCATTATGTGAATAAGACAAAAAAACGTCAGGACTCTTTGAGGGAGAAGCGTATTTAATTTCATCCATTTCCTTTCACCTCGGTTTTTTCTCTTCATAATCAAGAAAAAGGAAGAACAGAATCTTCCTTTTTGCTTTTTTATTTACGTATAAGCGGCTAGGGTGACGGCAATAATCCGAACCGTGTTTTTTCTCGGCTGATTTCCGCCACTTCTTCGTTAAAATCCTCGTCAATCCGAAAGGATTGACTCCGGTTTTGCCTTGAATTGCCAAAAATCCTCCCGAGAAAAAATCTTCGA
>JAZOOE010000209.1:0-18423 GCA_045654865.1 Acutalibacteraceae bacterium | reverse complement strand
CCTTCTGAGCATATTCTATAGGCTGATTAAAGGGCGTGCTGAAATTATGTGAGCATAAAATCGCAAGGTTTGTGTTATCGGATTTAAGCTCCTTATAGGAATGACCGTTTACCACGGCAAGGTCATTATCATAATTTTCCTGACTTACGAAGCCGCCGGGATTCTGACAGAAGGTACGCACCTTGTTCTTGAAAGGCCTCGGATATCCGATAAGCTTTGACTCGTAAAGCGCGTTATTGACGGTTTCCATAACCTCGTTTCTGACCTCGACGCGTACGCCGATGTCAACGGTGCCGGGCTGATGGGCAATATTATATTCGGAGCAAAGCTTTTCAAGCCAGTCAGCGCCTCTTCTGCCCGTTGCAATTATGGTATGCGTTGCAAATATCTCCTCGGGAACACCCTTGCCCGAGGTTATGATTCCCTTACATTCTCCGTCCCCGAGAATTATGCTCAGACACTCTGTATCAAAGAATATCTCCACTCCGTTATCAAGGAGATACTGCTCTATAGCATAATAAAGCTCCTGCGCCTTTTCGGTTCCCAGATGTCTTATGGGGCAATCCACCAGCTTAAGGCCTGCCTGAATCGCCCTTTTTCTTATTTCCTTGACCTCATCAGAGGCGTTGATGCCCTCTATGCGGCTATCGGCACCGAACTCAAGATAGACGGAGTCGGTATAATTTATAAGCTCCTGAGCGTTCATCTCACCGATAAGCGCGGGAAGATCTCCCCCGACCTCATAGCTTAAAGACAGCTTACCGTCCGAAAACGCTCCGGCGCCCGAAAAGCCCGTGGTAATATGGCAGTTGGGCTTACAGCCTACACACTGCTTGGTCTTTGTCTTGGGACAGTGTCTTTTTTCTATAGCCTTACCCTTTTCCACGATAACTATCTTTTTATCGCTGCCCTGTCTTAATAATTCAAGTGCGGTAAAAATACCCGAGGGGCCCGCACCGACAATTACAACGTCAGTTTTCAAAATGCTTCACTCCGTTTTATCAGTTCTGTTTTTTTACTATGGTATATTCGTCTCCGGGCTTATAATAGGGACAGCCTCTGACGGTATAGGTCATAAACCTTTCAGCCTCGTCCATATCCAGCTCAACCGAGCATCTGTAGCAATCAAACTCCTCGTCATACTCATAATTCATACAATAGTCACAGCTTGACGTGCCTGCCATATCTGTCACCTCCCTTTACGCATTTCACTTATATTATATTAAAAAGACGGATTTTTTTCAATAGCGAAACCTTTACCCGACGGAATATTTATGGTATTATGTTTTTATTAACGTAAAAAAGGACAATTATAATGAGCTCATCAAGAAACAAAACCATAAATACCTGCATTGAAGACGGCAAGGAGCTTCTCGCCGGATGCTTTTTTGACGGCAAACAAAAAACGGCCCAGGAGATCAGCAACAGATATTTCAATGCAGATTTCTTTTCGGCGGTAAAATGCTTTCCCTGTGAGTGTACCCCTCTTATAATTGCCGATCCGCCTTATAATCTCAGAAAGAATTACGGCGGAGAGGTTTTTACCAAGAAAAAGACCGACGAATATGAGAAATTCACAAGGGAATGGCTCGGCGAGATCAAAAGACTTCTGACAAAAAACGGCAGTCTTTACGTCTGCTGTGACTGGCAGTCCAGTCTTATTATCGGAAAGGTTCTTTCCGAGCTTTTTATAGTACGAAACCGTATCACCTGGCAAAGAGAAAAGGGCAGAGGCGCCGCAAAAAACTGGAAAAATTCCATGGAGGATATATGGTTCTGCACCGTATCCGATGAATACACCTTCAATCTTGATGCTGTCAAACTCAAAAAAAGGGTTATAGCCCCCTACAGAGAAAACGGAAAGCCCAAGGACTGGCAGGAAACGGATGAGGGGAATTTCAGAATGACCTGTCCGTCAAACTTCTGGGACGACATAACGGTTCCGTTCTGGTCAATGAAGGAAAACACGGCACATCCCACGCAGAAGCCCGAAAAGCTGACGGCAAAGCTGATTCTTGCCTCATCCGATGAAAACGATCTGATATTCGATCCCTTCGGAGGTTCGGGCACCACTGCCGTAACGGCAAAAAAGCTGGGAAGACGCTTTTTGTCAGTTGAAAAAAATCCCGAATACTGCATCTGGGCAAGACAGAGGCTGAACGAAGCCGACAGCGACAAATCAATTCAGGGCTATGAGGACGGAGTCTTCACCGACAGAAACAGCAAAAGACGGTAAACAATTTTTACATTTTCCGGTATAAATATTACTTATGCGTGTTTTTGTATACTTTTTTCAATAAAATATAGCGGACTTCAGAATTTATGAAAGTGAACGGTTAAAATGAAAAAAAAGCTGAATAAAATAACTCCCATTCCGATGTATCATCAGATAATATGGTGGGCAGTGCGTGCTTCTCTTATAACCTTCGGAATCTGGGGACTTTTACACGATTCCGTAACCCAGTTTCTTATGGGAATTTTTGCAATAGCCTTTACTCATCTGTGGGATATGTTCCAGCTCTTCGGAGGAAAATCCTTTATAACGAGAGTTACCTATCAGTCACAGACAATGCTCAATCTCTTTATCTGCTTCGGCGTTGTCATCGGCTACGTACTCAACACAAAAACAAATTTTCAGTACGTTGATATAATAGAGCATTTCATTTCGGGTGTCGTGGCATCTTATTTTGCTTATGATTTCGCAGTTGCCTTTCAGGGACGCTCCCGTCACCTGAGTCCCGGACTCGCTTCCCTTTTCGCCCTTTGCTTCTCCTGCTTTATTCTTGTGGGCTGGGAATTTTACGAGTTCACCATGGACAGACTTTACGGCTACACTCTTCAGGTCTCTCCCATCGTCAGCGAGGACGGTCTTGTGGATACGATGATCGATATGATCCTTGCGGGTGCGGGAAGCGTTATCGGTATGTTCTGGGTGTCGTTTTCAAGAAACGGCATTATCGGCAAAAACCGCAAGGAGATAAGAGCCTACGTCAAGGCACGCTCAAAGAATGACAGAGAGCGTGAGCTCAAATATCTTGAGGAGCACGATTTTTACAAATAAGCAATACTTTTTCCGCCCCGAAGGCTTGCAGTCTTCGGGGGATTTTTTTTGCTTTTAACTGCACAAAATCGTCACTTATTGTCTCTTTTATACCGCTTTTTTATTTTTTCAAAGCAAAATGCATCCAAAAAAAATGTAAGACTAAGGAAAATCTCTGTCAGTGCAGATAAAATTTTTTTATCCCTGCAATATTTTTTTGTGCAATATCAATTAAATAAAATCATTGAATTTCAATTATTAAAAAAATACATTAATAATCCACAAAAAAAATATTTACAAGAAAAAATTTTTGCTGTATATTATTTATTAAATTGAGATATTGTTTTCAAAATATTTCAAAATCAATTTTTAAGGGAATGATACAAAATGAACGTAATGCAGGAAATCACCAAGTACGGTCACGAAAAAATCCTTTTCGTAAACAACGAAAAGGCAGGTCTTAAGGCTATTATAGCAGTTCACAACACAGTAAGAGGTCCCGCTATCGGCGGATGCCGTCTTCTCCCCTATGCTAACGAGGATGACGCTCTTTTCGACGTTCTTCGTCTCTCACGCGGTATGTCACACAAGAATGCTGCTGCAGGTCTTGACTTCGGCGGCGGCAAGTCAGTTATCATCGCTGATCCCTCACAGAAGACAGAGGCCATGTTCGAAGCCTTCGGCGAGGCTATGAATGCTCTCGGCGGCTGCTATATCACTGCTGAGGACGTTAACACAGACTGCGACGATGCACTTATCATCGCAAGAAAGACAAAGCACATCTGCGGTCTTCCCCACATCTCCGGCGACCCCTCACCCTTCACCGCTATCGGTGTATATCAGGGCATCAAGGCTACTGCTAAGGTAGCATTCGGCTCCGACAGCCTTGAGGGCAGAACTATTGCCGTTCAGGGTGTAGGTAAGGTAGGTCTTGACCTTTGTAAGCATCTTGCTAACGAGGGTGCAAAGCTCTACGTTGCTAACAGAAACAACAAGGCTAACCTTGAAATTGCTGCTGAAAAGTACGGCGCAACAATCGTTACCGCTGACGAGATCCTTTCTCAGGAATGTGACATTTTTGCTCCCTGTGCTCTCGGTGCAATCGTTAACCCCAAGACTATCCCCAACTTCAACTGCAAGGCTATCGCAGGTGCAGCTAACAACGTTATTCTTGACCTCGCTTCAGGTGAAGCTCTTAAGGCACGAGGAATCCTCTATGCTCCCGACTTCATCATCAACGCAGGCGGCGTTATCAACGCAGCAGGCGAAGCAGCAGGCAACTACAACGAGGAAGAGGTTCTCAAGAAGGTTAACAACATCTACAACACTGTTGAGAGAATTCTTACCGAATCCCAGAAGACTGGCGAGCCCGAAGGCGTTATCGCTGAAAGATTTGCTGAAGAATGCATCTGGGGTGCAAAATAAGTCTGACTTACATCAAAGCATAATAAAACGGCCGGATGTCCCGCGGGACATCCGGTATTTTTCTTTTATGTAAGCCTAATATACGTATTTTTAACCGTAGAGCTTGAGCTCACCTATATCGAAATCGTCAGTTTCAATGTATTCGGTAACCTCTCCTATATCGTCGGACACCTTATACATTGAGGGCACGTTACCTTTAACGAAGCCGTCCTCAATATTATCCTCAACCACCGTCAGCAGCTTATCGAAAAAGCCCTTCACGTTGAAAATTGCAATAGGCTTTTTGTGCTGTCCCAGATGCTTGAGAGTAAGCACCTCGAAAAACTCCTCATAAGTACCGATTCCGCCGGGAGTGACAATGAAGGCATCCGCATTGTCCTCCATATATTTTTTTCTGTCGCGCATACTCTCAGTCCAGACAAACTCGTCGCACTCTTCATATACCACGTTGGCAGGTCTGAAAAGCTCGGGTGCAACACCCACGGTTTTTCCGCCGCCCTTAACAAAGCCTCTGACAGCCGCACCCATAAGTCCGTGGGCACCGCCGCCGAAAATAAGCGAATGTCCTCTTTTCGCAAGCTGCTCACACAGAGCCTCAGTCTGCTCCATAAAGATATTATCTATATCATCAGAGGATGCACCGAAAACACAAATTCTCATATAATCACCTCAATCGTTATTAAGCCCTTTATAAACAAGAGCCTCGTATAAATGACAGGAAAGAATCAGCTCGCTTCCCTCCACGTCGGCTATGGTTCTTGCAACTCTCAGAAGCTTGTCATACGTTCTGCCCGAGAGCCCGAGAGCCTCATAGCTATTTTTGATCATTTCCTCCGCATCCTTATCCATAACGCAGAATTTTCTCGTCTGCACGGGACTCATTTTCGCATTGCAGGTAACCGCAGTGCCCTTGAACCTTTCCCTTTGGATGCGTCTTGCACGCTCTACCCTTTCTCTCATAACCTGAGAGCTTTCCTCCGACCTTCCCTTGCCGCTTATTTCCTCATAGGTTGCGGCAGGCACGTCTATCTGAATATCTATTCTGTCGTAAATGGGGCCTGAAATTCTGTTTTTATATTTTTTCACCGCCGTCGGGGAGCAGGTGCACGGATGCTTGTCATGACCGAGATATCCGCAAGGACAGGGATTCATAGCCGCTACAAGCATAACACAGCAAGGATACGTAAGCGTTCCCGCAACTCTTGAGATGGTAACGGCGCCGTCCTCTATCGGCTGACGCATTCCCTCAAGAGTGGTTCTTGGGAATTCGGGAAATTCATCAAGAAAAAGTATGCCGTTATGGGCAAGCGACAGCTCGCCCGGCTTTGGCACGGTTCCGCCGCCCGAAAGCGCAGCTGAGGAGACCGTGTGGTGAGGAGAACGGAAGGGACGCTTTTTTATAAGTCCCTTTTTATTTTTAAGCTCCCCTGATATTGAATATATCTTCGTGGTTTCGAGAGATTCTTCAAAGCTCATTTCGGGAAGAATTGAGGGAAGTCTTTTGGCAAGCATACTTTTGCCCGAGCCCGGAGGGCCCACCATAAGCACGTTGTGACCGCCCGCCGCTGCTATCTCAAGGGCGCGCTTTGCGGTATGCTGTCCCATTACGTCGGCAAAATCAAGGGGGAACGGCTCTTCCGAATCATCAGCATCGGCACATTCACTTATTTTCAGAGGCTTCAGGGCATCGGGATCATCTCCGAAATAATCCACGATCTGCTTTACGCTTCTGACGGGATAGATATCTATTCCCTCAACAACTGCCGCCTCGCCTGCATTGACCTCGGGAACGAACACCTTTTTTATTCCGTTGCCTGCCGCCTCAATAACCATCGGCAGAACACCGTTTACGCTTCTTACGTCTCCCGAAAGCGAAAGCTCTCCGAGAAAGGCACATCCGTCAACGTCGGCATTAAGCTGTCTTGCCGCCTTCAGAAGAGCAATAAAAATAGCAAGATCGTATATGCTTCCCTCTTTTTTCACGTCAGCAGGAGCAAGGTTTACGACTATATGGTTAAAGGGAAAACCGAAGCCGCAGTTTTTTATTGCGGACTGCACTCTTTCCTTCGACTCGGAAACCGCCGTATCGGGAAGACCTACCATATCAAAGCGGAATTTCCCCCCTGAAATATCAGCCTCAACCTCTACCATAAATGAGCGAAGTCCTAAAAGTCCCATACTCATAACCTTTGAAGTCATTTTCACACCCCCGAACATTTGTTTGTATTATATACTTTTTTATTTATATTGTCAACAGTAAAAGAAAAGCACGGTAAATCCCCGAAGGACCTGCCGCACGTTTCCTTGTTGTCCGCAAAAGACCTGCGAAGAGCTTAAAATCCGAAAAACATTCTCAGATTACCGTATTCAAATTCATTAGTTATCTCGGGATATATTTCTTCAAGCATATCAACACCTGTAAATACCGCCGCACCGAATATACCGAATATTAAAATTACGGCAATCAGAACGAGCACAAAAGCCACAGCATGAGCAATAAGCGTTGCCTTAAAGAAATTCGATCTTGCAACGTAGGTCAGATCAAAAGCATATTTCAGACAGATTACAAGATAAACGATAATACCTATACCGGGAATCAGCACACTGAGCGGATAAAGGAGTATCCATTTAAGGTATTCCTTGACTGTAGGAACCTTATTTTGCATAGATGCGAACAGATCAGCCGGTACTCCCTGAGAATAAAGAGGAGGATTATTGCCGTATCCGGCACCGTACCGGGCATCCACGGCACCGTTCTGATTATAGGCAGAATAATTCATATTGCCTACTCCGTTGGCGGTATTCACCATTTTTTCTCCGCAAACGGGACAGAAATACTGTCCGTCCGCAATATCGGATGAGCATCTTTTACAAATCATATATTTTTCCTCCTTTTTATTGAAAGCTCTGCTTTGCCGTCCCGAGGAAGAAGCCTCCCCCGAGGCGGACGTTTACAATTCAAAGAATGCATGCTGAAGGGCTCTGATAACGCTTGTGAGAATTATCATAATTCTGTCCTCATCGTGCTTCTTTACCTCGGGGCCCTTTGTACCCGAAAAATCCTTTATAAACTGTTTTACCTTTTCAAAGGATGAAGCATGGTCAAACTCAAGAAGAGGATATAATCTGTCAACCTCTGTTTTAAGGGTGTAAAGCAGCTCGCCAAGCCCGTATTCCTTTTCGTCATCAAACAAAAGCGCTATCAGCAGTATCTCAAGGGCTGATATAAATATTTCTTTTTCGGAAGGTCTGTTTTTGTTACAGTATTCTCCCAACGCCGTGGTACAGCCTGCAAGCTTATTCACTCTCTGGTATTTTACCTTTGATGAAAAATCAAAGCTTGCCTCCATTTCGCAGAGTATGCTTATAAACCTTTCAGTTGCCTCCTCAAGATACTCTTCACACCGCTCATCGGGTATAAGAGTGTATCTGAAGCCGTAATAACGGCCAAACGCCTTCATAGTATCGTTATAGCCAAGCCTCTGCGATCTTGTGAGCACGCTTCTGTCAAAATTCAGAAAGCTGCCCAGCTCCTTAGAGGGACGGATATAAGTTACCCTCGGATGCCTTAAATAGCCCTCGTGGTTATTGTCGGTATTCAGATCCACAACCACAACGCTTGAGGCACCGAGTCTGAATGCGGAGGCAACGGGAATGTTATCATAATAACCGCCGTCAATATACTGCTGACCGTCTATCTCCATAGGAGGGAAAACGGGATAGCAGGAGCTTGATGCAGCGATCCACTTCCACGCATTTTCGGGATCCCTTTCCATCTGCTGCTTCGTTATCTCGCAATGAGAAACCTCGTGGGGGCCAAAGCCCTTATAGTTTACCGTGATGAGAGCAAAATCCACGGGGGAGCCGAAAAACCTTTCGGGCGAAAAATATCTCTGCACGGCCGAAAGAAACGGAGTATTGTCAACACTTTTTGTGTTGATGTAATTCTTTATAAAGGGAATAAGATTATCTCTCTGGGAAATTATGCTATCAAGGGACACGTCAAAATTAATGCCGTTTTCCATAATATCCCCTGCCGTTATCTCATTCCACATTTTTTCTGCTTCGCTGAAATCATTCTGAACGTAAAAAGCGGCATTTATGGAGCCGATGGAGGTACCCGTTGCAATATCAAAGGTCTCACCCAGCTCGTTGAGTGCCTTCCACGCACCCAGCTGATACGCGCCTTTAGAACCACCGCCTGCAAAAACTATAGCTTTTTTTCCTTCTTTCAATTATTTCACCCGATCCTTATCAGAAAAATTGTTTCATATCACTGCACAAAAGAGCAGTTCTCAAAACCCTTACGGGCACGACCTCTTTCCCGAGATACGAAGATACAGCCTGAGAAAGCTGTATGGGATTGAGATTAAAGGTACTGCCCGCAGGCAATATAACGTTAAGCTTTATATCGCTGTCCTCACAGCCTATTTCAAATTTTTTGATATGCTCCGACACGTTTACGGTCTTCATAACCTTTCTGCCGCCGGACTTGCCGCTTTTTTCACAAGTGAGCTCACCGCTTACAAGGGCGTCGTAAAGCTCCTTTTCGGTAATATCGTTTTTATCAAACAATACCTCGTATTCGCCGAATGCAATTTCCGCACTTTTGTTAAAGGGCTTTACCGCACTTTCAACAACAAGCCCCTCGGGCATACAGCTGTTGAGTCTGTCCTTTACCTCATCGGGAGACATATCTCCCACTATTTTTATATCTACGGGCTCACCCTCGCTTTCAACACCGAGAGACAAGGCAAGAAGAAATGAAATATACGGATGAGGATTGAAACCCTCCGTATACCAGAGAGGAATTCCTGCTCTTCTTACGGCTCTTTGCATAAGGCGGAACATATCAAGGTGCGAAACGAACTTGATTCTGCCCTTTTTTGAAATATACAGTCTCAGATCATACATCGCATTTTCCTCCGTTAAGCTTATTTGCACTGCAGCCTGCACACTTCACGCGACAATGGGGAGTTGTTTCGGCATTCTTTGACTTTTTGCTTTCCCTGATAAGAAATGCCTTGCTGACACCGTAATCAAGATGATCCCAGGGAAGCACCTCCTCATAGTCTCTTTGTCTGTTGGCATAAAACTCGGGAGAAATATTGCAATCCTTAAAGCTTTCCATCCATTTTTCAAAAAGGAATTTTTCACTCCAGCCGTCAAACTTACAGCCCTTGTTCCACGCCGCCTCGATAACGTCGGCAAGTCTTCTGTCGCCGCGGGCAAAAACGCCCTCAAGGAATGAAGTGGGAATATGATGGAAGCTTACGTTTATCTTTTTTGAGGGAAGATTGTTTTTAAGCAGCTCCTGCTTTTCCTTTAATTCCTCGGGTGTGCTCTGAGCCTCCCACTGGAAGGGAGTAAAGGGCTTGGGAACAAAGGAGGATGCGCTGACGCCTACGGTACAGCCTCTGCCCTTGGGCTTATCGGGATTCATATAGAATTCGTCAACAACGCTTTTTGCAAGCTGTCCTATTCCGAGAACGTCCTCATCGGTTTCGGTGGGAAGTCCCAGCATAAAGTAAAGCTTCACCGCGCTGTAGCCGTTGGAGAAAGCAATTCTTGCCGTCTCAAGAAGCTCGGGCTCGGTAACGTTTTTGTTTATAACGTCGCGAAGCCTCTGAGTGCCCGCCTCGGGCGCAAAGGTAAGTCCGCTCTTTCTTACACCCGTAAGCTTTTTGACGAGAGACTCTGAGAAGTTGTCAACACGAAGCGAGGGAAGAGCAATATTTACCTTTTCATCTCCCGTCCATTCAAGCAGCTTTTCAAGCAGCTCCTCAATTTTTGTATAGTCAGAGCTTGAAAGTGAGCAAAGAGAGATCTCATCATAGCCCGTGCTCTTACAAAGCTCCTTGCATTGCTCGTTTATAACGTCGGGGCTTTTTTCTCTTATGGGACGGTATATAAAGCCTGCCTGACAAAAACGGCAGCCTCTTATACAGCCTCTGAATATCTCGTGAGTTACTCTGTCGTGAACAACGTCAATAAAGGGAACAACGAAATTATCGGGATAAAATACCTTATCAAGCTCCTTTACAATTCTCTTTGTAACCGTTTCGGGAGCAGTGCCCCGGGGAACGATTGCTTTTACGGTGCCGTCTTCATTATATTCAATATCATAAAGAGAGGGAACGTAAACACCCTCGATTTTTGCGGCGTCGCAAAGGAATTCCTCCTTTGAGGAGCCTCTTTTCTTATGCTCCTTATAAAGCTCAATTATCTCATTATTGACCTCTTCTCCTTCGCCGAGGCTGAAAATATCAAAAAACTCCGCCACGGGCTCGGGATTGCAGGCACACGGACCACCGCCCATAACAATGGGGGAAAGTCCCTTTCTGTCTGCCGCTCTCACGGGAAGCCCCGCAAGATCAAGCATATTGAGAACGTTGGTGTAGCAAAGCTCATACTGAAGAGTAAAGCCGATAATATCAAAATCCTTTATTGCATCTCCGCTTTCGAGGGCATATAAGGGAATATTGTTTTTTCTCATCTGCTCTTCCATATCATCCCATGGAGCGAACACTCTTTCACACCACGTATCCTCTCTGGCATTTGCCTGAGAATAAAGAATCTTCATTCCCAGATGCGACATTCCTATTTCATAGGAGTCGGGAAAGCAAAAGGCAAAGCGTACGTCCACGCTGTTTTTATCTTTTATAACGCTGTTGAGCTCACCGCCCGTATATCTTGCGGGCTTCTGCACAAGCGGCAAAATTCTTTCAAGCTTTCTGTCCATATCTGTTCCGTCCGTTTTTTTATTTTATATTTATAATATACCATTATGATAAGCTTTTTTCAAGAGACAGCTACCCTGATTTGTCACAAAAACAGCCGAGAACGCAATAAACGCAGAATACCATCAGAAATATATAATATTTTTTCATAAAAAAACAGACAAAAAAAAGCAGTGTCAGCAGAAAAATCACAAATGCGGACACCAGAGAAATAATTTTTCTGACCTTGAAGCAACCAAGTCTCAGACCCAGCAATGCCCCCAGAGCTCTTCCTCCGTCAAGAAAACCGAGAGGCAATACGTTCATACCGCCCAGCAAAAAATTGATAACTGCGGACTGATAAAAAAAGCTGCCACCGAAAAAGGAATATAAAGCAAAAAAGCACGCACCCGCAAGAATATTGAAAACGGGTGCGCCGAGGGTACAGAAAACGGTTTTTTTATAAGAAAGCCTGCCCATCCCCGAGGCATACAGTCTGATACCTCCGGGGAGAAATTCTATCAGGGCATCGGGACAGCCGCACCGTCTGAGACACAGATAATGCACCCCCTCGTGAAGCACGGCAAACACAAGAGAATAAACGAGGGTATAATTGCTGACCGCGTTTGCGGCAACCGCAAAAAATACGGCAAAGGACGGCGTTAATTTTATTCTCAGTCGTCCTGCTTTAATCAACACAGACAGCATCCCCCAAAAGTATTTCGGGATCAACCGCCGTCCCGTTTTCGTGAAGCTCAAAATGCAGATGAGGTCCCGTAGCAAGTCCCGTCTGTCCCACGGCGGCTATAACGTCTCCCCGTCTTACAACGGTGCCCGCACTTACGTACAGCTCGTCACAATGACAATAAAGAGTTCTGTAGCCGTTATTATGCTCTATTTTTACATACCGTCCCGCCATTTCGGCAGTTCCCGCCTCAATTACCGTTCCGTCAAGCACCGCGTGTATGGGAGTTCCTGTGGGAGCGGCAATATCTCTGCCCTCGTGAAAGGCCTCCGAGGAATATACGGGATGCTCTCTGTAGCCGTAATCGGAGGTCAGCGTTCCGTTAACGGGCATTACGGCACTCTCCCCGTAATATTCTCCGAAAAGTCCGTCCTCACCGCCGCCTTCAGAGGAGGGATCCTGCGGCAGAGAAGCCTCCGTCACCTCCTGAGCTTCAGGGGTGCCGTCCTCATTGACTTCACTCTCAGTCTCAGATTCATAGCTTAACGGATCGGCATACTTTCTTGTGGTCTTATCCTCCGACGGAGCGTAATAGCCGCCGATGTCCAAATCTCCCTCAAATATAAATCTTATATCCTCCGTTATATGCAAAAAGCTTTCCTCATTGATTTCGGCAAACACGCTGAACAACAAAATTACGGCTATCACAAGTCCGAACTGCAAAAAGCACAGCACGGCAAACATATCCTTTTTCTTTTTTTCGGGAGGCTTCCTCATAGCTATTATTTTCATACACTTTCTCCGATCTTTCTGGCTTTTGAAAAAATATATGCTCCCTGACAGGCTTTTATACCTGAAAGAGAGCACTACGCCTATTGTTCTTAATCGGAATTTATCCGTTTCTCAATACTTCTGATGATTTCTTCTGCAAGCTCGACGATTCTGAATTTTATCTTATATCCGCTTTTTCCCGTAACAAGCGCTCCCCCGTCCTCACCGAAAATCGCATACACCTCCTCGGTGTTCTTTTTCGTGGCGGCAGGAAGGCACAAGGGCGGAAACATAACGCACCACCAGTTCTGTCCCTTGCCCTCACCCAGCACCACCTTACATGCAAGATATACCCCTGCGGGCAGCTTCACGTCCTCATACTGCCTCGTTTCAAAATATTCCTCTTCGATTATTATGTCGGCAGTATATGAAAAGCCGTTCTCTTGAAGCACCCCGTTTGCCGCCGCTATAAGCAGCTCTCTGTTTTCCATAATTTTTTCGGCAGCCTCCGCGGCGCTTACAGCTCCCGAAAAGATCTCTGCCCCCGTCTCAAGCAGCCGATCCCTTACAAGAAGCTTGACACTCTGATCCTCGTAAGAATCGGAGGCGGCAAGAATATGAAGCCGCAGACATTCACTTCTTACGCTCCCTGCGGCGGCAAAGCCGTCTGAAACGTTAAGCACAATGATTGCAATAATGAGGGCAAATGCCGCTAAGGTATCCCAATATGTTTTCGTGTAAATTTTTTTCATAAAAAAAGACCTTCCTTTCAGAGGAAAGTCTTGGCAGAGTCTATAAATTTTATTCAACACCCTTATTTTTTGTTTTGCAGATAAAAATGCTTTCAACCTTACCCTTAAGAAGCTGCTCGCATTTTTTCATATCCTCCTCCGAGGAAAACAAGCCGTAATAAGCAGAGCCCGAGCCCGACATGGAAGCAAACCACGCACCGCAGGAATACATAGTTTCCTTTATCATATCACCGCATCTGACGTCGCAGAGCTTTTCAAACATATTCTCGGCAAATCTTACAGCCTCGTGGTATTCGCCTCTTGCTGCGTAAAAAAGAAAGCTGTTGTTATCGGGATGCTCAATATCGCTCGCCGAATCAAAGCGTGCGTATGCATCCTTTGTGGATACTCTTTCAAAAGGCTTTACAATAAGTACTCCCGAATGAAGAGGAGGAAGAGGAGACATTATTTCCCCTATATTCTGACAAAGCTTTGTTCCGCCCACGTAGCAGAAGGGAACGTCCGCGCCTACCTCAAATGCGATATTCAGTATTTCGCGGTGAGATAAAACGTCGGGATAAGCCTTTGAGAGCGCACGGAGCACAGCCGCGGCATCCGCACTGCCTCCCGCAAGCCCCGCTCCCGAGGGAATGACCTTTTTTATATTGATCTCACACTCGGGCTCAATTCCCGCTCTTTCATAAAAAAGTTTTGCCGCCTTATATGCCGTATTTCTGTCGTCACAGGGAATATATTTTTCCGAGCAGCGAAGAAACAGTCCCTTGCTTCCCGTTCTGACACATACCGGATCATACAGACTTACGGATTGCATACAGGTAAATATACCGTGATATTTATTGGGCAGAACCCCCGTAAGATCAAGAGTGATATTGATTTTTGCATAAGCCTTACATTTGATTTCCATGTACCTACGCCGCCTTTCTTCTTATATATTAACACGGATCCCTTCATTTGCATACTGTTTTTTGTTATAAATTTACATTCTGCATAAAAATCCTGCAAATCTGCAAAAATGTTGATAATTTTGTTGATGTAAAGTTTGTATACTTGCAAATTTCCTCGTTATTTTTTTAACAATAATCTGCTTATCAACATTTTCCACCGAGTTTTCAACATTTTTTCAAAGTTACAAACAATTTGATATGAGTTATCAACATCGTAAAGTGCAACATCTTTACATCCGAATATACACGAAAGCTGAATAAAATGGCTTTAAATGCCATTTAAATCAGACGTCCCTCTTCATTAGAATTGCATAAGGAAAATAATTATTCATAAAACAAAACAAGCTTCTCACAAACATCCTTATCCCGCAGACTGCCCCGCTTTGACTGAGCCGATTCACAAGCATCTGTTAACAGCACGCATACGAAAAAACGCTTCGGATATAAAAACCCGAAGCGTCTGATTTTTTATATAGCTTATCTCTTATTATCTCTTCTGCCGCCCTTGAAATCTCTTCTGGGCTTTCTGGGAGCATCGTCAAGCTCGTTTTCGGGAGTGAGTCCCTCAACTGCGATAAGAGCGTTTCTTCTGGAGAGATTAAGTCTGCCCTGATCATCTGTGGGAAGAACCATAACGATGATCTCGTCACCTACGGTAACAACGTCCTCAACCTTTTCGGTTCTCTTGACGTCCAGATGGCTGATGTGAACCATACCCTCTCTGCCGGGAGCAATTTCAACGAATGCGCCGAAGCTCATAAGTCTTGTTACAACACCCTTATAGATTGCGCCCTCCTCGGGATCGTTTACGATAGTCTCAATTATGCTGAGAGCCTTTCTTGCACCGTCGATATCTGTGGAGGAGATAAATACGCTGCCGTCGTCCTCGATGTCGATCTTACAATCGCACTCTGCGCAGATCTTCTGGATAACCTTGCCCTGCTTACCGATAACGTCACCGATCTTTTCGGGATCGATCTTTGTGGTAAGCATCTTGGGAGCATACTTGGAAAGCTCTGCACGGGGCTCGGCAATACAGGGAAGCATAACCTCGTCAAGGATCTTGCATCTTGCCTCGTAGGTCTTCTCAAGAGCCTCCTTGATGATAGCAGGAGTAAGACCGTGCACCTTGAGGTCCATCTGAATAGCAGTGATACCTGCCTTTGTACCTGCAACCTTGAAGTCCATATCGCCGAAGAAGTCCTCAAGTCCCTGAATGTCAACCATTGTCATAAAGCGGTCGCCCTCTGTTACGAGACCGCAGGAGATACCCGCAACGGGAGCCTTGATGGGAACACCTGCTGCCATAAGAGAAAGTGTTGAGCCGCAGATGGAAGCCTGAGAGGTTGAGCCGTTAGAGGAAAGAACCTCGGAAACAAGTCTGATGGTGTAGGGGAACTCCTCAACTGAGGGAATTACGGGAACAAGAGCTCTTTCAGCAAGTGCTCCGTGACCGATCTCACGTCTGCCGGGGCCTCTTGAGGGCTTTGTCTCGCCTACTGAATAGGAGGGGAAATTGTAGTGGTGGATATATCTCTTTGAATCCTCTTCGTCGATTCCGTCAAGAGCCTGAGCCTCACCTACAGTACCGAGAGTGGTAACAGTGAGAACCTGAGTCTGACCTCTGGTGAACATACCTGAGCCGTGAACTCTTGAAAGAAGGTCGATCTGAGCATCAAGAGGACGCATATCGTTGATTCCTCTGCCGTCAACTCTCTTGTTTTCATCAAGAAGCCAGCGGCGAACGATATACTTCTGAAGCTTATACATACAATCGTCGATCTTTGCAATCTCATCGGGATATATTTCATCGAACTTTGCGTGAACTGCATCATAGATGGGAAGAAGTCTCTCGTCACGGGTTCTCTTGTCATCTGTGTCAAGAGCAACCTTAACGTCTTCAATTGCAAATTCCTTAACAGCCTCAAACATTTCGTGTGAGGGATCCATTGAGGGAACCTCGATCTTTTCCTTGCCGATTTCAGCCTGAATGCCCTTGATGAACTCAACGATCTTCTGATTTTCTGCATGAGCGAACATAATTGCATCATACATAACGTCGTTGGGAACCTCGTTTGCACCTGCCTCGATCATAGCAACAAGATCTGCTGTTGAAGCAACGGTAGCAGCCATTTCGGAGCGCTCCCTCTGCTCGGCAGTGGGGTTGATTACGAACTCGCCGTCAACAAGACCTACTGAAACGCCTGAAATGGGACCTGCCCACGGAATAGCGGAAATTGAAAGAGCAATTGAAACACCGATCATAGCGGTGATTTCGGGAAGACAGTCGGGATCGACCGACATAACGGTAGCAACAACACCTACGTCGTTTCTCATATCCTTGGGGAAAAGAGGACGAACAGGTCTGTCGATTACACGGGAGCAAAGGGTAGCCTTTTCGGATGCCTTTCCTTCTCTTCTCTGGAATGAGCCGGGAATCTTACCTACGGAGTAAAGCTTCTCCTCAAAGTCAACTGACATGGGGAAGAAGTCAACGCCCTCACGGGGCTTGTCTGCCATGGTTGCAGTACAAAGAACCTCTGTTTCACCGTAACGGATAAGACATGAGCCGCCTGCAAGCTGAGCCATTTTACCTGTTTCAACAACAAGAGGTCTGCCTGCAAGAGTTGTTTCGAATTTTCTGAACTCGTTAAACATTTTTTTTCTCCTTATATGATTTATTTCAAACGGACCGCGTTACTGTCAATGTACAATTCACACAAAACAAGCTTCGGAAATTCTGAATTCAGAATTCCGGAAAATGCAAGAGACAAGACTTATCGGAACACAAAGCGTCCTCCGACATTTTGCATTTTGCGTTAAATTCCGCCCCGCGGCAAAATTTCATTCTGTCTGAATTGTACATTATACATTAACATTTTCATAAAAGAAAACGATCCGCTTGTTGCGAATAGAATTTACGGGCGACAAAGTACCCCTCGCCGCCCGTGACACTACAATTATTTACGAAGACCGAGCTTTGCAACAACAGCACGGTATCTTTCGATATCGTTCTTCTGAAGGTAAGCAAGAAGGTTTCTTCTGTGACCAACCATCTTGAGAAGACCGCGTCTTGAATGATGATCCTTCTTGTGCTCCTTAAGATGCTCGTTAAGATCGTTGATTCTCTTTGTAAGAACAGCAATCTGAACCTCGGGAGAACCTGTGTCGCCTTCGTGAGTAGCGAATTCAGCCATTATAGCCTGCTTTTCTGCCTGTGTCATTTTTTTCACCTCATAAAATTTATTATCCGTATAACCCAGAGAGGGCGAAGGTGAAAAGTTGCTCTGCAACCGTTATCCCTTCTCCGCGAAATCGGACACTGTGCATTTTAGCACACAATTACCAAAAAGTAAAGAACTTTTTTTTGCGATGATCCGTAATAATATACCCGGAAAAGCGTTACGGATGCGCTTTATATCCCGTTAAGCGCCGAATTAATACGTATTAATGTAAATAGTATACAAAACTTATGTCAAAAAAACGCATTTTTCTACCTCCCCGACAGAAAAAGGTTATTTACTTTTTCCTTACAAAGTGTTAGAATAACTTTTGGTATAAATCTACCCTTGTATTTTTAATTTAGGAGGATATATTATGGCAAGAATGAAAAAGTCCATGGACGGAAATAATGCAGCCGCATACGTTTCCTACGCTTTTACAGAAGTAGCAGGTATTTATCCTATTACTCCTTCAAGCCCCATGGCAGACTATGTTGACCAGTGGTCCGCACAGGGACTCAAGAACATTTTCGGCACAACCGTTAAGGTTGCTGAAATGCAGTCAGAAGCAGGTGCAGCAGGTACCGTTCACGGTTCTCTTGCAGCAGGTGCTCTCACCACAACTTATACAGCTTCTCAGGGTCTTCTTCTTATGATCCCCAACATGTATAAGATTGCTGGTGAGCTTCTTCCCTCAGTTTTCCACGTATCAGCCCGTTGCGTAGCTTCACACGCTCTTAACATCTTCGGTGACCATTCTGACGTTTATGCTTGCCGTCAGACAGGTTTTGCAATGCTTGCTGAAACAAATACACAGGAAGTTATGGACCTCGGTGCTGTAGCACATCTTGCTAAAGTCGGAGGCC
>JAZOOE010000208.1:0-12668 GCA_045654865.1 Acutalibacteraceae bacterium | reverse complement strand
TCTGTCTCTGTCTTCCCAGTTGGGGTCTTCAACCTTAATGTTCATATACTTATGATAGAGAACTGTCATAATGTCAAGAACACTGAGACCGCCGCCGATGTGCGCAGAGCCTGCCCAATAAGTTGTATCAAGGGTAAGGTTACGGAGCTCGTGGGCCTTTTTCTCAAGCTGAAGCCATTCTTGTTTTGTTAAAGGCATAGTTTTTTCCTCCTCGAAGTTGATATAAAAGGATAAAATCCCGATTTATAAATTAATACTTATTTCTGATAGCCTTGAATGCCTCGTCTGCAACGTCAAGAGTAAACTTGATATCCTCTTCCGTAAGAGCAGCATTTATGAAGTGGTTGTGATGTCCTGCAAAGAAGATGCCTCTCTTTACGCATTCCTGAATCCAGTCCTGATGGATAAAGAGTGAATCATCGTCAGCAAGTCTCAAATAGAACAGTGAGGGCTCACCGGATACAACCATATTAAAGCCGTTTGCCGTAGCAACCTCCTTGAGTCCGTCCGTAAGTTTAAGTCCCAGCTCTCTGAACATCTTGGGGGTATCAAGCTTCTTCATTTTTTCGATACAGGCAATACCTGCGGCAAAGGGCATTGCACTCAGCCAGTATGAGCCTGTGTAAGAAAGTGAGCTTACTGCATTCTTGAGAGAATCCTTACCGCAAAGAGCAGAAACGTTATAACCGTTTGCAAGAGCCTTACAGAAGCAGATAAGGTCTGCCTCGAAGCCGTAGTAATGGTCACTGCCTGCAAGGTCAAGTCTGAAGCCGCAACGAACGTCGTCTACGATGAGAACGGTTCCGTTAGCCGTGCAAAGCTCTCTGACCTTCTTCCAATAACCGTCTGCGGGAAGACAGTTATCAAGATAGTTTCCGTGCATATAGGGAGTTGAGATAAATGCGGCAATTTCGCCCTTGTTATCATCAAACACCTTCTGAAGCTGATCAAAATCATTCCAGTCAATGTAAAGATTGTTTGCAACGTCCTCGGGAATAATACCGGGATAGTCAATCTTCTGTGTCCAGGGAGAAACACCGTGATAATATCCGTTAACGAAAACGATCTTCTTACGGTGAGTTGCGGCACGGGCTGTCATAATTGCAGCTGTTGTAACATCATTGCCGTTTTTTGCAAAGAAAGCCCAGTCTGCACAATTTACGGTATCAACAAGAAGCTCTGCAAACTCTACCATCTTATAGGAGGGAGAGGTCATACAGTTACCCTTCTTGAGCTGTTCAATAGCAGCAGCATCAACGTCGGGATCATTATAGCCAAGCACGTTGGGACCGTATGCGCACATATAGTCTATGAATCTGTTTCCGTCAACATCCCAGAAATATGTACCCTGAGCCTTATCACCCATAAGGGGGAATGAGGTTACAGGCATAAAGTTTCCTTCTGCAGGGCCGAGATGTCCGTAAACACCTGAGGGAACTACCTTAGTAGCTCTGTCAAACCATTCACGGCTTTTAGTGTATGTATTGATTTTAGTTGCCATTATTTTTTCCTCCCTTAAGCAAGATAGAGTGCAACTCTGTCAAGAATTCTGTTGACGTTATCGATCATGGAGATCATACCGCCCATTGTGATGGTTCCCTCACCGATACATGCAATTGCATTAACATTACCGTCAAAAAGATCGCGGGCAAGCTTGATTCCCTGGAATTCCATAATAGATCTGGGATTACCCATATCCTTTTTGATGGTTACGATGTGATGATTCTTGACTCTGAGAGTAGCCTTAGGTCCGCCTGCAATACTCATAAGCACGTCACCGTCAACAATGTGATCCGCACTGAACTTACCGATCGCATCCTGATTTCCTATCTGTGCAAGTGCAACAGTAATTGTATAGAACATAAGACAAGTGCTGATTTCAAAGAATTTTTCATCCTTAAGATCCTCGGGATCGGGACGCATATACTTTGTAAGAAGATCCGTAAGTCCGACAAAGGACTTCAGCAAAAATCCGATATGAAGGAATCCCTTGCTGGGGATAGGTGTTACCGTTCCGTCGATCATACCGTTAAACTTTTCACATGAAGAAAATGGAAGCTTGATCGTACAATCTGCACGACATCCGTCTTCCATACGGCAATAGCCGTTCTTGAATGTGATTGTAGCTGCAGGGCCGCCTTTTACCTCAAAGCCGATGGATATAGGCTTTTTGTTTGTCAGAAGGGCTCTTGCATTTTCGTCAAGCTCACAAAGATTCTCCAAAGTTCCGAGAATACCATACATATTTATGTATGCCAATGTTCTTGCATCTGTCAAAACTCATTCCTCCGTTTTCAAAAAAGGGAAAATTACCCCCTTTATATTATTCACATCATATTTTAACAAAACCCATTATCAAAGTCAACTCATTTTTATTGAAACTGACAAACAAAGAAAAACTCAACAAATATCCAGTTTCCTTGGCCGACAAACAAAAAAAGACAGATGTCAGAAACATCTGCCGGCATTTATTGAATTGACAGCAAGGTAACGTTGCTCAGGACAACATACCCGTAAGACTCTTGAAAATCTCAATCAGCTGCATAAAAAAGTTGATCAGAACCTCAAACATAACAATCAACACTCACTTTCGCTCAAAGTTTTTTCGTTGATTATTATGTTACCAGACAATTATTACAAAACTATGAACAACACAAGCAAAATGTATAATTTATTTGCATTTTATTTAACAAATTTCTCGACGAGACTTTATTCAAACTATACAAAGCTGTGGATTTATACAAATAGAGTTGAAAAAAAACGTACACAACATTATACTTAAGTCAACAGATACATCAATGCGTATATCAGGGAGTCATCCTTTTGCTCCTCCGATAAAAGCAGACACAATGCCATAATCAGCATTTTCTCATAATCATCCTCGCTGAGATTTCCGAAAACCGACTGAAGCGCACCCCTTATGTCCGTCAGCGGATTATGCCTTTCTCTTGTCTGATGATGAGAAAGCGCCGCTCGCGCTTGCGAGCCCTTCAGGTCTGCGGGATAGCTTATTGCCTTCGGCACCCTCGGAAGCTCCTGCTGGGGAGACAGGGTGTCGATCTTTTCTGCTCGGCTGTGTCCGTTAAAGCTTTCTGCAGCCGATTTAGAGCGTTTTTGCATCTCAAGCACTCTTTGCTTTGCTTCACTCTGCATCCGCATCATATCCTGATATGTATAATCACTCATCTGCCGTTCTCCTGTAGCGCATTGATAATTCTCATAAATTTCAGCATCATAACGGCATCGTCCGCTTTCTTTCTTCTTTTGTCGCTCAGAAGCGGCTTCAGTGCCATAATAAACTGACTTCTTTCATCATTCTCATTCATCATCCGAGAAAACCTTGCAACACCCGTCAGCATTTTCGGATCAAACGGCAACTCAAAATCATCACCGCTCTTTTTCATGGTCGAATCCTGCGGCGCCGCTTTTTCTCCGAAAAACTGCTGTGCCGTGCTTTTAAGCTTATCTATATCCTCGGGCGACAGTGATGACAAAAGTGAAGAAATATCCATCAGCCGTCCCCTCCCTGAAGTTTTTTGATTATTTCCCGAGCTCGTGATGACGACAGAATGCTGTTCAGATAATCAGGATCAGCCAAAGCCCTTTCGATGGTATTTTTTTGTTCAACCGACAATTTTGACGCGGCGGCAGAGCCTATTTTTTCAAGCTCCTCTCCCCTTGCGTTTTTTGCGGCATCAAACAATTTTTCCAAATCAAATTCTTTCAAAAACAACATACTCCTTCCGTTAGAACGTCTATACAAAATATGCACGAGAAAGCAGGTTTATTAATGAAGATACTGATCTTTTCAGACTCACACAGAAGCACCTCCGATATGCGCTTTATCCTTATGAAGGAGGGGCGCCCGGATGCAATCATTCATCTCGGAGACGGCTCTGCCGACCTCAATACGTTGGCTGAGCTCACAGGCGGAATTCCCGTTTATCAGCTTCAAGGAAACTGTGATTATCCATCGCCCGATACTCCCGTCAGACTGATCTCATACTTTGAGGACGTAAAATTTATTGCCTGCCACGGGCACTCCTACAACGTCAAAGCGGGGCTGTCCGCGCTTTATTTTGCTGCGAAGGAGGCTGAGTGCGACCTTGCACTTTTCGGACACACTCACACACCCTTCAATGAGGTCTCCGACGGCATCAGATTTTTCAATCCGGGCTCCGTTGCCTCAGGCAGATACGGTGTACTGACGGTAAACGGAAAAACGTTTACTCTTACGGCAAAAACTTATTGATTATTTATAATACAGAATATTTATTTATTGTACTTGTAATTCGTAATATTTTATGTTAAAATTTTTCTCGGCATAAAATTTTTAACAAAAAAAACAGATGAAAGGAAATTTGATTAACATGGACACACGCTTTTCAATCTCCCAATATCCCGATGCCGCTCTGATCAACAAGCAGCTTGACGAGCTCATCAGCAAACCCGTTTATACCATTACTCCCGATGCTCTTGCAAAGTATGAGGAAGAGTATTTTGAGAAGAAATGTGCAACCTCTAAGGAAATGATCGACGAGGCAAAGAAGATCATCCCCGGCGGCGTTCAGCACAACCTTGCCTTCAACTATCCCTTCCCCCTTGTTTTCACTGCAGCTTCAGGCTGTAAGCTTTATGACATCGACGGAAATGAATATTATGACTTCCTTCAGGCCGGTGGCCCCACAGTTCTCGGCTCAAACCCCGAATGTGTACGTGAGCAGGTTATTGATCTTCTCAACACCTGCGGTCCCTCAACCGGTCTTTTCCATGAATTTGAATACAAGCTCGCAAAGAAGGTTTCCGACTGTATGGAAACTGTTGATATGTTCCGTATGCTTCAGTCAGGTACAGAGGCTTGTATGCTCGCAGCAAGAATCGCAAGACTTGCTACAAAGAATAAGAACATTGTAAAAATGGGCGGCGCTTACCACGGCTGGTCAGATCAGCTGGGCTATGGCATCCGCATTCCCGGAACAAAAGCAACTCAGGCAAACGGTGTTCCCGGCAGACTTATGAGAGACACACAGGAATTCTTCCCCGGTGATCTTGATTCTCTTGAAAGAGTCCTCAGAAAGAATCTTCTCCGCGGCGGCACTGCTGCTGTTTATCTTGAGCCCCTCGGCCCCGAAAGCGGTTCACGTCCCGTTGATAAGGATTTCTGCAAGGGCGTTGAAAGACTTTGCCGTAAGTATGGCGCTCTTCTTGTATTCGATGAGGTTGTTACCGGCTTCCGTGTAGGTATGGCAGGTGCTCAGGGCTACTTCGGAGTTTCTCCCGACCTTACAATCTTCGGTAAGGTAATCGCAGGCGGATATCCCGGAGCAGGCGGTGTCGGCGGTAAGAAAGAATATATGAAGTATCTCGGTGCCGGTCTTGACGGTGCAGTTAAGGTTAAAAAGGCTTTCTGTGGCGGCACACTTTCCGCTAATCCCCTTTCCTGTGCAGCAGGCTATTTCACTCTTGAGGAAATGGACAGAACCAATGCTTGTCAGAAGGCCGGTGAAATGGGCGACAGAATCACAAAGGGACTTCAGGAGATCATCGAAAGACGTCATCTTCCCTTCGTAGCATTCAACCAGGGCTCAATCTGCCATCTGGAAACAGTAGGTACACTTCAATTCTCAATCAACTGGAACAAGCCCTGGACAATCCCCGGTGTTCTCAAGCAGACAGACATCAGAAAGAAAGAAATGACTCATATGGGCGCAGCTTATATGGCAGAGGGACTTGTAACTCTTGCAGGCAGCCGTCTTTACACAAGTGCTGCATATACAGAGGCTGACATTGATGATGCTCTTGCTCGCTTCGACCGCGTATTTGCAAATATCGCAGTTAAAGAGGATTGATTTTTTATCCTACAAAAACATAGAGGTGAAAACCAATGGACATATTACAGGCAAAGCTTGACGTAGTCAAAGCCGGTAAGCTTCTTTGCGAAAAGGGACTTATTCAGCGCACATGGGGCAACGTCAGCTGCAGAATCGATAATAACACGTTTGTTATAACACCCAGCGGCAGAGATTACCTCAGCCTTACGGCGGACGATATCGTGCTTGTCAAAATTGATGACCTTTCTTACGAGGGTGACATTAAGCCCTCGTCCGAAAAGGGTGTTCACGCGGCATGCTACAAGCTTAGAAGCAACGTTAACTTTGTTATTCACACTCATCAGACAATGGCTTCTCTTGCCGGCCTTTCAGGCTATGATATAAACCATCTTGAGGGTACTCCCGCTCAGGTCATCGGCAAACACGTACCTCTTGCGGCATACGGACTCCCCGGAACAAAGACGCTTAAAGATGGGGTTACTGCTGCAATCAGCCGCTCCTCTTCAAAGGCTGTGCTTATGAAGCACCACGGTGCGGTTTGCATGGGAACGGATCTTGAGGATGCATTCCTTGTTGCAAGCGAGCTCGAAAATGCATGCAAGGCAATTTTCCTTGAGCGCTACAGAGAGCTTACAGGCAGAACCATTGAGACCTTCGGATCTCTTTGCGAATACATTTCAAGCACACTTATGACCGAGGCTGTTTCAGAGGAGCTTCCTGCTTATAATTCAGAAAAACTTTACGGTGTATTTGAAATGACTCCCGCTGAGGGCGGCGATGCAATTATGATCGACCTTAAGTCAGGCAAGCCCCTTGACAAGGAAGCTGATTGCCCCGCTTCGGCAGAGCTTCACGCTGCAATATACAAAAAGAGACAGGACGTCAATGCAATTACACATTCAAAGGAAAAGGCTACTTACGAGCTTTCAAAAACAGGAATAACCGTTAAGCCCTTCCTTGATGATTTTGCACAGATAGTCGGTGTTTCTCTCAAGACGGCAGAGTATAACACAAATAACCGCCTCAAATCCGCAAAGAAGGCTGTAAAGAAAATGAAATACCGCGATGCTCTTATGATAAAGCACAACGGCGCCCTTTGCGTAGGCTCCTCCATGGAGGAAGCAAATGCGGTAAAGCTCGTTGCTGAAAAAGGCTGCAAATCATATATCGCAGCCGCAGCATACGGCAAAGAGGACAAATACATCAATCCTCTTGAATGTACGCTTATGCGCATAATCTATAAAACAAAGTATTCAAAAAAGAAATAATTACCCGGAGGCACAGTAATGGCAGCAGGCAAAAAATCATCACACAAGAACGCTGCACGTTCAAGACACCTGATCAAACAGGCGTTTGCAGAGCTTCTGAATGAAAAAGATATTGCAAAAATAACAGTTACCGACGTTGTGGACAGAGCCAATATTTCAAGAGGCACGTTCTATGCCCATTATCTTGATATATATGATCTTTACGCCGCAATTCAATCAAATATCGTTGAAGCAATCAACGAAATGATTGACGAGCTCGGTATTGAAAACATTGTTCTTGATCCCGTTGAAGCAATTTCATTCGGTATTTCTTTTCTTGAAAAGAACAAAAATTATTATAAGCTGTTTCTTACGTCATCCCACGGTGAAGAGATCATCAACAGAGTTCTCTCTCTTACGGAAGAAAAGTTTATAACCCTGATCGAAGCAACTCTCCCCGAGGAGGATATTCCCGAGCATATTTGCCATCTGTATTATACACTGGGCGGAATAAGAAATATTCTCAGCCATTGGTTTATGGACAGCATCAGCATGACAAGCACTCAGTTTGCCGAATATCTTGCAGTCTTCTATATGGGAAATAAACCCACGAAGCTTTATGAAATCATAAAAAGCAAGAAAGAGCTTGAACAGCAATAACACCATACAAAGATAGAGCCGTAAAAAAACTAAGGTTTTCTTACGGCTCTCTGCTTTTTAGAATAAATATCGCAAAAACCACAGACTGCGACGTCGCTATAAAAAAGCACTCCTGCAAACGAATGAATATCACTTCAAAAAAAATCAAATACACTTCCCATCCAAAGGAATAATCGAATTTACAAAAAAAGGAAACACGGCTATCATCCGCGTTTCCTTTTCTTACGTCCTTTTCTCCAAATCCTTATATTCACATCGTTTTTGTTTCAGTTTTTAGCCTGAATTCATGACATTCCGACAAATTTATACATATTGTGGTAATATATTCAACAATATTGACTTGCCGCAAAATTGAGTATAAAATAAGGATTAATATAATAAAAAGGGAGATAGAGATGAAGAAATTAAGACCTCTGCAAAAAAGCAGACAAAAAAATGCGATTATCATCGTTTTAGTAGCCGTAATTATTATTGAAACTATTGCGTTCGCCGCCGTCGGCTTATTAAAATCCCCCGATGCACAGCACAAATCGGAAAGCACTATAGAGCTTAATATTAATTTTGACGGTGTAGGTCAGGAGCTCAGCTCTGCTGTAACGGCTTTTATCGGAGATCTCAGCGAAAACGGCATCAAAACGGAAGATATAACAGGTCTTGTAAAAAAGGTTGTCTATTCAGATCTTATAGTAAATACGATTATGTCAATGGCTTATCCGCTTTTGTTTCAGGTTCTCACAAACCTTGAAATGATGGATTTTGCTACAAATATCGACCTTTATCCCACAGGCCCACTGTATGCGGAAAAAATCAGGACCTCATCATACACCTGCTGTGACAAGGACGGAACAAGAAGGCCTCTTGCAGACGTTCTCAACAACGTTGGCTCAGACTGGACGTATATGGACACAAAGGTCAGTTGGATTGATACGGACGGAACACAAAAAACTACAACACTCTGGAATTCCATCAAATGGGGTGTTACAGACAAGGAAAGCTTTTATAAGGTAATGGCCGATATGTCTGAAGGACTCCGCGGCGTTCTTGAGATCTGCATCCAGAGCAAATCCAGAGTTGTAAATATCAACGTTGTTGATTTCCTGCTCAATACAGATGCTATTCCGATAAACCTTGATGCGGCAACCATATACAACGCATCACCGAAAAGCGGTTATGAGACCTGTCTTGTTGCTCTTTTCTCTTTATTGGGACTTAAAAGCGGAGAATATCCCACAGCCGAAGAAGTATGCGCATACACCGATTTAGGTGATATCTGGAAAGCGATCCTCGAGCCCGTGCTTTTTGCCGTTGACAAAGCAGCTGCTGATCCCGTAAACGATCTTACAAGCATGCTCATAAATTTTGCCAATGCAATTGAAACAGGTTCCTTGGTAAGCAATATGCGCGCACTCAAGATGGATGGTGATTTCCATGAGCTCGCTTCTGCTGTTATGGGCTTCCAGGACGGAGAGATTTACAATCTTGGTAATTCACTTATTGATATTATCGGTGAAATGGGAATTGATATCAGCGGATCTTTCAACAATCTTCTTGACGGTCTTCTCAAGCTTATATCAAAATCCGAATATGCAGATATGCCTGATATGAATATGCCTGCTCTTCTTGCCTGTGCAACAACAACTACTCTTGCGGACGGCAGCACCTACTACGTTGCCGATTCACAGAAAACAGTCGATTTCCTTATTGATTACGCTATAAACGAAAAGATTATTGAAAGCATTATAGAACTGACTCCCCTCAAGGGAACTCCTGAGGCAATAACCATCGTTAATGCGGTAGGACAGAGTCGTGACGGACTTAAAACTATTGCAAAAACATTGGTCGGACTTCTTCTTGACAAGTTAAACGAAATCAGTCACTAAAAAAAACGGAGCATCCGAGATGCTCCGTTTTTTTCTTAAAATAAAATTCATCAATATAAAATGCTTTCAATTCATTATCGCATCAAAGATGCTTTCAGCAAACATTTCATGCATTTCCTTTACAGGATGATTTATGCGATTCGCAAGAAGCATTGTTATATCCGCAGTTTCACTTAAAGCCTTCCATTTTTTATAGCAGTCGCAAACTGTTATTCCTTTTTCCCCTGCAAGCTCTGCCGCCTTTTCCATATACATATCCATTTTACCTAAATTCTGCATATCTGCCGTTATTGCGGCATAGCCTTTTAATTCTTCAACGGTATCTTCAGCAACATATGTATTAAGCATATTCGGAGTTAAAAATACTGTTTCTACTCCCCTTTTATTGCATTCATCAAATATTTTTTCAAGAGATGAGAGATATACCTCAAGAGAACCGTTAACATCATTCAGCCCAAAGCAAACAATAACAAGGTCGGGATGATGTGAGAACACATCCCTTTCCATTCTGAGAATTGAACCCTCTGCTGTGATACCGCCTATACCGGAATTAATTACATTGACAGGGACATAAGAATTTACAGCATTAAGCTTTTTCCTTAAAAGGTTCCAATAAACCGTATCATAATTTATTTCATCAGGTCCCACAGCACCGTGTGTAACGCTGTCACCAAAGGCAACAATATTAATTGCACCGTGTTTCACAAGACCGTCAAAATCAAGATTAAGCTTTTCTGAAATTTTCATATTAATCACATCCTTTAACTCAATTATACAGAATTTATCACAAAAATCAACGCGGCTGTAATAAAACAACCGCGCTTACTGAAAAAATTATTTAATTCCGAAGAATGAAAGTATTTTCTTGAAGAAATTAACAAGAGCCTGCCAGAAATTAATCTTTCCGCCTTCATCTTCTTCATACATAGCACCTGAAACAGTAACTCTTACTTCATCGGTATCTGCCGAAACATAGTAATAACCGTCTGCATCAGCCTCTACAGCATTACCGTTTACATATACTATAAATGTTTCAAAGGGGAATGTGTCATATGCACGAACTCTGAAACGCATAGCCCCTTCATTTGACCAATAAAGTGTATCCATATTATAAACTGCATAAAAATCCTCAACTATATAATGCATTTTATCAATGGCAACAAACTTTATTTTTTTAGCATTTGAGGGCGCAACAAAATTAATTTCCTTGCTGACTGTAAGACCGTCAACAGTAGCAGTTAAGGTAACCTTACCTGTACCAATAGCAATAAGTCTTCCGTTTGATACAAAAACAATGCTTTCATCGGAGGATGTCCAGTTAACATTCTCTGCCTTAATTCCACCGGGATTCTTTACAACGTCAAATTCAAGCACTCTGCCTGTTTCAACAGTTTCGTCTGCAATAATATCAAGAGAATCGCAAATTTTAACTTCGATTTCAATTTCAGCTTCCCATATGGGAGATTTTACCAAAATCGTAACACTTCCGTTATCGTTTACAACAAGATTTCCATTTTCATCAAGTGTTACATTATCGGAATTTACCATTTCAAAGGTAATATTTTCCTCATAAAGACCTGTTATTTCACGGATATTTTCTATAGTACCGAGCTTATCTGTATTAACAGTAAACTTTCCGTCACCAGAAGCACCGGGAATAATATCAGACAAAGAATATTCAACGGTATAAACGTGATACATACTTGACCATGTTTCATTCTGGCAGGTATATAATGTTTTACCTCTGTTTACTCCGTCAGCTACAGCAAGAATTTCTATCTTGAAATTATGCTCAAAATATTCATCGGAATAAATTGCTTCAGTATAAACATCACCGCATAATGAACATACGCAACCACCCTGCTTTGCTATCATACAGCAATCAGGCAAAACATCATTTTCCCAAACATAATCGTGTCCGAGCGCTGAAATTGTCAAATAACCGCCACCGTAATAGTCACACGATTGCTTGTTACAATCAACATATACCAAGCCGTCTTCTGTGCAGGTTGCCTCTTTTATAACATCATAAGTCTTAAAATCGTGTGATGCACTGAAGCAAAGCGAACCCATTTTCCCACACTCATAACAGTATGCTGAATAGCAATAATCTTCACATACTTCCCATTCACCGGTGCCTTTAAGTGCCAAATGCTTTTTCTCTGTATTTCTGGTATGTGTTGCATTACAATTCTGACAACCGTAAAGATCAACACCGCCATTGTAGCAATCGGGATATACAAGAGTTTCAATCTTTTCCCATACATGGTCGATGGTATACTTTTCAGTGAGATAAAGAAGTGTATCCTCGCAAACAGGGCATGTAAGAGTGTATGATCTTGTACCCTTAACAACGCAGGTAGCTCCCTCTTCTTTAATCACAAGATAGTTAACATCATAAATATGACCTTTGGGTAATGTGAGCTCAGTTTTTACCGCATCGCAATTAATACAATTATAGATTCTCTTTCCGGGATTCTTACAATCGGGCTCAACTATCATAACCCCCTCGTCAAATACGTGCTCATCACAGGCATCAGCAGATGCAATGATTCCGAATGTACACATACTAAGCATTGTGAGAACGGTAAGACAAACAGCAATTGCTTTTTTCATCATCGTCTTCATTTTTATTTTCCCTCTTTTTTATAAAGTGGGGTAAATATAACACTAAATTAACATTTTGTCAAGTTTTTCGCAAATAATGCGCTCTTTCACAGTTTTTCTCTTATAAAAATAGAAAGTCGGTTGCTTTTTATAAAAGAATGCGTAGGGTTCGAGTCCCTTTTACTTTTTATCTGTAGAAAAAAAAGAGAAACGATTTAACTCGTTTCTCCGTCTGGCGCGCTTCAAGGGACTGCGGAAAAATTTTTCCGCCGGACTCAAAGCTTTGCTTCTCGTCCCTTTTGCCTAAAAACAGTCCCCCGGACTGTTTTATTTACGGCAAAACCCTCTCAGGGTTCGAGTCCCTTTTACTTTTTATCTGCATAAAAAAAGAGAAACGATTTAACTCGTTTCTCCGTCTGGCGCGCTTCAAGGGACTGCGGAAA
>JAZOOE010000207.1:0-3287 GCA_045654865.1 Acutalibacteraceae bacterium | reverse complement strand
AAGCTTCTCTTTGTGGATGACAGTATCGTAAGAGGCACACAGCTTCGCGAAACAGTTGATTTCCTTTATGACAACGGCGCAAAGGCAGTTCACATGAGATCTGCTTGTCCCCCCATAATGTACGGCTGTAAATACCTTAATTTCTCAAGAGCAACAAACGATATGGAGCTGATTACAAGAAGCACCATCTACGAGCTTGACGGAGACGAGGGAATGAAACATCTTGACGAATATTCCGATCCCTCAACGGAAAGAGGTAAAAAGCTCAGACAGACAATAAGCACAAAGCTTCACTTTGCATCGCTTGAATTCCAGACGCTTGAGGGACTTCTGGAAGCAATAGGAATTCCGGCTGACAAGGTCTGCACATATTGTTGGACCGGAAAAGAATAAAAATTAACAGGAGAAAGTAATATGGATCACAAAAATTCATTTTCTGCAAGCTATGCAGCTGCAGGCGTAGATATTACCGCAGGTTACAAATCAGTAGAACTTATGAAAAAGCACGTTGCAAGAACACGCAACGAGGGCTGTGTTGACGAGGTTGGCGGCTTCGGCGGCTGCTTCGATCTTTCCTGCATCGCAGGTATGGAGCATCCCGTAACCGTTTCAGGAACAGACGGCTGCGGAACAAAGGTTAAGCTTGCTATTTTAATGGATAAGCATGATACTATCGGTATTGATGCCGTTGCTATGTGTGTAAACGACATTATCTGCGTAGGCGCAAAGCCCTTATTCTTCCTTGACTATATTGCCTGCGGCAAGAACTTCCCCGAGAAGATCGCCGAGATCGTCGGCGGTGTTGCTGAGGGCTGCGTTCAGTCAGGTGCTGCTCTCATCGGTGGTGAGACAGCAGAGCATCCCGGCCTTATGCCCGAGGAGGATTATGACCTTGCAGGCTTTGCCGTAGGCGTTGTTGATAAGCCCAAAATGATCGACAACAGCAAAATGGCAGCCGGTGACGTTGTTATTGCTCTCCCCTCAACCGGTATTCACTCAAACGGCTTCAGCCTTTGCCGTAAGGTATTTGATATTGACAACAACAATCCCGAGCTTTACGTTGCACGCGAAGAGCTTGGCGGCAAGAGCATCGCTGAGGCACTTCTTGTTCCCACAAAGATCTACGTTAAGCCCGTTCTTGCACTTATTGAAAAGGTTGAAGTAAAAGGAATCTCTCACATTACGGGCGGCGGCTTCTATGAGAATATTCCCCGTTCAATTCCCGACGGACTCTGCGCAAAGATCAACAAGTCCGCAGTCAAGGTTCTTCCCATATTTGACGTAATTGCAAAATGGGGCAACATTCCCGAAAGAGATATGTATAACACATACAATATGGGTGTCGGCATGAGCATCGTTGTTCCCGCCGATCAGGTTGATCTTTCTCTTTCCATCCTTAAAGAAAACGGCATCGACGCCTACGTTATCGGTGAAATTATCGAGGGCGACGAGAAGGTAATTCTGTAATGTGTAAAAAAATTGCAGTTCTTGTTTCAGGCGGCGGCACAAATCTGCAGGCTCTTATTGACGCTGAGAAAAGAGGAGAATTGGGCAACGGTAAAATTACCTGCGTAATATCCTCAAAGGCAGATGCCTATGCACTTACCCGCGCCGAGGAAAACTCGATAAAAACACGCACACTTATCCGCAAGGATTTTGCAGATATTTCATCATACAGCTGTGCTATGAGAGATCTGCTTCTTGAGGAAGAAGCTGACCTTATCGTATACGCAGGCTTTATGACCATCCTTGACGAAAACGTATGCGACGCATTTCAGTATAAAATGATCAACGTACATCCCGCACTTATCCCCTCCTTCTGCGGCAAAGGCTACTACGGTCTTCACGTGCACGAGGAGGCACTGAAAAAGGGCGTCAAGGTTTCGGGTGCCACAGTTCATTTCGTAACCGCAGAATGTGATGCCGGTCCCATAATCTTACAGAAGGCTGTAGAGGTTATGGAGGATGACACTCCCGAAAGCTTACAGAAAAGAATTATGGAGCAGGCTGAATGGAAAATTCTTCCCAAAGCTGTCAGACTTTTCTGCGATGACAAAATTACAGTAAAAAACAACAAAACCTACATAAAATAACCGGAGGACAAAAAATGGAAATCAAGTCACTTGAATGCGAGCTTAATTCACTTCCCTATCACGGAAGAGGTATTATCATCGGCAAAAGTGCTGACGGCAAGAAGGCTATTACAGCATACTTTATAATGGGCAGAAGCGTCAACAGCAGAAACAGAGTTTTCGTAGCAGAGGGTGAAGCTATGAGAACAAAGGCTTTCGATGAATCAAAGATGACCGATCCCCATCTTATTATATACTATCCCGTAAGAGTTCTCGGCAACAAGACCATCGTTACAAACGGCGATCAGACAGATACGATATATGAGCTTATGGATAAGCAGATGACCTTTGAGCAGGCTCTTCGTACCCGTGAATTTGAGGATGACGCTCCCAACTACACCCCTCGTATTTCAGGTATCATCCACCACGAAAACGGAAAAATGAATTACGCCATGTCAATTCTCAAGTCTGCAGACGGTGACGGCAGCTCTTGTCAGAGATACACCTACGCTTACGAAAATCCCATAGCAGGTAAGGCAAAGTTTATTCATACTTACAAGTGTGACGGTAATCCCCTTCCCAGCTTTGAGGGTGAGCCCAAGACTCTTGAGCTTCCGGACGTTGATATTGACACACTCACAGACATCATCTGGAAAAACCTCAACGAAGACAACAAAGTATCCCTTTTCGTAAGATATATTGACCTCACCACAGGTGAAGCTGACACAAGAATCGTAAACAAAAACGTGTAAGGAGAAGAAAAATGAAAGAATTTGAACTTAAGTACGGCTGTAACCCCAACCAGAAGCCTTCCAAAATTTTTATGGATAACGGTGCAGACCTTCCCATTGAAATATTAAGCGGCAGACCCGGTTATATAAATTTCCTTGATGCTTTCAACTCCTGGCAGCTTGTAAAGGAATTAAAGGAAGCAACAGGACTTCCTGCTGTTACCTCCTTCAAGCACGTAAGCCCCACCTCCGCAGCAGTAGGCATCAAGCTTTCCGATACTCTCAAGAAGGCTTGCTTCGTTGACGATATTGAAGGTCTTGACGAAAGCCCCCTCGCCTGCGCTTATGCAAGAGCAAGAGGAACGGACAGAATGTGCTCCTTCGGTGACTGGGTTGCACTTTCCGATGTATGTGACGTTACAACTGCTCTTCTTATCAAGAGAGAGGTATCCGACGGCGTTATCGCTCCCGGTTATGAGCCCGA
>JAZOOE010000206.1:0-5467 GCA_045654865.1 Acutalibacteraceae bacterium | reverse complement strand
TTTCAAATGATTATATGGAACGCGATAGTGCAGTGCAACTTCTTTGTCTTGGTTCTGAAGTTCAGTTTGTTACAAGACCTGAATATGCTACTGCAGTCAGAAATGTTCTTGATATGAAAAAAAATCAGCCTTTATCCGTTGCCGCCTTTGAAGTGTTGTCAATAGTTGCCTATAATCAGCCTGTTACAAAAGCTTTTATAGAGCAGATACGCGGAGTTGATTGCAGCGGTGTTATCAATACCTTATGTCAGCGAAGTCTTATTGAAGAGTGCGGCAGACTTGACTTGCCCGGCCGTCCTCTGCTATACTGTACTACAACGGAATTCTTGAAATGTTTTTCTATGACAACCTTAGCAGAATTGCCCGCAATACCCGATACAAAGGCAGCTGCAGCCGCCCTTGAAAATATACATAATAATGACGGCGTGTTGTCAGGACAAATGTCTATTTTATAAAGAGGTGAGTGTATGATCGTCTTAAAAATAATAGGCTTTGTAATATTAGCAATTTTAGCTTTGATAATAGCCGTATTGTGTGTTAAGGTTAAAATTTTTGCTGAATACTCTGAGTATGATACTAACGTAAAGCTACAATGGTTATTTATTAAAATTCCCATTTATCCCTTAAAGAAAAAAGAGAAAGTCGCTAAAGCGGAAGGGACAACCCAAGGCAATGAGTCAGAAGTGACAACTGATACTGATGTTCAGACAGAACCTGTTGCTGAAAATCAGTCGGAGAATACCGCTGATGCAGAGAATGCCGTAACAACAGAAGTTACTGATGCTTCAGTCGAAGCAGAAGCCGGAGCTGAGCAGACTAAGCCAAAAAATAATTTCTTGAAAACCTTATATGAGGCACACGGAATTGACGGCTTGTTGTTGATAGTCAGACGTATTTTCAGTTATCTCGGAACATATATCGGTAATCTTATGAATTCTCTCGTTATCGAGGAGCTTTATCTTGACGTCAGATGTAATAAAAATGATGCGGCATCAACTGCAATATATTACGGAGAGGTCTGTTCAGCTTTGTTCCCGATGTTAGGGGCTCTTATTTCAAGATATAAGGTCAGAAAATATGATATTAACGTTTACCCTGATTATCTTGCCCGTACTTCATCTGCATCATTTGCGGTTTCGCTGCATTTGTATCCTATTTATCTTATCGGCATTACTCTTTCGTTCGGCGCAAAAATGCTGTTTAAGGTGCTGTTACGTTTAATCGGTAAATGTTTTCTTCCTTTAAATAAGAAAAAAGAAGAAAATGGTAATAAATCTGATTCAGTAGAATCAGCGGTATAAATATAAGAAAGTGAGTGTTTATCATGAAAGATCAGTCAGCAGCAGGTATTCTTTCTACAACTATTGAAAAGGTACGTCAGTTAGTAGACGTAAGCACAATCGTAGGTGAGCCCATCGTATTATCAAATGATATTACGGTTATTCCCGTTTCCAAGGTTACATACGGATTTGCATCAGGCGGATCAGACTTTCCTTCAAAGAACAATACACAGCTTTTCGGTGGCGGTGGCGGCGCCGGTGTGACTATCAATCCCGTTGCTTTCCTTATCCTTAAGAACGGCGAAGTTACACTTAAGCATATCACATCAAATGATAACGCAGCAGAGCGTTTTGTTGATATGGTTCCCGATGTAATCGATAAGGTTGGACAGGTTGTTTCAAAGGCAAAATCCGGTCAATAATATTTATTTAATTTAATATTAACTGAGGTTGTAGATTGTTTTCAAAAAAAACGTTAACTACAGCCTTAGTTGTGTTTCAAGAAGTTTTTGTTCGGAAGGTATTTATGGCAGAATTAATCAGATTACAAAAGTTTATGGCTGATTGCGGGGTTGCGTCAAGACGTAAATCCGAAGAGCTTATTTCAGCCGGTAAAGTTAAGGTTAACGGTATGGTTGCATCTATCGGTGACAAAATTGATCCTAAAAAGGATACCATCAGTGTTAACGGAAAAAAATTGACTAAGCAGAATAATTACGTTTACATTATGCTTCATAAGCCCAGAGGCTACGTTACAACTATGAGCGATGAAATGGACAGAAAATGTGTTGCTCAGCTTGTTGCAGACGTTGGTAAGAGAATCTATCCAGTCGGCAGATTGGACAGAGATTCAGAAGGGCTGTTGCTTTTTACGAATGATGGTGAGTTTGCAAATGCAATGACTCATCCGTCTCGTCATATCGCAAAGACCTACAGAGTTTCCGTCCGTCCTGCCATTACTGAGGATCAGATCACTGTTCTGACCTCTTCAATGATGATCAACGGTAAAAAAACTTTGCCTGCAGACGTGAGAATTGTCAATAAAGAACCTGATAAAACAACTCTTGAAATTATTCTCTACGAAGGGCGAAACAGACAGATTCGCCGCCTTTGTGAAGAAGCAGGTCTTGAGACTGTCCGCTTAAAGAGATTGGCAATCGGTCAGCTGAAGCTGAACGGATTGAAGGTAGGCGAGTATCGCAATCTTACCCATGACGAGGTTAGTTTGTTGAAGCGTCAATCAGGTTGCTATTAAGATAGAGGTGTGTAAATATGGTTAAAAGTATGACCGGTTATGGTCGTGCATCAGAGCTCATTGACGGAATGATGATAACTGTTGAGATCAAGAGTGTAAATCACCGTTATTTTGAGTTCAGCCCCAGAGTATACAGGGCATATTCTTTTTTGGAAGAAAAGCTGAAGCCTTTTGTAAAGGAATATATCAGCAGAGGAAAAATCGACTGCAATATTCAGATCGAGGTACAGGAGGGTGACGATTGCGTTGTTCAGGTGAATCATTCACTTGCAGCAGGTTATATTTCTGCTTTTAATGAAATCGCACAGCGATATGATATTGAACCCGATGATGTTTTTGAATTGATTGCTTCTAAAAACGATATATTTTCTGTCCACAAGCCTGCCGCCGATGAAGAGAAGATCTGGGAAGCAGTCAGTAAGGTATTAAGAGCGGCTCTTGATTCCTTTACTGAAATGCGCAGTGTTGAAGGCGAAAAGCTGAAGACAGATGTGCTTAATTGTGCCGCTGTTATAATTTCAGACGTTGAGTTTATTGAAAAGCGCTCACCTCAGACGGTTACTGAGTATAATGATAAACTCAAAACAAGAATCAGAGAGCTTATCGGTGACGTTAACGTAGATGAGCAGAGACTGCTGACCGAGGCTGCAATTTTTGCTGATAAAATCGCGGTCGCCGAGGAAACCGTCAGATTAAGAAGCCATATGGACAGATTAAACCATTTGCTGTCTCTTGATAAACCAATCGGTAAGGATCTCGATTTCTTGCTTCAGGAAATTAATCGTGAAACAAATACCATCGGTTCAAAAGCTTCTGATCTTGAGATTACCAAGTGTGTTCTTGAGATGAAAGCAAATATAGAAAAAATACGTGAGCAGATTCAGAATATAGAATAAAGGTGTTATTATGCGTTTAATTAATATCGGCTTCGGAAATATGGTTAACGCTGACAGAATTGTTGCAGTTGTTGTACCTGATTCTGCTCCGGTAAAGCGAATTATTCAGAATTCAAAGGATTTAGGTAAGCTTATTGATGTTACTCAGGGTAGAAAAACACAATCCGTCATTTTTACTGACAGTGAGCATATAATTTTGTCTTATTTGAAAGCTGAAAAAATAGCAGATAAAATGTTTTCAGATGAAACTGCTGAATCAGAGGAGTGATATTGTGTCAAAAGGGAATATTTTTGTTTTGTCCGGACCTTCCGGTGTAGGTAAAAATACTGTTTATGATGAGCTGTGTAAGATCGACGACAATATAGCGCAAACGGTTTCCGTAACAACCCGCGCCCCCAGAAATAATGAGCGTGACGGAGTGGATTATTATTTTGTATCCGTAGACTGCTTCAATGAAATGATCAATAACGATGAATTCGTTGAATATGTTCAATACGGCGATAATTTTTACGGAACGTTAAAAAAGGAAATTAACGATCTTGTAGACAACGGCAAGACGGTTATTCTCGTAATTGAGGTTCGCGGTGCCGAAAATATCAAGCGTTGTTTTCCTCTCTCTAAATCCTTGTTTATCTTGCCTCCTTCTCAGGAAGTTCTCGTTAAACGAATCAAAGAACGAGGAGAAAATACAGAGGATGAGATTCAGAAAAGAATTGATATTGCAAAGAATGAATTAACGTACAAGGATTTTTACGATTTTCGTGTTATAAACGACGATCTTGATGTTTGTGTGCGTGAAATTTATAACATAATTAAAAATGAAATAAATAAAGGAGAATAAAATAATGATTAACGTAGATATCAGAGCACTTATTGAAAAGGACGGAAAGGAGATCAGTCGTTATGCGCTTGTTTCAGGTGTTGCAAAAAGAGCACTTGAGATTTCCAAGGAAGCAGAAAGCGAGGTAACACATGACGGAAAGGTTGCCCCCGTAAAGAAAAGCGTTACAGTTGCAGTTGAGGAATTACAGAAGGGTTATTATGAGATCATAATTCCCGAAAGCACTGAGTCTGTAGCACAATCAGTTAATGACAATCAGGAGTTGGATTGATAGTTGATTGCTTTAGTTGCTGTCGAGAATTGCTCATATAGCTTTGATAAGCTTTTTTCGTATAATATTCCGGATGAAATTTCAGATTTCGCTTCCGTCGGAGTAAGAGTTCTTGTCCCCTTCGGGCGAGGCAAGTCATTTCGACAGGGATTTATATTAGATATTGTAGTTGATGACGATAATTTATCGGGAATAAAAAATATTTCTAAGGTGCTGGATGCTGAGCCTGTTCTGACACCTGAGATGGTTAAGCTGGCGTTATGGATAAGGGATACTTGTTTTTGCACGTATTTTGTAGCAGCAAAGTCGTTATTGCCTGCAGGTATGTGCCTGAAAACAGAAAAAACATATTGTTGTGCTCCCGATGTTCCGCCTGAGATACTTGACGAACTGAGTCCTGATGAGGTCAGCGTTATCAGTTTACTCCGAAAGAAAACTGAGCCGGTAAAGGAGTCAGCAATATTAAAACGATTGCAATTTGATAAGGATTCCGATATTTTAAAAAGATTAACGAAAAAGAAGTGCTTAACTGAATCAAGTGATGCGTTCAGTAAGGTTAATGAGCTTTCCGTGCAGCTTATAAGGTTAAAGGATTCGTTTCACTGCTCTGAAGAAATTACTCTTACAAGTAAACAGATAAAGGTCGTTGATCTGCTTACCGAATTTGGAGCGGCTACACTTAAAGAAATTATGTATTTCACAGGTGTAAGTGAATCTGTAATTAAGACATTGATAAAAAACGATGTTTGCGAGTCCTTTAGCAATGTTGTTCAAAGAGAGGTTAAGAATAATTTTCCCGTAAGCCTTACGGAAAATATTGTTTTATCAAATGAGCAGAATGCTGCATTCAATAAGCTCTTTAATGCATATTCTGATAAAACTGTGACTTCTGCTTTGTTGTTTGGAGTAACAGGAAGCGGAAA
>JAZOOE010000205.1:0-10227 GCA_045654865.1 Acutalibacteraceae bacterium | reverse complement strand
GTTAACTTATGCTATATTTTATATTTCAGTTTGCAAAATAATAACATACTAAGGCGATAATATGAAAAAAAGTGATTTTTATTTTGATCTTCCGGAAGAATTAATTGCACAGACTCCTGCTGAAAAGCGCGATCATTCACGTCTGCTCGTTATCGGAAAGCACTCAGGTGAACTGCAACACAGACATTTCTATGATATTCTCGATTATTTACATAAAGGTGACTGTCTTGTTTTAAACGATTCTAAGGTTTTACCCGCGAGAATTTACGGCATCAAGAATGATACCGGTGCTAAAGTGGAATTTTTATTGCTGAACAATAAGGGAAATGACGTATGGGAATGCATAGCAGGCCCGGGGAAGCGCGCAAAAGAGGGAACCTTATTTACCTTCGGTAATAATATTCTGTCAGGAGAGGTAATTGAAGTCCTTGCAAACGGAAACAGACTCGTCAGATTTTCTTATAAGGGCGTATTTCTTGAAAAACTTGAGCAGATCGGAGAAATGCCGTTGCCTCATTACATAACGAAAAGACTTGAGGAAAAAGATCGATATCAGACTGTTTATGCTAAAAATGACGGTTCGGCCGCTGCACCTACCGCCGGTCTTCATTATACTCCTGAGCTCATTGAGAAGATCAAAGCTAAAGGTGTTAATATTGCTTATGTAACACTTCATGTAGGTATCGGCACCTTCAGACCTGTTAAGGCTGAAAACATTGAAGATCACGATATGCATTATGAAACATACTGTATTTCACCTGAAACAGCTGAAATCATTAATGAAACAAAGAAAAGTGGAGGTAAGATAATTTGCACGGGAACGACCTGCTGCAGAACTCTTGAATCTGCTTGCGATGATAACGGATTTATAAAGCCTTCGTGCAGTTCAACCAATATTTTCATATATCCCGGCTATAAATTCAAATGCATAGATACGTTGATTACGAACTTTCATTTGCCGGAAAGCACACTGATTATGCTCGTTTCGGCTTTTTGCGGCAGAGAAAATGCACTTAATGCCTATAACGAGGCGATTAAAGAAAAATATCACTTCTTTTCATTTGGCGATTCGACCATTATTACGGATGATATTTAAGGAGATAGTATGTATAAGCTGTTAAAAAATGAATGCAAGGCCCGAAGAGGGGAGTTTTCTACTGTTCACGGAACGGTTCAAACCCCGGGATTTATGAACGTAGCCACCACTGCGGCAATCAAAGGTGGGCTTTCTGCTTTTGATCTTGAAACTATAAATTGTCAGGTTATGCTTTGTAATACCTATCACCTTCACGTAAGAACCGGTGATAAAGCAATAAGAGAAATGGGCGGACTTCACTGTTTTACCGGCTGGGAAAAGCCGATTTTGACTGATTCAGGCGGTTTTCAGGTCTTTTCTCTTGCAAAACTCAGATCCATTAAGGAAGAGGGAGTAACCTTCAATTCTCATATTGACGGCCGTCGCATTTTTATGGGGCCCGAAGAAAGTATGCAGATTCAGTCAAATCTCGGCTCAACCATAGCAATGGCTTTTGATGAATGTGTCGAAAATCCCTCAACCTTTGAATATTCAAAACAATCTTGTGAAAGAACGACCAGATGGCTTATGCGTTGCCAGGAAGAGCACGAAAGGCTTAATGCCCTACACGATACCGTCAATAGGAATCAATTGTTATTTGGTATAAATCAGGGATGTGTCTATCCCGAATTAAGAATCAAACACATGCAGGAAATTGCAAAGCTTGCGCTTGACGGATATGCAATCGGCGGTCTTGCTGTAGGTGAACCGGCCCCCGTAATGTACGAAATAATTGATGCCGTTGAGCCATTTATGCCCAAGGACAAAATCAGATATCTGATGGGAGTAGGCACTCCGGTCAATATTCTTGAAGCTGTTTACAGAGGTGTTGATTTGTTTGATTGTGTTATGCCATCAAGAAATGCAAGACACGGTCATTTATTTACATGGAATGGAATTATAAATATTAACAATGCGTACTTTGAAAAGGATATGAGGCCTGTTGATAATGAATGTAATTGCCCCGTATGTCAGCGGCATTCAAGAGCGTATATTCGCCATCTTCTCAAAGCCAAAGAGGTTCTCGGTTTAAGACTCGCAGTAATGCATAATCTCTTTTTCTACAATGATCTTATGCAAAAGATACGTGATAACCTTGATAATGGTACGTTTGAAGGATTTTATATAAAATACAGAGATATTTTAGACAAAAGAGCACCTTTAGTGTGAGAAATTAAATTTCTGCTTGCATTTAGTTCGTAAATATTATATAATCTTTTTATTATGATTTGGAGGAATAATTATGTTATTAAACAGTCTTAATTATCTGTGCATGGGCATGGGTACAGCATCAGGCGAGGGATCAACACAGAGCAGCAGTCCCGTTACTATGATCATTATGATGGTTGTTATGGTAGCTGTAATGTATTTTGTTATGATCCGTCCTCAGAAGAAAAAGCAGCAGGAGGAGCAGAAGCTTCGCGATTCTGTGCAGATTGGTGATGAGATTACCACAATCGGCGGCATTAACGGACGTGTTGTTACTGTTAAAGAGGATTCAATTGTTCTCGAAACAGGTGCAGACAGAACAAAGATGAAAATTATGCGTTGGGCTATTCAGACCAATAACACAGCAAATGAAAGAGCAGAAAGTGAAAAAGCAGCTTTTGAAGCTGCAAAAGCTGCTGAAAAAGAAGAAAAGAAAACTTCAAAGAGAAGAAGCAAGAAAGACGAAGAATAAGATTTATCGGCTGTATCTTTTAAGGTACAGCCGATTTTATTGTAATAATCGCTTAATGAAATTCATAATGTTTATCAGAAGGGAAGGATATACATCATGAAGAAATTTCTGAAAACCAATAATATTGCAATAAGATTGATTATCGGCACGATATGTTCATTAATAATCTCTTTAGTTTTAGTGCTTCTTTTTTCCTTGAGTATCGTTAAATATGATTTTGATAAGGAAATCTATAAATATTTTTGGTATGTAATTTCAGTGCTCAGCTCAATGATTGGAGCAATAGCTTGTGTCTGCAAAGTTAAATCAAAAATGCTGTTATCGGGTTTGCTTTTGTCTGTAATAACATCGATTTTAATTCTTTTAACATTGTTAGTATTCTCCGATTTCAATATTGATATGATGATATTTTTTAATATACCTGCTTGTTTTATAGGTGGAGTTATCGGTTCTTTAATTGCTGCAAATAAAAGATAAAGGAATGTTACTTTGAAAGGATTAATACTTTATAAGAAACGCAAGAAGCAAAAAGTATCAAGTGCATTAAAGCCGGATATGCTTAACATTATATTTATAATGTCGCTTATTATCTCAGGGCTGATCATTGGTTCTGCTACGGTGACATTTTCAGACGTGCTGAATGATAAGGTTTTATTTATAATATCCGGTAATATAACTGAAGCTCTGTCTGTTTACGTTATTACTTACACTATTGTTACGATTATTTACTTGCTTTTATCCTTAAATAGTGTAGGGCTGCTGTTAATACCGATAATTCCTTTTATTTTCGGTGTTACGAACGGGATTAATATTGCTTCAGTTGTTTTATCATTAAGTGAATCATCGCTGATTATCAGGATATTTTCAATGATTCCGTATATTTCATTGACTGCATTGTATATAATTTTAATTTCTGTTAATTCAATAAAACTGTCTGAAGAGGTATTTTGTGCCGTATTTTTCAAAAACCGCTCGGTAAATATCAATTATCATATTCTGCAGCTTGCTAAAATTATACCCGTTTTATTGTTTTCCGTAATTTTCTTTTTATTCAGTTGCTTAATTAATAATTCGAATATATAAAAAGCCTTATTCTTAATAAAAGAAATAAGGCTTTTTGCATAATAATAGGGGAGTGGGATTTATTTTTTGTCATCAAAATCAGCAAGCGGATTGGAATCAACTGCCTTTTTCAGCTTTTCATTTTTGATGTGAGTGTAAATTTGCGTAGTGTTAAGATTTTCATGACCTAATAATTCCTTGAGTTCGAGTACATCAACCTTACCGGTCTGATACATCAGAGTTGCCGCAGTGTGGCGAAGCTTATGTACGGAAAAACCCATACCTGATAATCCGGCCTTATCAAGATATACCTCAACAATATGCTGAATTGTTTTTACGCTGATTCTCGTTCTGCGGTTTGATAAAAATAGCGCATATTTATCTATAACACCGTCCTTGGGACGTACTCTCAGATATGAATTAATAGAATTTACGCAAGCCGAATTAAAATATATCGTGCGCTCCTTGTTACCTTTACCGGTAATAACAACAGAAGCCGAATCTTCCTCGTATTTAATTTCATTGTAATTAATGGAAACAAGCTCACTGAGTCGCATACCGCAATTAAGAAATAAAGTCAATATGCAATAGTCACGTTCCTTGTTCTTGCCGTCAACTGACATAAGCAGCTGTTTTGCTTGATCTATAGTAAGGTATTTAGGCTGAGTCTTTTTAAGCTTAGGCGAATCAAGATTGATCATCGGATTATCTGAGATAATACCGTTGACCTTTAAGTATTTAAAAAACGTGCGGATTGCTGATGCCTTGCGTGCTCTTGAACGTTCCTTGTTTAATCTGATTTCCTTGCAATAAGAAAGAAACCGATAAGCATCATTTAAGGTAATTTTCGAATAAAAGCAATCATCAAGACCTGTAATATCAAGTGCATCAAGTTCGTCATCGGTAAATTTCTTTTTATTTGCTGTAATAACGAGAAATCTCAAAAATAAGCGAAGATCAAGACAATATTCATTTAATGTAAGCTCAGATTTATTTTTGACGTTTGATTGGTAATAAATAAACTGAATGACGGTTTGTGGCAATGAAAACAAATAATTTTGATTCAAAACAATCGATCCTTTATGAAAATTCAGAGGAGTGGCTCCCCATTTTTGATTGATATAATTATACAAAATTAATATTTTGTATAATTTAGGGGAGTAAATTAACGAAAAACTAAGCCATAATACATCATATTACGGCTTTTGGGTAAATTTTCATCATTTTGTATATTTCTTAATAATAACCGTAATTGCGACACTTAACGTAATAATGGTTAAGGTTGCTCTGAAATTTGCTGTTGAATGCATTTCTTTTTTCATTATCTTTTACCTCACAAATTATTTTATAGCTTCAAGATATGCAGATCTAATATTATTAACTGAAATAATTTCAATCTGCTTAAAAAATTCTTTAGGGATTTCTTTTACATTATGTGATGAAATGATACATTTTTTGAAGCCTAATCTTATAGCTTCCTTGATTCTTAATTCGGCAAAGCTAACACTGCGGATTTCGCCGGCTAAGCCGATTTCACCGAAAGAAATACAATCATCTCTGAGTACCTCATCCTTCAGGCTTGAAATCAGCGTTAGTGCAACCGGCAGATCAGATGCCGGCTCGTCAATTTTCAGGCCGCCGGCAACATTGACATAAATGTCACAATTTCCCATAAAGTAACCGGCACGCTTTTCAAGGACAGCAACAAGTAAAGACATTCGATTATAATCAAAACCCGTTGACATACGCCTTGGTGTTCCGAAGCCTGATTGACAAACCAAACCTTGTACCTCAGCAAGAATGGGACGGGAGCCTTCAATTACAGCGGCAATGCATGAGCCGGATACGTTTTGCGGCTTTCCCGAAATCAATGCCTGCGAAGGATTGATAACTTCCTCAAGCCCTTTTTCTTTCATTTCAAAAACACCGATTTCATTTGTTGAGCCGAATCTGTTTTTTACAGCTCTTAATATTCTATATGATAAATTTTTTTCTCCTTCAAAATAAAGAACACAGTCAACTATATGCTCCAAAACCTTAGGACCGGCAATATTACCGTCTTTATTCACGTGACCGACAATTATAAAAGGAATATCGAGAATTTTTGCAGACCGCATAAAAAGGTTGGCACATTCCCTCACCTGAGTAATGCTTCCGGGCAAAGAATTAATTTCCTTGATTGCCATAGTTTGAATTGAATCTATTATACAAACGTCAGGATGATACTTTTCAATATATGAGCAAATACCTTCAGCATCAGTGTCACAAATAATTTTAAGATTATCGGAAGAAATGCCTATCCTTTCAGCTCTTAATTTTAACTGATGCGGAGATTCTTCTCCTGAAACATACAAAACGTTCTTTGCTTTACCCAGAGCCCCTGTTGCCTGTAGTAACAAGGTTGATTTACCGATACCGGGATCGCCACTGATAAGCACGACTGAGCCTTTTACAAGACCTGAACCTAAAACACGGTTAAATTCAGATATTCCTGTGTCATATCTGTGTTCTGTAAAATCCTTGATTTCTGACAAGCTTAATGCCTTTACATTTAATTTAAGAGCAGACTGACTCAATTCAGTTTCTTCTTCAAGATTAAAGGTGTTATATTCATTGCATTCGGGACAAAGACCAAGCCATTTTGCGGTTTTATATCCACATTCACTGCAAACATAATAAGATTTATTTTTCAATGCCATAATTTTAACCTTTTTTATTGATTTTAAAGATTTTTCTGAATCTTTTTTGAAATTTTACTAAATACAGTATCTGAAGTTTTGTAATTAAAACATCATATACATAAAACAATACATTAAGCAAAATCACAAAACTTATAATATAGACGGCTCCTTCATTAAAAACAGAATCCGAACTAATGCCTATTACATAGGAGCACAACAAAAGTGATATTAGACACGCGGCATTAAAAATGAGAAATTTCAAAACAAACCGCGACAGATTGCTTTTTAACAGATTTGTAATTGCACAGCTGAGAGTGGGAAAATAACCGAAAATTAACGTAAAGAATATCGCCGATTCTTTATCTGCTATAACAAATATTGACAAAATGCTGATTGCCGCATAGGTTGTGAGACTCCATTTGAGACCTAATTCATTATAAATTATAAGCAACAACAGACCTGAAAAAGCAGGGGCAGTATAAACAAGAAACGGTGTCAAATAAGTAGACAGCATAATTACTACAGAAAGAGCAGAAATAATACCACACAAAGCTGCTTTTGAACTTTCTCTCATTTTACCTCTCCCCTTTCTTATCAATAATAATAACACATAAAACGGTATACTTCAATATTAAATTGACCGTTGATAAATTAGTTCGGAGATTTCTGATATATATAATCTATCATTCCACGGACAATAAGATAGCTCATCTTCTTCTGATAAGTTTCGTCCTTTAAAAGTGTAAGCTCATTTAGATTTGACATAAAACCGCATTCAACCATAACCGAAGGACACTTTGCTTTTGCAAGAAGATATATGCTGTTATCTGTTTGTTTTATTTGTCGATTATTTTCTATCTGGAGCATATTAATTATTCTTTTTTGTATATTTTCTGCGATCAACTCCGATTCATCAACAGCAGCATAAAAAACCTGTGCACCCGAATATTTTTCAACGGGAAAATAATTCTGATGAATACTCAATAAAACTGCATCAGATTCAGAATTAATTAATTCATATCGCTTATGAATATCCGAAATTTTTCTTTCTCTGACAGTTGACAGTGATGTATCACCAAGTGCCGTATCTGAATCTCTAACAGCAACATATTTTATTCCAAATATATCAAATATTGAAATTATCTTTTGAACTATTGACAAATTAAGCTCTTTTTCATAAGTATTATCAAACCCGACTGCTCCACTGTCTTCACCACCGTGACCTGCATCAAGCACAACAGTCAAATTATAAGAATTATCAGCTTCAGCCATAACACTGATCATATTATTTTCAGCAATTGCAACAGATGCATAAACACAGAAACAGAATATAAAGAATGAAATCATAATCATAAGCTTTTCTTTCAAAACGACTCCCCCGAAAAACATTTTATTAAATTATATTCTGCTCTTAAGCTATAATGACTAATTAAAGTTTTTTTCAGGACAGACATTTATTTAAAAATAAATCATAGCATTATAAAAAAACATGGAGGTAATATATGTTTTTTATAAATTTTCTGAACAGTATCCTAATTTTCGCTCTGCATTTTGAAAATCAAGGAAATTTCCCTCCGCCTTTAAAAAGATCTGAGGAAGCTTTGGCTCTGCAAGAAATGGCTCAAGGCAGCAAAAAAGCAAAAGATAAGCTGATTAATCATAATCTGAGATTAGTAGCACATATTGCAAAAAAATATAATACAAGCGAGTCTGACAATGAGGAATTGATCTCCGTAGGTACAATCGGATTGATCAAGGCAATTGATTCCTTTAAGCCTGATAAAGAAGTAAGATTAGCTACCTATGCATCAAGATGTATTGAAAATGAAATTCTTATGTATTTCAGAAATAAAAAGAAGAATTCACTGGACGTTTCGCTGAACGAACCATTAGAAACAGATTCAGAAGGCAATCAGCTGACCTTAATCGATATAATTTATACCGAAGATACCATTGCCGAGGATTATATTCTTGAAGCAGACAAAATCAAGCTTTATGAAATCATTAATAATAAACTCAATGATAAGGAGCGAGAACTTATTACCTGGCGATACGGTCTGTTCGGACAAAAAGAAAGAACTCAAAACGAAATAGCGCATATTTACGGTATTTCACGTTCATACGTCAGCCGACTTGAAACTAAAATACTGAAAAAAATGAGAAAGGAGTTTGATAATTAAAGTAAAATATTGACTTGATTTGTTGCCAAATGTTATGATGTCATCAAGGAGATGATAATTATGACCGCATTCGAATCAAACAGATTTATGAAGCTCAATCCTGAAACAAGAGAAGAAAACATCTTATATCTGAACGGTGTCAGATTTTCGGTTCTTTCTGATTGCATTTTAAGAGTTGAGGTTCAGAAAAACAATATATTTTGCAATGAAGCAACTCAGTCGGTTATAAACAGAAGTTTTGATAATCCCGAATTTTCATATGAATTAGACAATGAGCTGCTTACAATTAAGACCTCCGAAGTAAGCTTCAGTTATAACATACATCATAACAAAATGTATTGCGTAACCTTGGCAGACGGTAGAATTATTACTGATTTCAGGAAAGGAAATCTAAAAGGTACATGCCGAACTCTTGATAACGTAAACGGCAAGACACGCCTTAATGACGGCGTAATTTCTACAAACGGCGTTGCAGTATTTGATGATTCCGATTCTCTTATTCTGACAAAAAACGGAGAAATTATTCCCAGTGAAATCAAGGAAACAGACGAGTATTATTTTGCATTCGGCTTTAATTACCGTGAGGCTGTAAGGACATTATTTATGTTAACGGGAAATCCGCCCTTGATACCTAAATTCGTTTTGGGAAACTGGTGGAGCAGATACAAAGCTTATACTCAGGATGAATATATGCAGTTAATGCAGAGATTTATCAATTCCGATATTCCGGTTTCTGTAGCTACCATTGATATGGATTGGCATTGGGTAGACGTTGTAAAAAAATTCGGCAAGGATTCACTTGATAAATGCGAGAGAAACAGTATTTTTGAATTATTTTATAATGCGATTTTTCCCGGATGGACCGGATACAGCTGGAACACGGATCTTTTTCCTGCCCCCAAGGCATTCTTGAAATGGCTAAAGGATAACGGCTTTAAGATCACAATGAATCTTCATCCTGCGTCAGGCTGCAAATTCTATGAGGATGTATATGCCGATTTTTGTGAGTTTATGGGAATTGATAAAGACACAAAGAAACAAATTCAATTTGATTTATCAGATAAAAAGTTTATGGAGGGTTATTTTAGATTTCTTCATCATCCACATGAAAAAGACGGTGTTGATTTCTGGTGGATTGACTGGCAACAAGGGAAAAATTCAGCTATTCCGGGGCTTGACCCTCTCTGGGCATTGAATCATTATCATTCTGTAGATATAGCAAGAGACGGAAAACGCCCGCTGATTCTTTCAAGATTTGCCGGAATTGGCTCTCAAAGATATCCTCTTGGCTTTTCGGGGGATACTGTTCAGACTTGGGAATCCCTTGATTTTCAGCCATATTTTACATCAACTGCATCAAATATCGGTTATAGCTGGTGGAGTCACGATATCGGCGGACATTGCAGAGGTTACAGAGACGATGAGCTTTATCTGCGCTGGGTACAATACGGCGTTTTCAGTCCTATAATGAGACTTCATTCCACCTCAAATGAATTTATGGGAAAAGAACCATGGATGTATAACAAATTTACAGAAGAAACGGCTACC
>JAZOOE010000204.1:0-14441 GCA_045654865.1 Acutalibacteraceae bacterium | reverse complement strand
ATCTTTGTACGAACGAAAGCAGCACCCTTACCGGGCTTAACGTGCTGGAATTCAACGATCTGCCAAACTCCACCATCCATTTCAAATGTAACGCCGTTTCTGAAATCGCCGGCTGATACCATAAATATCAATCCTTTCTCGATAATCTGATTTATCTACCATAACATAATATAGTATTTTTTGGATTTTTTCAAGTGCTATATTAAATATTTTCCCGCTAAATGCAAAATAATTGTAAAAAATTCCGTTTTTTACAGAATAATGAGCTCCTTGGGACAGGAAGTAAGGTTTATATGTCCGCTTTCCGTGATGAGCGCCATATCCTCGATTCTCACACCGAATTCTCCGGGGAGATAGATTCCGGGCTCATCGGTAACCACGTTGCCCGCCGTAAGAGTATGCTTTGAACGGGGTGAAAGGTTGGGGGACTCGTGGATTTCAACGCCGACACCGTGTCCGAGACCGTGTCCGAAGTTATCTCCGTAGCCTGCGGCTGTAATAACGTCACGGGCAACCTTATCCGCATCAAAGCCGCTGATGCCCTCCTTCAGCACCGCAAGGGATTCCGTCTGTGCTCTGAGCACTGTTTCATAAATCTCTTTCTGCTTTTCAGAGGGGGTGCCGAGGATCACGGTTCTTGTCATATCCGAGTGATAGCCGTCAACCGTTGCTCCGAAGTCAAGGGTAATGAAGTCACCGTTTTGCACCTTGTAGTCACCGGGAACGCCGTGAGGCATTGAGGAGTTCTTACCTGCAACGGCAATCGTCTCAAAGGAAACAGCCTCAGCTCCGTGAGAGAGCATATAAAAGTCAAGCCCAAGGGCGATCTCCTTTTCCGTCACACCGGGCTTTATAAAGGTGAGCACGTGGGCGAAGGCATCCTCTGCGATCTTTTGTGCCGCCTTTATTTTCTCAATCTCGCCGTCTGTCTTTACGATTCTGATTTCTTCTATTGCAGCTGCAAGCGCATCGCTTGTGTCAAACTCGCAGTCGGGGAGCTGTTTTTTCAGAGCCTCAAACTGAGCAAGCGTCATTTTGTCGTTTTCAACGGCTACTTTTTTTATTTTATTTTCCTTGAATATTTCGGTAAGTCTCTCATATACATTAGAAGAGTCCATTACAAGCTCCTGACCGATGCATTTTGCGGCAGCCTCGGTGTATCTTGAATCTGTAAAGAACAATGCTTTATCGGCATACACGAGAAGCACACCCGCAGTTGAGGGGAACTGAGTGAAATATCTTCTGTTTTCCTCTGAAAAAATAAGCGCCGCATCGGCAACGCCGTCAAGCTTTTTTGCAAGCTTATCTGTGTTGAACATCATACCTTATCACCTAAACCCTTATTTTCGAGATACAGTCTTTCGCGTCGTCTGACAAGGGCAAAGCGTATGCCGAAAAGAATCTCACGTCTTCTGTATCTCACTCTTATTGATATTGCGCCTGCATTGTTGGCGCCCTGTATATCCGTGAACAGCTGATCGCCTATCATGGCAAGCTTGTCAACGGTGATCCCGAGCATTTCGGCTGCCTTGAAAAAGCAGGCAGTATCAGGCTTGTCCGCATTCCCGATGTAGGGCAGACCGCCTGTTTTTTCTGATATTTTCTTTGCTCTGGAATTGTAGGTGTTGGATATTATAATTACGGGGATGCCCGCAGTTTTCATATCCTCAAGCCATTCGTAAAGCCCGGGAAACGGTTTGACGGTATTATCGTAAAAGCTTGTGTTGTCAAGATCGATCCCCACAGCCTCGGCTCCCGCATTTTTTATATCCTCAGGCTTTATATCCGTTATTCGGTCATAAAAATACTTAGGTACGGAATTTGTTTCAAATCCTGTTTTTAACATATCTCTTCCCTCAAAAAAACAATAACGGACCTTTCCATAAAGGCCCGTTTTGTTTTCATCCAATTATTTGTACTTGCGCTTACGAGCAGCTTCGGACTTCTTCTTTCTCTTTACAGAGGGTTTCTCGTAATGCTCTCTTTTACGCACTTCCTGGATAACGCCGTCTCTTGATGTCTGACGCTTGAATCTTCTGAGTGCACTGTCAAGAGATTCATTTTCTTTAACTTTTACCTGACTCATTATATATTCCCTCCCTCCGCGTTCTGCGTGGGTCATAGCATTAATTCTTTGACATTATACAACAGTAGTTGGCTACTGTCAATATGTTTTTTTTACCTTTTTTTGCAATTTTTTGTCTTTTTTAATTTTTTTCGGTCGGTGAAGATTTTATGTATGCTGTTACTGTAATTTCCCTTATGACGGGGACTGCCGTTTTTGTTTTCGGTATGCTGATGATCAAATATTGCCTTGATGAAAGCTTTTCCGAAAGGAGCGCTGTTTTGCTGAAAAAATGCACCTCCAACAGATTTACGGCAACCCTTACCGGAACAGTGATTACCGTGGCGTTGCAATCCTCCTCAGCCTCAAGCGTGCTTACTGCGGCCTTTGTTGACAGCGGGGTGCTGTCTCTTTACAGCGCCTTCTGGCTCATCGTGGGGGCGAACATGGGAACGACCTTTACGGGACTTCTCACTGCTGCTTCGTTTACGGAGCTTGCTCCTCTGAGCGCGGTTGCGGGAATAGCGCTTATAAGCCTTACGAAAGCCCGGCGGCTGAACAGGACGGGGCTTATTCTGACGGGCTTCGGACTGCTTTTCGTCGGTATGAATATGATGGAGGGCAGTGCACAGGGCCTAAAGGAGATGCCCTTTGTGGTGAGCGTGCTTGCAAACAGCAAAAATGCCTTTTCGGGAATTCTTCTCGGTTGCTTTTTCACTGCGCTCATTCAATCCTCGTCTGCCACCACCGCTCTTTTGCAGGCCATGGCGGCAGGAGGACTTATCGGCTTGGAGCAGGTTTTTTATATTATTCTCGGAGCAAATATCGGTACCTGCTTTACCTGTGCCGTATCCTCTCTTTCTCTCAGGGACGGTGCAAAAAAGGTATCGCTGATGCATATTGCATACAATCTTGTGGGCTCCGTCCTTTTTGCTCTCGGAGCGCGTTTTATTCCCTTTGCCGAGCTTGTCAGACAGCTTGCGCCCTCCGGCATAAAGGCTCAGACGGCTCTGATAAACATAATTTTCAATGCTTTTTGCGCCGCGGCGGCACTTTTGCTCCCCATAAGGCGCGGAAAAGGGTTTACAATTGATAACGCGTGTGCTAAAATAAAGGAAATTATTTCCCGGGGGAATGTAAAAATGAAAAAAGCAATATCATTATTATTGAGTGCGGTTCTTTTGTTTTCCTTGACGGCGCAGTGCTTTGCGGCCGGTGAAGAGCCTCTTCCCGAAACGGCTGTCAACGAGATCACAGCCGTCGAAACGGACACACCCGTGATCGTCGTAAGAGGAATGAATTTTGCGGGCGGTCTTCAGTTTGACAGAGGCACCGAGAATGCGGCTCCCGCCAACGTTCAGTTTGATGCAGGTGAGCTTTTCAGCTATCTTGCAAAAACGGTTGCTGCCGTTATCACCACCTTCAGCATCTCAGCAGGTGTTTCCGTAGTCTGCGAATACATCGTTAAGCTTTTCTCCGCATATCCCTGCGATAAAAACGGAAATTCCGTGCATACGAATATTTCCGCTGAATACTATCCCGAGTCAGTTGCTCACTATCCCGAGCTTCTTGATACCAATGCAAATGATGAAATAAGTCTCGTTACCTCTCTTGCCGCACGCTACGGCAGTGATAAGGTATACTATTTTGTATATGACTGGCGTCTTGATCCTATGGATAATGCAGATCTGCTCAATGAAACGGTAGAAAAGGCTCTTGCTGATCATTCGGCGGAGAAGGTTGATATTATCTGCTGCAGCATGGGCGGAAGCATCACAATGGCTTATATGGCAGAGTACGGCTATGAAAAGCTTGATACGGTTGTTTCCAATACCTCCGTTATGTTCGGTGCTGACGTTATTACTGATCTTTTCAGAGGTAAAGTAAGCTTTGAGGCTGATGCTGTGGAAAGATATTTATCTCAGATGGTGCCCTCACTGGCAGGTCTTTTAAAGGTTGCAAACGTTACGGGTGCTCTTGACGGTCTTTGTAAGTTTATCAACTCCTTTGCGGCAAAATATGAGGATCAGATATTTGAAGAAACTCTCATTCCTACCTTTGCAACGCTTCCCGGCTTTTGGTCAATGATGAAGGGCGAGTGCTATCCCGAGGCTCGTGAATTTATTTTCGACGGCAGAGAAGAGCAGTATGCAGGTCTTCTTTCAAGACTTGATAATTTCTATAACAGCGTTTCATCAAGAAGACAGGAGCTTCTTGACGGTGCTCTTGCTTCAGGCGTGAAGCTTGCCGTTGTTGCAAGCTACGGGCTTGCATCCGTGCCCGCTTACGAACATGCAAAATATCAGGCTGACGGCGTTGTTGAAACGGCTCCCATGTCAGGCGGCGCTCTTACCTCGGTTGTAGGCAGTACCCTTACGGAGCAGCAGCTTGCAGTTGGTGACAGCAAATACGTTTCCGCTGATAAGTGTATCAATGCATCCACCTGTATGTATCGTGACTATACCTGGTTTGTGAAGGATGCGGGACACGTTCTCGGTCTTTACGGCTCAGATTGCTCTCTTTTCCTTTTTGCGCTTCTTGAGAGCGAGACACAGCCTACTATAGCTTCCTTCCCCGAATATCCTCAGTTTATGCTCAGTGATTCCGCTGAGACTCTTGCTCCTCTTGTCTGACAGGTGAAAAGATGGACAGAACGGTTTGTCTTAATTCGGATTTCTTCTTTTTTGACGGTATAAAGGCTCCCTCGGTATTCAATACCGTGTTTTCGGGGCGCACGGAGCTTCCGAAAAAATCGGATAGCGGTTGCTTCACTCTTGTTAAGAAGATTATCTGCCCCAAGCAGATAAACGATACCGTGACCGTCTGCTTCAGCGGTGAATATGAAAGCATCCGCCTTTTTGCGGGAAAGCAGGAGCTTTCTCCTGCGGGAATGACAGACGAAAAGGCTTGCTTTGACATCACTCCCGCGCTGAAAACAGGAAAAACGGTGCTTACCGCCCACGTTTACGGCGGAGGTGCAGACGGCTTTTTCCTCAGTGTAAAAAGAGATTACGGGAATAAAAAATAAAAATCTGTCAAAACTTTCTGTAAAGCAAAGATTTTGTTTTACGGAGGTAAAATAATGAGCCTGGTTTCTCTTTTCAGGGGATATGACAGAAAAATAAGAAAATATTGTAAGGAACAGGATAAAATGCCGTCATCCGACGAAGCGGCTTTATGGGTGACGGATAACTATCGTCTTTGTTCTTTGGCGCTGAACGCGGCTGAAGGCTTTGTTTCACATAACGGTGAAAAAGGACTGCAGCCGCTTTTTTTGTTGTGCCGTTCATTTTTTGCCTCGGGGCACACCTTGTCGGATGAAATGGCGGCATCATTTTTTGCGGGACAAGGACTTTCCGTTGCGGAAAGTGAGGCGCTTCCCGTTATGCTCGGCGCGGGTGCCGCGGCTGAAATTGCGGATAATCTGTATTCCGATAACAAGGAGCTTATCATACGCTGTATAAAAAGTCTTTTCTTTCTCCCCGAAGCGGATCATGACAGGCTTCTGTTTTGCGTGTGCAGGGTTGAGCGGATCCTTTGTGAGGATCCCACGGGCGAGTATGAAAAAATGTCTTCGGCAACGAGAAAGGAATACCGTCGTGCGGTTGCAAGGGGAGCGCTGAAAAATAATAAGTCTGAATGTGATTTTGCAAGGGACACGCTTGCAACGGCGCAAAGGGAATGCAGACACATAGGCTTCTTTCTTGATTTTTCTCCTCCGAGAGCGAAAGGCATTCTGTTTATTGCAGGGGAGTGGCTTGCCGCTGTTGTGTTAAGTGTGCTTGCGGGGCTTTTTCTTATAAAAAGCGTATATTTTTCTCTGTTGCTTATTCTGCCCGTTTATGCTCTGATACGTCCTTTTTCGGATCTGATTTCCCGCACCGTGTTTCCTCCGCGTGAGCCGTTTTCCATGGACGAGGCTTATCAGGAAAGCGCGGACTGTGCGGTTGCAGTTTCCTCCCTGCTTCCCGGTAAGAAGGATGCGGAAAAGCTTTTCAGGCCTCTTTCCTTGCTTTATGGCGCAGATTCCGGCAAAAACAAGAAGGTAATTTTGCTTTTTGATATGAAAAACGCACCCGTACCGGAGCTGAAAACCGACGAAGCGGATATTGCTGCCGTCAAGCGGCTCGTTGACAGACTTAATGAAAAGCATTCGGGCGGCTTTGTCGTGGCGCTTCGGGACAGAGTTTTTTCCTCGTCGGAAAACGAGTTTACGGGATATGAAAGAAAAAGAGGCGCCATAACCGATCTTGCCCGCTTCCTCAGAGACGGTAACGAGAGCACCTTTGCCCTTTTGTACGGTGATACGGGAGGATTGGGTAATATGAAATATATTTTAGCTCTCGACAGTGATACCCGCCTTTCCTTTGAGGTGATAAGGAGAATGACTGCGGTTGCCCGCCATCCTCTGAATGAGCCCGTTTATTCCTCCTCTGAGAAAAGAATAGTATCGGGGTATGCGGTCATAACTCCGCGTATGGAAACGGCTGTGGCAAGTGCAAATAAGACGTTTTTCTCCTCTGTCTTTTCCGACGGCGGTGTAAGTGTATATTCTGCGGGGGTAAACGAAAGATACCGTGATATGCTGGATGAGTCAATATTCTGCGGTAAAGGGCTTATAAATATCGACGCTTTCAATGCAGTTCTGGGAGACAAGCTTGACAAGCAGCGTATTCTCAGTCACGACATACTTGAGGGTAACGTGCTTTCTGCCGTTCTTTGCTCTGCTTCGTCAATGTCGGATTCCTTTCCGTCGACTCCGGAGGGCTATTTTTCGAGGCTTCACAGATGGATAAGAGGAGACGTTCAGAATCTTAAATATCTGTTTTTTCCTCTTGGCGACAAGGAGCTTTCCCCCGAAATGAACGCAGTGGGACGCTTTCAGCTGATTGATAATTTCAGACGGGCGGTTTCTCCCGTGTTCAGTATGCTTCTGCTTGTCGGGGGTATTTTTTTCAGGGGGACTCCCGCCGTGACTCTTTGTGTCATCGGAATATTATCGGTTATCTCCGCGGACGTGCTCAGTTCCGTTTGCTCATTTTTACGTCAGGGCACAAAGGCATTCAGCGGACTGTATTTTTCCTCGGGCGTGTCTTTCGCCGTCAAGGCTGTGCTGAGAGCCGTATTGAATCTCGGTGCACTTCCTGTAAGTACTGCCGTCAGCGCAGATGCCGTCGTAAGAGCGGCATACCGAAGCCTTGTCTCAAAGAAGAGGCTTCTTCAATGGAAAACAGCCGCGGATTCCGACAGAGGCGGAAGCAAAAGAGTATTCAACGGTATTGTTCTTCCCCTGATATGTGCCGCCGTCTTTTTTGTTTTCGGCGCACCCTTGCATCGGTTGACGGCGTTGCTTTTTATCTTTTTTGCTTTTGTTTATGCCTTTGACGGTTTTTTGAGACCTGAGGCAGGGCGGGTTGCTTTTTCGGACAATGAAAGACAGACTCTGCTGTCCTTTGCCGAGTCGGCGTGGCGGTATTTTGGGGAAAACGTGAATTCCTCGGAAAATCATCTTCCTCCCGACAATATTCAGGAAACGCCCGTCAGAAAAAAGGCACACAGAACCTCTCCGACAAATATCGGCCTGTATCTTGTAAGCGCACTTGCGGCGGCAGATATGTCTTTTATCAGTCCGTCTCAGATGCTTGAAAGGGTAAACTCAACCCTTGATACCGTCAGCTCGCTTCCGAAATATAATGGACTTTTGTATAACTGGTACGACACTCTTACCCTTAAGCCTCTGAAGCCCGCATACGTTTCCTTTGTGGACTGCGGAAATTTTCTCGTGTGTCTGACGGCTCTCAAACAAGGACTTTCGGAGCTTTCGGGAGAGGAATATAAATCGACAGCCGCAAGAATTGAAAAAATTATAGAGCAAAGTGATTTGTCCTGTCTTTATGATAAAAACAGAGAGCTTTACAGAATAGGAATAGATTGCGAAACGGGTATGCCCTCCTCATCCTTTTATGATCTTTATATGAGTGAGGCAAGAATGGCATCCTTTCTTGAATGTGCCCGAAGAAGAGTGCCCGCCGTTCATTGGCAGATGCTGGGAAGAACTGTGAAAAGAAGCGGACGGTATGCCGCCGCCGCATCCTGGACGGGAACGATGTTTGAATATTTTATGCCTGCATTGTTTCTTGAAACAGTTAAGGATACCTTTGCTTATGAGGGACTTAAGGTATGTCTTCAGGCTCAGAAAAGACGGGTGAGAAAAGAGGGGATTCCCTACGGTATTTCAGAGAGCTGCTTTTATTCAACGGATGCCGCCCTTGATTACAGATATAAGGCACACGGCATCAGAGGACTTGCGCTGAAGCGTGATGCGGACGATGAAAGCGTGATCTCGCCATATTCCACCTTTCTGAGCTTGCCCTTTGATAAAAAAAGCGCTCTGCGCAATCTTTCACGTCTGTCGGCATGCCATTGCGAGGGGGAATACGGCTTTTACGAGGCTGTTGATTTTACACCCTCAAGAACCGACGGAGAGGAATATAATATTGTCAGATGCTATATGGCGCATCATCTCGGAATGAGTATCGTCGCTATGGCAAATGCTCTTTACGGTGATATTTTCGTAAGACGCTTTATGTCTGACCGATATGCCGAAAGCGCGGCAATTCTTCTTGAGGAGCGATTGCCTGAGCATCACGGAATTCTGAGGGATATTGCCGATAACAGGGCAATGCAGCGAAGCAGAGGAGCGGGGAGGAGCGCAAAAAGAGATGCGCCCGAGGAGGGCGCGGAGGCGTTTGCTTATTCAAACGGCGAGATGACGCTTTTTTGTGACAGACACGGCAGAAGCCGTCTCGTTTTTGCAGGTCGTGAGCTTATAAAATATTCACCCCTGAGCCCCGGAGTTTCGGTGGGTGTTCAGCGCGGTGATAAGATTGTTCCGCTGTTTCCCGTTTCATCGGGCGGTATAAGCCTGAAAAAATATGCCGCAGTTGCTGAGGTCTCTTGTGATGATTTTGTTTTTCGTGCGGCCCAGTGTGTTCATATAAATGAAAATGCACTGCTTTTGCCTGTAAGGATACGGAACAATTCTGAGAAAACCGAAAAATTTTCACTGCATTGGTATATTGAACCCTCTCTTCTGGGAGTGCTTGAGAGGGATATGCATCCCGCATTCAGTGATATGTTTCTCAATGCGGAATTTTCGGAAAAGCATCAGGCGGTAGTGTTTTCAAGAAAGAGGGATGAGGCCTGTCCCTTTGTTGCCGCGGGGCTTTACTCAAAAAAAGCCGTCAGCGTTTCCCTTGATCGGGAAAGAGTTGCGTCAAGAGCCGTCAGGGGAGCACATATTTTTGAAAAGGGCTATAGCTGCGAGAAAAACACTGTAAGGGGTGTTTTCCCCGTGCTTGCGATGAAAACAGAAATAAGTGTTCCGGCGGGAAAAAGCAGTGAGGCGGTTCTGATACTTGCGGCGGGAGCGCAAAGAGAGGGAGCAATGTCTGCCCTTGCGAGGGTAAGAGGTGCTGCCTTGCAGAACGTAAAAAAGGGAGCCGCCGCCGTATTTTTAAGAGATGAGCTGACCTTCGGGGCGGGCTGTGATTTTATTGCCCGCGCATTTTTCGGCGGAACCCCCTCGGATATCTCATTATCTGCTTGCCAATCGGGGATGGTATCAAGAGAGGCTTTGTGGGAAACGGGCATATCGGGGGACATTCCCGTGATATGTGTCTTTCCCGACAGAAATTGCACCGATATAATGCTCAGAGCCTTTATCAGACTTCACAGAAGGCTGTTCAGAAGCACCGTTCCCTCAGATCTCGTTTTTATTCTTGAAAATAACCGCGACTACTATTTATCGGGTGAAAATCGGCTTATGAAAATGCTTGCCGAGGAGGATATGGCAGATATGAGGGGAAAAAGGGGAGGAGTGCATATTCTGACGATCTCCTCCGTCTCAAAGGCATCCTTTGCCTCGGTGCTCGGCTTTTCCTGTCTTTGTTTGCCTGATTACTCCCCGGGAGCCTCCGTAGGAAGAACGGAGAGCAATATCCCGCGGGGCGTAGCCGCCCCTGAGGATGCGTATTGCGGCTTTATTCGCGGCGGCTTTGCAATCAGCGGCACCCCGAGTCTGCCATGGGGCCATACTCTTGCAAACAATACCTTCGGTACGCTTATAACGGATTCCTCTCTCGGCTTCAGCTGGTGTAAAAATTCAAGACAGAACAAGCTGACTCCGTGGAGCAACGATACTCTGGCGGGGCTTACGGGTGAAAGGCTTATTCTGAGAGACAGCGACGGCGTTTTTGTCGTTGCGGACGGAAGTGCTTGCTCTTTTTATGAAAATTATGCTCTGTTCAGAGGACAGACGGATAAGCTGAAAATCACTCTGAGAGTTGAGGTGCCCCAAAGGGGGGACAGAAAAAGGCTGACTGCGGTTCTTGAAAATATTTCCGACAGCGAATATTTTTGTGAGCTCAGCTACGTTATTCTGCCGCTTCTCGGGGAAAAAAGAGAGGAGCGTTTTCTGATATGTAAAAAAGCCGAGGATATGATATTTGTAAAAAATCCTCTTAATACGGACTATCCCGGTGTGCTGGCATTGTATTCCTCCCACTGTGAATGTCGGGGCTTCGAAGATAAAACGGAATGCTTTTCTGCGGATGAAAGAGCAGTATCGGTATTGCAAAAAATTGCTATAGGTAAAAAAGATAAACGTACGGTATGCTTTGAGCTGTGCTTTGCCCGCAACGAGGTCATCGCCCGTCGTCTCATAAAGAGTCCCTTTTTCGAAAAAACGGCGGTTGCACCCGTTTTCAATACGGGATATGCCTTTTTTGACGTATTTGCCTCGGCGCTTTTATACCACCAGGTGAGCTGCTGCCGTCTTCGGGCAAGGTGTGGCTTTTATCAGTGCTCCGGAGCCTACGGCTTCAGGGATCAGCTTCAGGATTCTCTTGCTCTGACAGACCTTGAGCCTCGTCGGGTGAAGCAGATGATATTCACGGCGGCATCCGCACAGTTTTACGAGGGAGACGTGCTTCACTGGTTTCATCTTATGTACCGTGGCGGCTTGAAATATAAGGGTGTAAGAACAAAAATATCCGACGATCTGCTGTGGCTTGCTTTTGTAACGGCAGAGTACGTTCTGAGGACGGGAGACACGGCTGTCCTTGAAAAGCGGCTGCCTTATCTTTCGGGAGAGGAGCTTTCCCCTCGGGAGCGTGAGCGATATTGTGAATACAGCCATTCTGAGATCAAGGAAAGTCTTTATATGCATTGTCTGAGGGCGTTGGGCAGAGGAATTACCCACGGTGAGCATTCTCTTGCTCTTTTCGGAACGGGAGACTGGAACGATTCCTTTGACACCGTAGGGGAAAAGGGAAAGGGTGAAAGTGTCTGGCTGTCTCTGTTTCTTAAGGTCTTGTGTGAAAAATTTGCAAAAATTTGCGAATTGATGAATGATCCAAAGTCTGCTCAGCTTCTGAGACAGCAGGCCGATTGCTACACGGAGGCAGTTGATAAAAACGCGTGGAACGGAAGCTGGTATATAAGAGGCTTTTATGACAACGGCGAGGCTCTCGGCGATGAGGGCGCAGAAAGCTGTGAAATTGATATTCTTTGTCAGGCGTGGGCTTCCTTTGCTGATATGCCGGACAAAAAACGGGTGCGTTCCGCTCTTCTTAATGCCTGCGACAGACTTTTTGACAAGGAAAACGGCGTTGTAAAGCTCTTTTCCCCGCCCTTTAATGAGACGGGCAGAAAAACGGGATACGTAAATTTTTATCCCGAGGGAATGCGCGAGAACGGAGGACAGTATACTCACGCTGCGGTATGGTTTTGTATGGCTCTGTTCAAGGAGGGGCTCACGGATGAGGCAGAGCAGGTTCTGCGTGCTTTGCTTCCCTCCGAAAAGTACAGAGGCTCTCTCGGAGAGATATACAAAACGGAGCCCTATGCCCTTGCGGGAGACGTATACAGTGCAACGGGACACACGGGACGGGGCGGCTGGAGTCTTTATACGGGCGCGGCAGGCTGGCTTCTTCAGCTGGCAGAGCGCCTTGAGGATAAGGAGCTCCCATAAGGGTAAAACGGACATTTTTTCGATTCTTTTCCGCGGCGGTGAGAGTTTTTTTCTTGCCGTTGCGGATTTTTTTCTCCGCTACCTTTTTATCTGCGGAGATGCGGGGTGAAAAAAATGAATTTTGTATTGCATTTTAGACTTTGGTGTGATAATATATATTAAATAAATATGCAAATTTATGAAACGAGGAAAAAATATGCCTGAAAATAAATACACGCCTTGCGTGATTCTTCCCGGCATCGGTCAGTCAAAGGTCGAACTGGTGGATTCAAAGGGCGCAAAAATTAAAATGGCATGGCCTTTGGATATTGACGGTGAGGAAATTCTCGGTACCCTCAAGGGAGCTCTGATGAAGATGATGCTTTTCAGAAGAGATGCGGGATTTTCCGATAAGGTTGCTTCGATCATCAGAGATATGACCGATCCCATAGCCTCTTTGCCCGACGGCTCTATGAAAAACACTCTGAGAGTCGTTGATTATCCTTACAGCCTTGCTCAGTGCTCTCCCGATGAGAAGCGCTACATATACAAGATGGTTCCTCTGCAGCAGCTTGCCGAGAGAATCGGTGAGGAAAATCTTTTTTTCTTTTCCTACAATTCATTCGGTGATACCTATGAAACGGCAGAGCTTCTCAGTCGGTATATCGATATGGTAAAGCAGCAGACGGGTAGCGATAAGGTCAATCTTGTTCCCGTAAGCCTCGGTGGTGCTCTTTCAACAGCTTATTTCCAGCTGTTTGCTCATAAAAACGACGTCAAGCGAGTTATGTACTTCGTTGCGGCTCTCGGCGGCAGTCACCTTATTGCCGATCTTATGGCAAAGGATATTGTAACGGAAAATGCACTTTCAATGGTTGAGATGCTTGCCGACAAGAAAACGGCAGACAGTATCGGCGGCTTCCTCAAAATGATGCCCGACGGTGTTTTTGATGCAACCGCAGATAAGGCTCTTGATGCCCTTTGTGCCACGGTGCTTGCAAATTCGTTGTCAATGTGGGGTATAATTCCCCCCGAAAGATATCCCGCTCTTGCAGAAAAGTATCTTTCCGACAAGGCTCACGCATCGCTTCGCGAAAGAGCAGACAGATTCTATGAATATCGTGTCAATTTCCCCGAGACGGTAAAGCAGCTTGAAAAGCAGGGCGTTGAATTCTTTGCAATATGCGGCTACGGTCTTGCTTTTCCTGGTGTCGTAAAGTCAGACAAAATGTCCTCGGACGGAATTATAAACGTGTCCTCCACCACTCTCGGGGCTCTCAGTGCTCCTCTCGGTGAGGTACTGACTCAGTTCCCTGAGGAGGGCAGACGCTGCTGTGATCCTCAGCACAAGCATTTGTCTCCCGACGGTACCGTTGATGCGGCATACGGAATGTGGCCCGAAAGAACCTGGTATTTTGCGGGACAAAGACACGACGATACCGCCTATAACGATAAGGCTCTCGGTATAGCCGCAAGAGTCCTTTCGGACGACAGCTTCAGCGATATATATTCCGACTCCGACTTCCCTCAGTTCGGTGTCGCACAAGATAACAGAAAGTAAGGAGAGAGAAAAATGGCGTTAAGACCTCATAAAAAATCATATTCTCCCGAGCCGTTTCAGCAGTATGACAATACCTACGGCGCTGAGCAGGGTGAATTTAACGATGCAGCAGAAGCACGCCGCAGAAGCGAATATGCCTTCAAGGTAAGAAATCTTACCAAGGACTATGACGGCAACGTGGTTCTCAATAATATTTCCTTTGACATTCCCTCCGGTAAGATAGTCGGACTTCTCGGTCCCAACGGCTGCGGTAAAACTACTCTTATGAAGATCCTTTCGGGACTTATTCACGACTACACGGGTATGGTAAAGGTTGACGGCAGACCTATAGGCATCGGCTCTAAGGCTCACGTTGCATATCTGCCCGATTGCACCTTCTTCCCCGAAAGATTCCGCACGATCGACTGCATAAACTATTACGGCGATTTCTTTATGGACTTTGACAAGATCAAGGCAATTGAATTTGCTTCCCGCTTCGGACTTGATCTCAATCAGAAGGTCAAGACTATGTCAAAGGGTATGAAGGAGAAACTTCAGCTTCTCGTTGTAATGTCAAGAAGCGCCGACATATATCTTCTTGACGAGCCTCTCGGCGGCGTTGACCCTGCCGCAAGAAGCGTTATTCTTGACATCATTATGAGCAACTACAAGGAAAATGCTACTGTTGTTCTTTCAACTCATCTTGTTAATGACCTTGAACACAGCTTTGATCATATTCTTATGCTGGGGCACGGTTCTATTCTTGTAAATACCGGTATTGAAACACTTCGTGCTACCGGAAAGTCTGTTGAAGAAATATTCAA
>JAZOOE010000203.1:0-4062 GCA_045654865.1 Acutalibacteraceae bacterium | reverse complement strand
CAACGATCGGCCCGTTTTGGGATCCGTAAGCTCAGGAAACTCCGTTAACGTTTCAACAACCTCTCCTGCTCGCTCACCGCAAGCGGCGATAATTACGATATCAACGTCGGCATACTTTGAGGTTGTGTGCTGAAGAACGGTTTTGCCTGCACCGAAAGGCCCGGGAGTGCAATAAGTTCCACCCTTTGCAACAGGAAAAAACGAATCGACAAGTCTGACCTTAGTTTCCATCGTTTCAACCGGAGCCAATCTTTCACTATAGCACTTAACTGCACGCTTTACAGGCCATTTGAACGACATTGTTACGGGGATTTCCCGACCGCGCTCATCTGCTATAATGGCAACGGTATCTTTTATTGAATATAAACCCTTTTCTGCGATAAATTTTACAGTATAGGTTCCGAGAAGATAAAACGGTATAAATATTTTATGCGTAAAAGCTCCCTCGGGAACTGTTCCTATATATTCACCTGCACGCAATACGTCTCCCGCTTGAGCAGTAGGTGTAAAATCCCATTTTTGCTCGCTGTTCAGAGCCTGTGCATAATTGCCCCTCTCAAGAAACCAGCCCGCTTTTTCCGCAAGAACGGGCAAGGGATTCTGCAATCCGTCATATATCTGTCCGAGCAGTCCGGGACCAAGCTCTGCCGACAGCATTTCGTCCGTAAACTCAACAGGATCACCGCACTTAATGCCTCCTGTCATTTCATAAACCTGAATTTGCGCAATATTTCCTCTGATTCGGATAACCTCACTTTTAAGCGAAGTATCCTGAAGCTTGACATAGCAAATTTCATTCATTGAAACATTACCGTCAAATTCAACAGATACCAGATTACCGTTTATGCTGACAACTCTTCCTGTATTTTTACTCATCGTTATACCTCCGATCTGTTTCCGTTGACAATTTCACTGTAAATATTTTTATAGTTGATTTCACCTGTTCTTTTGTCAAATTCTCTGATTCTGAGTATGAGCTTAAGCTTTAATGCATAATAAAAAATGTATTCATCAGAAAATGAATCAGTAGGTCTTAAGGTCTCAAGAAAGCTCAGACGATAATTCAAAAGAAATTTTTCAGCTTCAAGCGGATTTACTGTTTCAGCCGCAGAATTTGCCGCTTTTAAGATTTCGGCAGACAGCTGTCCCTTGGGAATTTCAAATGATTTATTCATTTTGTCTGCCCTCACCTTTGCCAATGCAAGCCGTAGATTACGTTCGCGATCATTCCACGCTTCGACTATTGCAAATCTTGACTTTTGAGGATTCAGCGGCGGTATCAACGTTAAATTCTCCAACTCATTCAACATCCTTGCCCCGAGAAAGCTCTTGCATAATTCAAGATATCGTTCTTCCGTAATAGGCAACATTGAATTTTCACCGATTCCGTCTAATGACGGAAGCTGTGAAATCAGATAATATTCAGCCATAACTTTTACGCCTCTTTCAACAGCTCTGTAATTCTGGGACTGAGATAAACGGACAGCATCTCTACAACTGCCTCGGAGGAATAATCATAATATGCACTTCCGTTATTTACAGCAATACGGAAGCCTCCGTCAAAGCTATCGCTTGCCTTAAGTGTTATTCCGTTAAGCATTCTTGCCTTTAAGCCTGCAAGAAGATTATCTTCAACTGACTTCAATATATTGCTGTTGAGAACAACCGCAATATTCTCAACTTCTGAATTATTTGCCCAAATTTCCACAACACTGAGAATAAGCTGAGAGAAGTCTTCGGAGGAATATGCAGAGTTTACGTTCTCTCTTAAAACAGCCTCCATTTCTCTTGTTACACTTTCACGGAAAGAAATGAGCAGATTACGTCCTGCCTGCCGAATTGCATCCTCGCCTGATTTCACAATTCGCTCATTTTCATTTTTTGCATTGTTTAAGATTTGCTCAGCCTGTGCTTTTGCCTCAGCAACTATTTTTGCTGCCTCTGCCTTTGCGGCATCAACAATACTGACAGCTTCCGCTTCAGCAGCTGACACACCGTCCTTTTTGATCTGATCAATAAGCTCACGGATTTGTATTTCCATAATACTTGCTCCTTTACGTTTTTTATCAGCGATCATAAAAAAACAGAAAGAACCAGAGTCCTCTGCAGACAGCTGGTTCCTTTTATTTATTATTATATTTTTTCTAATTATATCCTACTTATGCACCCAAGTCAAGAAAAAAATCAAACGTGACAAAAAAAATGTCGCCAAACAGCTTTTGTTTTTTCGACCTCATGCTTTAAGCCTTTGAAAGTGCATTATCAAAAAACTCGACATAATCGGAAATTGCTTCTTCAAAGAAATCCTCAAGATATATATGTGCCATAACAATAGGACAATATAAAGAGACGGCACCCGAAGACACCGTCTCTTACTTATTTCTGAACCCGTAAATTATTCGCCGAGGAAGTATCTGCCGTAGGCATCAGCCGCCTTAAGAGCAGCACAAACCTTTTCGGGAGTTACTTCAAAGGGCATATTATGAAGTGTATCACCCTCTGCACAAGCGGCTGTTGCAACAGCCATAAGCTTTTCATCCGTAATCTCGGTGATACCGAGCTCTTTGAATGTCACGGGAAGACCAAGCTCAATACAGAAGCCGATAATGCTTTCAAGCTCATCGCTGTCAACATTCTCAAGAACAAGCTGAGTAAGTGTGCCGAAAGCAACCTTTTCACCATGATACATATGATGACATTCAGGAAGAACAGTAAGACCGTTATGGATTGCGTGCGCACCTGCAAGTCCGCCGCTTTCAAAGCCGATACCGCTGAGGAGTGTGTTTGCTTCGATAACCTTTTCAACTGCGGGTGTGCAAACGCCTGCCTCAAGTGCAAGCTTCGCCTTAACGCCCTCCTCCATAAGAGTATTGAAGCAAAGCTCAGCCAGCGCCATAGCTGCTGTTGTTACCTTGCCGCCTGCGCATGTTGTGCCGTCGCTATTCTTTGTTGCTCTTGCCTCAAAATATGTAGCTAACGCATCGCCCATACCGGAAACTAATAATCTGGCCGGAGCTTTCGCGATAACGTCTGTATCCATTAATACCAGGTTCGGGTTGGACGGAAGCCAGTAGTAGTCTTCGAATACACCTTCATCAGAGTAAACAACTGCTAATGCGGAACACGGAGCATCTGTGGATGCGATAGTCGGAACGATCGCTACCGGAATGCTGTTCTCGTATGCAACTGCTTTGGAAGTATCCAGGATCTTTCCTCCGCCTACACCAACAACTACATCAATACCGTTTGCTTTTACAACTGCAACCAGTCTTGCGATTTCGTTTCTGGAACATTCGCCGTTAAACTCTTCGTAAAGAACTTCTACGCCTGCAGCACTGAAAGAAGCGTCGATTGTAGCAGCATTTCTCTTTTTACCGGACGGGGAAACTACTACAAGTGCCTTTTTACCAAGCTTTGCAACATAAGTTCCCAGATTTGCCATTTCGCCTGCGCCCTGCACATATTTACCAGGTGCAATAATTACTCTTCCCATAAAAAACCTCCATAATACCGTTGGATTATCAAATTATTATAGTAGAAGTGTAGCATAACAAAGCGAAAGCCGCAATGATTTTTGTACCTCTTTTTCATATTCTTATATGAAGGATGGTTGTCATAAGAAACATTCTGTGCTATGATATCATGTGGTTTCATGTGCTCACTTGTCAAATATAATGATAAAAGAACGCAAAGAGAGTGAACACAAAAAAGAGAATTGAGTTTAAAAAAGGGGAAAAATATGGAGAAGTTTTTAATCGTTTGCCCATTTTTGTTTCTGTCAGGTTTTGTTGATGCGATCGCAGGAGGCGGCGGACTGATCTCATTCCCGGCCTTCGTTCTGGCGGGTGTTCCGGTACATATTATCATCGGTACATCCAAGCTTGGCGCATTCCCGGGTGCGATCGTGGCGATGCTTCGTTTTGCGAAGAGTGGATTTGTGAAATGGAAACTGGCGATTCCTTGCGGTATTGCAGGTTTTATCGGCGCGATCATCGGCGCATTGATCACACTGAGACTGGACGAGTCTGTTGTGGAAAAGATGATGTTTATCGTGCTTCCGGT